>JAFLVQ010000053.1 GCA_022508205.1 Spirochaetales bacterium
TTTGGAAACAATTTTATTGCAAAAAGGGACAGACCTGTATTCTATTTTAGAATTGTGACCTGTCTCCTATTTAAAGCAAAGCTAATTGGTGTCAGACCTATATTCCAACTTGGCATTAGGGTCTGTCCCTCAGCTATCATACGTATGATTCCACCGATTTCTGGAACAACTTTGACGGAACGCGTAACCCCATGGGACAACCCGCCAAAGCCGTTGGTTGGTAAGAAAAGAAAAAAGAGTATTTTGGAGTGTCAGTTAGGGTAGTGGTTAAAGCCCTTGTTCCTGGTCTTGGTTTTGTTGGGCAGCAGCTTCTTGTTCTTTGTATATTGTTTTGTAGTAGAGCCAATTCGCATGCGGATTATGCGTGATATCGTTATAGTTGAGATTAACCAGGTTACTGGGTTGCAGGGTTTTTTCGCTGGTCACCTGGAAACCAGCGGCTTTTGCCAAATCGTGTAAGCCGCGCAAGCTGTTGTCCAATAAAGCCAGGTTAATTGCGTCACGCAGGGTTTGCGCGCTGACGCCTGTGTTTCGTGCCGCATTTTCCACGATTTCATCCAAAAGGACTTCGGCTTGGTCAAAATCATATTTCACGCCGTAACGGTTGGCATCGTTAGCGATCGCGGTGGTTTCGTTGTTCAGGGGGAACGTTGGTGAATATTTTAGTTTGCCTAAAGAGTCATTATAGGCTTGTAATGCCAGCAAACTGTAGCAAGAACGGAAAACACCGAAACCGTCCGCCCCCTTGGCGGCAATGGCGCCCAAGAGGTTGGAGTACCTGGCGTTGGAGGCTTTAAGAATCGGGTCTAAGGACGTGTGGTTAAAGCCGTCGTCCGGGTTGCCTTTTGCATCCACAAAAATTTCGTCACAAATGGGTTGCAAGAAGTTGCCTTCGGGTTCTACTTCGCGAATTTGGTATTGTAAATCCGCAATTTTTTGACGCATGTAAGTGGTGGCGTCTTCAAAATGACGGTTCGACCATGCCAATTTGGTTTTATTACTATCGGATTCGCGAATTTCAGCGTCACGTTCGACAAAACGGTGACGCAAGAAAATATAGCTATACAAATCTTCGTCATAGTTGATTTCTTGGTAGGTGTCTTGGTCCTGGGTTAGGGGATCACAACCCGCGCCCATCAAAATCGCCGTTGTTAATGCGCCGACCTTAACCCCTTTAGTAAAATAATTACCTAATTTTTTTAATAATTTTTTGTCCATAATCGTTTTCTCCTTGCTATTTGAAGTTACGAAAATGTAAAAAAAAAAAAAAAACTGTCAATATTTATGCTATAAAATAAATTGATTCCGCTTTATTCGGCATTCGCTCTTACCACTCTGCGAATATTTTCCGATACGGCGGAATCTTTTTATCCCAACTTGGTATTAGGGTCTGTCCCTTTGCGCAAGGCAATGTACCATAAACCTAACTTTAGTCCTGTTTTGCAAATTGTTTTTGACCTACCGAAAGGTAATGCTTTAAGCAAAGTTATACCCTTTAAGGAATAGAATTTCGTTGTGGTTGAAAGAAATTGTAATGCATAAAACTAATCGTTGCTTATAATGTAAAAAAGAAAAATGTTAAAAAGGATAAGTTTTTATTTATTGATGTGCGAGCGGGGAGACTCGAACTCCCACACCGAAGGCACTAGATCCTAAGTCTAGCGTGTCTACCAATTTCACCACGCTCGCTTGTATTTAAAAAATGAGCAAAATGGAAAATGAACCGTAAAGGGATCGAACCTTTGACCCGCAGATTAAGAGTCTGCTGCTCTACCAGCTGAGCTAACGGTCCTTTTATGTATTTGCGTCCGGAGGGATTCGAACCCCCGACCAACGGATTCGAAGTCCGCCACTCTATCCAACTGAGCTACGAACGCATTTATGCGGTCTTTGATCGATGGGTGAACGATGGGATTCGAACCCACGACAACCAGAACCACAATCTGGCGCTCTACCAACTGAACTACGTTCACCATGTTATCATGCGCCAGAGAAGAATCGAACTCCTGACCCACAGCTTAGAAGGCTGTTGCTCTATCCAACTGAGCTACTGGCGCAAAAGTACTTCGGGATGGAGGGATTCGAACCCCCGATCTTCTGGTCCCAAGCCAGACGCCATGAACCGGACTAGGCCACATCCCGTAGACAGAAAGGCTTATATCATGAAGCTTTCTTTGTGTCAACAAAAATGTTGAAAAAATGAAAAACGGCTTTTTTGATTTATACTTCTTAATCGAAGGATAAAATTGAAATTATCATTTCGGATAGATCATCGAATCAAACCAGCACTGTACAGAATCTGAGGTAATTTTAAACTGAGAACTAAAAATATAAAAAAGTATTAAGCACTTTGAAAAAACTCCGAGATTAAATTTTGATAGGAGTACATATGCTTCAAATAATACAAAACGGGTTAAACAGCGCAAAAACATCACTGACAGATAATACTTTGGTTGAAAAAAATATCGGAGAACAATTTTCCACTTCTTTTGATGAAATTTTTCAATCTGCGCAAACCGAAAAAAATCAGAAAGCTGAAGTGATTGCAAACGAAAATTCCAAAGCAGAAGATTTTTCGGATGTTATGCGTGTCTGTGATGAAAATATCAATATCGCTTCCGAATACAAAAAGAATAATGATGCACAAGAGCGTCCTGATACTGCAGTACGCGTAAATAAAAAACCGGACAAAAGCAAAAAAATGTTTGATAAGGCAGAACTGCCGACGTTGTTATCCAAAAAACAGGATAAAAAAGCGAATGTTCATTTGGAAATAAACTTGGAACGATTTCCTAAGAATGTTTCTCTGAAAATAAAAAATGTAATTGCCGAAAAATCAGGTGAAAAAGCTGATATTGAAAAAATAAGCCATGATATTGGCGTTTTACTACTGTCTCAATTTCAAGTGAAAGAAAAAAATACGAATAAAAAGGTTACTTCCGAAACTTTTGCAAAGAATGTTGCATCGGTGGCACTTAAAGACGGAAAACTTATTTTAAAAGGTTCGGAAAAATTGAAGCAGTTGAAAATTACGGGCAAAGCCGAATCCTTGAATAAGGAAAATCAACTTTCAGTGGGATTAAAAGAACTTTTGTTTTTTAATCGGGAACAAACTGTGAAAAGCGACGTTCCGAATAACAAAACCGATGATAAAATTGAAGCCTTGTCCGTAAATAACAATAATGTAAAAGCTGACAATTTTTATTCCGACAAAGCTGCTGTAACAGCGGGAAAAGATAAAAATCAAAAAATGCTTTTGTCTAAGGTAAAAAGTAGGTCATCTAATGCAAAAGGTGTGTTGCCCGACACAAAAGATGCTTTGGAAGTAAAAAATGGAATTAAAGAAAATTTTTCAATGCCGATAAATAATAAACAAGCAGATTCTGAAATGCTTGCGAAAAGTTTCCAAGAACAGAAAACAGCCTTGTACGAGCAGGTGACTAAACAGACAAAAGTTCTTTTGACAAGCGATAAAGTTAGTTTCAGTACTTTTGTTCGTCCGGAAGAAATCGGGCGTGTCGATTTTAAGTTTACTGCGAAAGACGGCAAAGTGAACGGCAAAATTATATTGCAGAATCAAGACGCGGCGGATTTGTTTCGTTCCAGTGTAGAAGATTTGCGGGCAGTGTTTCAGCGGGCGAATGTCGAATTGGATAAGTTGGAAATCCAGATTGCCGGAAGACAAACGTTTGAAACTGGTAATTTCGATTTTTCCGGTAATTCAAATAATGCGGCGGGAGAAAGAGATTCGCGAACGCAAGAAAAAATGGCAGATGTGAGTCTGCATCATGCGGTAAAAGCGTTTGATGACGGAGCTTCTGTTGTAGAAAAAGGCACTTATTCCGGAAACGGTATTCATTTAGTGATTTAAAAATGGGAGGGAAAATGGACGGAATCACAGGTTTTAGTTCAATGCAGGATTCTCGTGATATGATGAGAACGAAAATGCAGGTCGAAACATTAAACAAAACCATAACCAAGAGCGGACAAGCAATGAAGCAGCAGCTGGATAAGGATGATTTCCTTAAGCTCCTTGTTACGGAGTTGCAGCATCAAGATCCTACAAATCCAATGCAGGACAGAGAATTTATTGCTCAAATGGCGCAGTTCAGTTCTATGGAACAAATGATGAATATGAACAAGAGCATGGAATCTATTGTTGATAAGTTCAACTTTCAGACTACATACGGGCTTTTGGGGAAAAATGTTGAAATTATTTCACAAGGCAGTGAAGAAGGTGCGGAACCTAAAACTGTCAGCGGAATAGTGAAATCTGTATCCAGAAACGGAGCAGAAGTAAGTGTAACTGTAAATGGGGAAATGTTCCCGATTTCTGAAATAAAAACAATTTCCAATGAATAAGAATAGGAGCTGAAATTATGATGAGATCACTTTATTCTGCTGTGAGCGGACTGCAGAATCACCAGACAAAAATGGATGTTATCGGAAATAACATTTCTAACGTAAATACAACCGGTTTTAAGAAAGGGCGTGTTAATTTTCACGATATGCTGTCTCAAAACATCAACGGTGCTTCGAGACCGGAAGAAAACAAAGGTGGTGTTAACCCTAAACAAGTCGGTTTGGGAATGAGTATAGCGTCAATCGATACTATTTTTACTCAGGGGTCAGCTCAGACTACTGGCAACAAGTTCGATTTGGCGATTCAGGGCGAAGGGTTCTTTATTTTGAAAGACGGCGATAAAGAATATTATACAAGAGCCGGAGTTTTCGGAACAGACCAAGACGGAACACTTGTAAATCCGGGTACCGGCTTGAAAGTGCAAGGGTGGATGGAACAACAGGTTGACGGGGAATCGATTATTCGTACATCGGAAACTCCGGGAGATATTATAATTCCTATGTTTTCAAAAGATCCTGCCAAAGCTACTCGGAATGTGGATTTCAAATGTAATTTGTTTTCCGAAATGGCTACTGTAGAAGGCGGATTTGAAGCATTTGACAACTTGCCCGTAAGTCAGCAGATGAAACAATCGTGGACATCGTCAATCGATATATTCGATAATTTCGGTAATCCATTGGAAGCTCGTTTTACTTTTATCAAAACAGACACAAACCAATGGCAGGTCAGAAGCGAAATTTACCGTCAAGATCCGCAAAACCCGACAGGCGATAAAATAAGACTCGAGAATGATCAATACAGTTTGAATGTAAATCCCAATGCGGAAGGTGCAGAGGGTACCGAAGCGGAAATGGGACAGAATATTTTTACGCTGAACTTCGACAATCTCGGACAAATCAGAACTGTTGCAGATCAAGCGGGCGATGTAATGGATGCAGGCGCATTGTATGTCACATTGAATATGAATATTCCCGCAGCCGACGGAGAATTGGAAAATAATCAGATGGCGATTAACCTTAATCTCGGTGAAGCCGGAAGAGTAAAAACCGAAGAAGGTGTCGGCGTTACTCAATTCGGTTCGGACTTTTCGACAAAGCCGTTCAGACAGGACGGTTTTGCAATGGGGTATCTTGAAGATGTAAAAGTTGATTCAAGCGGTTCCATAACAGGTGTTTTTTCTAATGGAAATAACAGAACTTTGGCGCAGGTCGCATTGGCTACATTTGCCAATAACGGCGGATTGGAAAAAGCAGGAGAGACAAATTTCCAAGTTTCCAACAACTCCGGAATTGCCGATATTTCGGCTGCCGGAACAGTCGGAAAGGGCAAGATTATTGCCGGAGCTTTGGAAATGAGTAATGTCGATTTATCCGAGCAGTTTACCGATATGATTACAACTCAAAGAGGGTTTCAGGCAAACTCAAAGACAATTCAGACTTCGGATCAAATGCTTCAGGAACTGCTTACACTCAAAAGATAAAGTTAATTTGATATAAGAAAAGGATTTACGTTGATTCGTAAGTCCTTTTTTTTATCTGTAATGTAGTGATGAACGATGATTTATATCGAAAAAATTGTGTTCTTTTTATATTAAAAAAATATATAAAAGGTCGATGATATTATAAAGTAGTGCGAAACTCTTTTCATTTAAGAAAAGTTTGGAGGCAGAACAAGTGATACAGCTGACTAAGTTAAACGGAACAGTGTTCTATTTGAATCATTTTCTGATTGAAAAGATTGAAATAACACCTGACACTGTTATTACCATGAACTCTCAAACCCAATATGTAGTGAAAGAGGGTATTGAGGATATAAATAATCGAATCAGAAACGAAAAACAAACCATTTTATAGGAGTAAATAATGGATTTAGCAACTCTAATAGGAATCCCCGCCGGTTTTTTCATGATTATTGGCGGTATTATTATCGGTGGATACGGATTGAATCTGTATATGGATCTGGTATCCGTATTTATTACGATAGGAGGATCTTTTTTTGCTGTAATGATCAGTAATGATATGAGTACCGTAAAAAATATCGGGAAATACATAGGATTGGCATTTAAACAGCCAAAATCGAATACAGGAGATTTGATCAGACAATTGGTAACCTTTGCCGAAAAATCAAGAAAAGAGGGACTTCTTTCTTTGGAAGATGAAGTTGAGCAAGTACAGGATGAGTTTTTTAAACAAGGTATTAAACTTGTTGTTGATGCGACAGATCCGGAAGTTATTAAATCGATATTATACAATCAAATAAGCCAGATGACATCCCGTCACTCGGTAGGTATTAATTTGATGGATACATGGGGTTCTCAGGCACCTGCATGGGGAATGATCGGTACATTGTATGGTCTTGTAGGGATGTTGGCGAATTTGGCTGATCCATCGGCTATCGGTGGCGGTATGGCAGCAGCTTTGATTACAACGTTTTATGGTTCGATTTTGGCAAACTTGTTCTTGATTCCTATAAAAACAAAGTTGACTTCCCGTGATGAAGCCGAAGTCGCAGAGCGTGAGATTATTCTTGAAGGAATTTTATCGATTCAAAGTGGAGATAACCCAAGAATTGTTGAAGAAAAACTGCTTGCATTTGTTGCTCCTAATGAAAGAAATAAAATGAAAGTAACATCAGATTAGTACACAATTCGGGGGAGAAAGAAAAATGGCAGAAAAAAAAGAAAAACCAAAACCATGTCCGAGCGGATCTCCTGCGTGGATGGCGACATTCAGTGATATGAATCAGCTCCTTCTTTGTTTCTTTGTTCTTCTTGTATCAATGATGAAAATGGATATTTCTGAATCGCAATTGATATTATCTGCGTTTCAAGGTTCTTTCGGTGTTTTTCAAGGAGGGAAGAGTATAAGTGAAGGTCGTTTCGCCAATTTGGGAAATACACTCGAAGCTTTGCCGTCAACAGAACAGGGGAGGGGAATGGCAAAAGCTTATAAGCAGGCAGTGTCTCTTTTCGAGAGTGAAATAAAAAATCGCCGGGTGAAAATTGACATTAATGAGCGCGGAATTATTATTTCGCTTTCAAATGATGTATATTTTAAACGTGCAAGTGCTGATTTGGATATAGATACGGCTCGTACTGTTTTGGAAAAAATAAGTTTGCTCCTAACAAAAACAGAACTTTCAAATAAACAGGTGCGTATTGAAGGGCATACGGACAAAGGACCTACGGATCCGGACGGTCCGTGGGAAACCAATTGGGATTTGGCGGCAGAACGTTCTTTGAATGTTTTAAAATATTTGATTGATTTCGGTGTTAATCCGGCAAATTTAGCCGCTGTTTCTTATGGAGAGTATCAGCCTATTCCGTTGTTAAATGATGATACGGAAGAAGGAATGGCTAGAAATCGCAGAGTGGATGTACTTATATTGAGGGATTAAAAAATGCAAAACGGCAGAGATTGGAAGTATACGGACTTTTAATTTCAATTTCTTGACTTTTGTACTAATTTAAAATACTATGCTAAAATTGAAAAAAAAGGGGGCGGGGGAATGCCAGACGAAAAAGATGATAATTTTAATAACATGGATGATACCGATGCAGGCGGAATGGAATCTAAAAAGAGGGGGCTAAATCCTTTTATAATTAAGGTTTTAACAGGTGTCGCCGGAATTGTGTTGCTAATTACGTTAGTGGTGGTGGTTTGTTTATTTGTTGTAAAATGTTCTTCTACAGGAACTGGCGGTGCCGGAACTCCGGATAACGGCTTGACGGATATAAGAAAATCTCGCGTTGAACATCCTGCAACTTTGGCAATGGATTCGCCTTTCCGCCAGCAGTTAAAAGACGGAAGAATGATTCAGGTTGATATTCAATTGGCTTATTCGGGAGATAATAAAAAACTGCAGACCGAATTAACTCAGAATAAAGCTCAAATTCGTGATATTGTCATTAAAACTCTTTCAAAACTGGAAGCGAACTATTTTTCGGATATAGATCCTTTAAGTAAGTTGGAAGATGATTTGGTAAAACAAATTAACAGAATGTTAAATGAAGGCGAAATAGAAGGTATCTTTTTTCAAGAATACACGTTAATGGGAAATTAATTTTAGGGAATAGGGCTAAAGACTATGAATGAAGTTTTGTCTCAAGACGAGATTGACCAGTTATTAACAGCAATTTCAGAGGGAGATATTGATGCTGAGGAGATGAAAAACAACAGTGAGCAGCGTAAAGTCAAAATTTATGACTTTAAGCGTCCTGATAAGTTTTCTAAAGATCAAATCCGTACAATATCAATGATTCATGAAACATTTGCACGATTGACTTCTACGAGTTTATCTGCTCAGTTGCGTGCAATGGTTCATGTACATGTAATATCTGTTGATCAGCTGACATACGAAGAATTTATTCGTTCTATTCCAAATCCTACTACGCTTGCTGTAGTTGATATGGAACCATTGAAAGGCAGTGCTGTTTTGGAAATGGATCCGTCTATCACTTTTGCGATTATAGAAAAGTTGTTCGGCGGTAAAGCCGAAGGCAATCAGAAAATGGCACGTGAGTTGACTGAAATCGAAATCGCCGTTGTCGAAAGCGTTATTGTCAGGATACTTGGTAATTTGCGTGAATCTTGGGCGAATGTTATAGATTTGCGGCCGCGTTTGGGACGTATCGAAGTTAATCCGCAGTTTGCGCAGATTGTGCCTCCGTCAGATATGGTTGTTTTGGTTACATTGGAAACTAAAATTGGCGATGTTGAGGGAATGACGAATCTTTGTATTCCTTATATTACAATAGAACCGGTAATTTCCAAACTTTCGGGGCAGTATTGGTATTCCAGTGTTAGAAAAGGTACAACTACGGAAAATTTGTCGGTGATTAAGGAACGATTAAATACCGTAATCGTAGATCTTGTAGTAGAAGTCGGCAGTATTGATATTAAAATAAAAGATGTCGTATCGCTTAAACCCGGTGATTGTGTGAGACTTAATAATGTAAAAATTACCGATAGTTTTAAAATAAAAATTGGCGGTAAAGAAAAGTTTGATTGCAGACCGGGAAAATTGGGTAGCAAAGTTGCAGTACAGATTATAGATAAAATAGAAGATGAGAATAAAGAAGATCAAATGGCCGAAGAGCTAGAGATTGGGGGGGAAGAATGAGTGACGGGGCTTTGTCTCAAGACGAAATTGATGCATTATTGAAAGGGACAGATGACAGTAGTTTTGATATGTCACATTTAGAAGAACCGAATATTCCTGTTACCGGTAACGGAGATGGCGGGAATGGAGGTAGCAGCGGAAGTTTTTCTGCAGCAGAGTTGTCGCTTCTGAAAAATATGATTGTAGAGTCATCTTCGGGGATTGAAGATGTTTTGAGTTCATCTGTACCGGATAAGAAAATTACAATTAATAATCCGCGCGTAGAAGCCGAAGCTGCAAAGACAATAGGCGATGGGTTTCCTGGTCAAATTGTAGAAGTAAAAATGGATTATGAAGAGGGCGTTATAGGCGAACACTTCTATTTTTTGAATGTAGATATTGCGAAAGAACTTAGTGAATTGATGATGGGGCAAAGAGGCGGAGAACTTACAGATGCTTCGTTAAGTGCCGTAAGTGAAGCAATGAATGTCATTTCCGGTAATGTATCAAACAAAATCGGAACTAAGATAGGCAAAAATCTCAAACCTGCTCCGCCTCAAACAGCTGTAAAAGACAATAATTCAATAAGTTTGAATCCGTTTCAGGAATATCTGAAAGTGTCCTATGATTTTACCATAGAAGGAAGTCCTACTTCAGTTTTAACAGAAATTTACGATATAAATATTGCCAGAGAATTTTTAAATGCTATTCAGCCTGTAAGTAATGCTCCTCAGGGAAATAATTCAATGGGAATGAATGCAGGAATGGTAAATTCAAATCAGGGGATGATGAATATGGGTAATTCAGCAATGATGGGGGGTGGATTTTCTCCTGCACAACAAGTGCCTGTACGCGGAGTACAGTTTTCTGATTTTAGCGGAATGTCGCCTAATAATGATTTAGGAGAAAACAGTAATATAAAACTTCTGATGGATGTAAATATGGAGCTGACTGTAGAGCTCGGCAGAACAAAAAAATCCATCAAAGATATTCTCGGAATGGGAGAAGGTACGGTTATCGAACTTGATAAATTAGCCGGAGAACCGGTTGATGTTTTGGTAAACGGTCAATTGATAGCTAAAGGCGAAGTTGTAGTAATCGATGAAAACTTCGGTGTTCGTGTTACGGAAATCGTTGATCCAATGGAAAGATTACGAGAATTGACTTAGATTAAGTTTATAAAAAAGATTGCGGTCTTACATTAAAGTACATCGAAAGGTGTACTTTAATTAATTTTATCTGCAAAAATGTTGTTGGTTTTGCGGATAAGAATTTGGTTGTTGTTGGAGTTATTTCCTTAAATGAAAAGTGTTTGTTGTTGGTTGTTGATTTTCATTTCATTTCAAATGGTGTATCCATTTTTTTCTTATGCACAAAATGATGCTTCTTCGGATATTAGTACCTATGAGAAAGAAAAACTTAACGGTATAAGAGAAGCATACGAAAAAAATGCTGGCAATAAAAATAGCGGAAGAACTAATTTATCGGGGAGAAACCGAGTTTCTTTTTCGTATTTTCGATTAATTTTTTCATTGCTTCTTATATGTGCAGTTATTTATCTTATCTATTTTTTTCTTAAAAAAAAGGCCGATTCACTGGCTGCGAAAAACGGTGAAGATTCTTCGATTTTACTGTCATTACCTTTGGGAATGGGAAAAAATGTTCATGTCATTTATATAGCCGGAAAATTCCTTATTATAGGAGCGGCAAACGATTCTATTAACTGTTTGAGTGAAATAACGGACGAAAAAGAAATAGATAATTTGAAGCAATTACGACAAGAAAAAAAGATTAAATCAGGTGAATCGTTTGCCAATGTTTTTCAGGAGATGTTAAAATTTTCCGGCGTAAAAAACAGTAAGCAGAAAGATTTTGACTATGAAGAAAATAGTGTCGACTTTTTACAGGAACAGACAATAAGAATTAATAATTTAAATGAAAAAATGACTGGTTCGGTGGGAAAAAGTGATGAAAATAATACAAATTAGCTGATTAATTATCTGTATTCTGTTGATATATAAATTTTGCAAAAGGGGGAGGGGATGAGAAAGCCGTATGCTTTTATTTTTGTAATACTGTATTTTTGTTTATGCGTTGTTCCTACAGTTCCTCAGGACAGAGGCAGTACTATTCCAATCCCTAAAATAGATTTAAACATTGAAGAAGCTCAAAGCCCAAAAGAAGTTGCGTTATCATTGCAGATATTATTTCTGCTGTCCATAATTACATTAGCACCGTCTATTATGGTGCTTATGACATCTTTTTTGCGGATTATAATAGTTTTTGATTTTATTAAAAAGGCGTTGTCACTGCAGCAGGTCCCTCCGAATCAAATAATGTACGGGCTTGCTTTGTTTATGACACTTTTTATTATGTGGCCGACTTTTGAAAAGGTTAATAATGAAGCGGTTCAGCCTTTTATGCATCAGGATGAATATTCGGAATCAGAAAGATTGACTATGGAAGATTTTTTTAAAAGATTTTCGGACCCCATTCGTGATTTCATGCTGCGTCAGACTGATGAGAAATATATTGGTTTTTTTATGAATATGCGCGGACTGCCGGCACCGGATACATTCGATGATGTTCCGACTTATGTATTGATTCCGGCCTTTGTTATTAATGAATTAACAGTCGGTTTTGAAATGGGTGTGCTGATATTTTTCCCATTTCTTATAATCGATATGGTTGTAGCATCTACATTAATGGCAATGGGTATGATTATGCTGCCTCCGGTTATGATTTCTTTACCTTTTAAAATCATTTTATTCATTCTTGTTGATGGTTGGAGTTTGTTGACTCAAGGTTTATTTGTAAGTTTTGTCTGATGTTTTTCTTTGGGAGGGGAAATGGGTAATTTTGTTTTTGACAGCGGATTCGTTCAGTACATAATGTACGACTGTTTGCTTAAAACACTTTTGGTTAGTGCACCGATGCTTCTTAGCAGTATGATTCTCGGCTTACTTATTTCTATTATACAAGCTGCAACATCCATTCAGGAACAAACACTTACTTTTGTACCTAAGATGATTATAATTTTTCTGGCGATGATTTTATGCGGACCGTGGATTATCCATGTTTTACAGGAGTATACTGTAGGGTTGTTTGATTTAATGGGAACTATAGGGCAGAATCAGTAGAAAGTTTTTATATAAAAGCGGACTTGGAGTATGGAATATTTTGTTTTTCATTTTGAGAAATTTCTTTTGGTATTCGCGCGTATTATGGGATTGTTTTTTACAGTATCATTTTTTAGTTCGGATGCATTTCCAGAAACAATCCGTTTTGGTCTGATATTTTTAGTTACAGCGGCACTTTATCCTTTGGTAAGCACTTTTGTGCCGGAACCAAATTCCAATATGATCGAGTATGGATTATCAGCGTTGGGAGAAGGTATAATCGGCTGCGCAATCGGAATGATAATGTCGGTTTATTTTACTGTATTCCAATTGGCAGGACAATTTTTCTCCGTTCAAATGGGATTTGGTGCTAGCGAAGTTTTTGACCCGTTAAGCCAGATAAGTTTACCTATCATGGGGCAATTTTTATACATGATTTTCACTCTTATATTTATGCTGGGTAATGGACCTGCATATATTTTAAATGGATTGTTTGAGTCTTTTTCAAGGGTAAATTTTACTGATTTATTAAAAACGTCTATGACAGGTTCAAACTACGGACTTTTGGCGGCAATGGGCGATTTATTTGTTGTTGCATTGAAAATTTCGTTCCCGATATTGGCAATGCTGCTGTTTGTTTCGGTAACGCAGGGGCTTTTGGCAAAGGCCTCTCCGCAGATGAACCTTCAATCGGTTGGATTTCAAATATCTATTTTCATAGGTTTTATCATTTTAATGATGGTGACACCTGCTTTGGTAAATATTATTGGCAATATTATCGGATATACTTTTGAAAATGTGCTGAATCTGATGACGGAGATGAGTAATGGTTG
>JAFLVQ010000054.1 GCA_022508205.1 Spirochaetales bacterium
ATTTTTCCAGTGCATAAAAGCAAAATTTCTATTTAAATTCGGTGCAATATTATTTGCCATTAAATACCCTTCAAACAAAAATGTTCCGCTTCCGCACATTGGGTCGATGAGGCTGCATTTTTTATCCCAGCCGGAAAGCATCAAAATTCCGGCAGCTAAATCCTCTTTCAGCGGGGCCTGCGCATGAACCGAACGGTACCCGCGCTTAAACAACGGAACACCGGAAGAATCAAGATAGACAATTGCCTGATTGTCTTTCAGATATACAGTTATTTGAATTTCCGGATTGTCCTTGCATACAGAAATGCGGTCGCCGCATATATCACGAAATCTGTCGGCTACAGCGTCTTTTGTACGCAAAGTTGCAAAGTGGGTATTGCGAAATGCAAATGAAGTTCCTTTTGTATCGATTCTGATTAATGCATGTACAGTAAAATACGTTTCCCACGCGATTTGTTTCATTTTGCCGTAAAAGTCGTCGGCATTTTTAAAAAAGAACTGCTTCAAAAACAGAAGAAAATGTGTTGCCGTACGCGCAGCCATGTTAAGTTTATACAAAAGCTGCATATCGGCATAAAATTGCACTGTATTTTTCCCGGTACTTTCGATATTTGCACCGTACTTTTTTATTTCATTTTGCAGAACTTCTTCCAGTCCGGAAGAACATGTTGCGGTTATTTTTAAATTATTTTCAGCTGCAGACATTTTTTCCCTCAATTATTTTTACGGCATTATATGTTTTTTTGATGGTAAAAAACAGCTTACTTTTTTATGAAAATATGGTTTTATTTTGTCCATGAATGCAGAAAATATTTTTTTGGCAAAAATTAATGCCTTTAAGAAAAAGATATGGGAAACAAACGAAACGTGCAGTTTTGAAGAACTTTCCTGTAATCTCGATGATATTATAGCGTCGCTTCCTACTTTCGATGAAGCAGCGTACTTTCAGTTTTTGCATATCTTTTTTGTGCAGATGTCAGATAAAAGATTATTTGAAAAAACCGACTTTGTGAATGAAGTTTTTCGTAAACTGCTGAATCTGTACGCTTATTATCTTAATAATGATTCGTTGGCAGTCTGTTCCGTATTTGTAAACAGTCTATTGGGAAACGATTCTTTTTGTAATGTAAATGATATTCAAAATCTGCTTACTTATCTGCACCGAATGAATAAGATCGAACTGCCGATTTTCCCGATTTTTGAAAACGATGAATGTCGTGATACTCTGCATGAAATTTTTGTGCAGACGAAAAAAATTATCAACGAAAACCCGTATATTGTTTTTTACTCAATGCCTGAACTGCGCGAACGTTTGGAAGACTGTGTGGCGGCGGCAATCGATAATTACAAAAATATGCAAATTGTTATGCACGAAGATTCATTGGGTATCGGAGCGTTGCTTTTGTTGTCGTTGTTGCCCGATGAAATTGTGGAAAACTGTCGATTGACTTGCATTGTACCGGAAGGCGCAGTTTTGAGATGCAGGCGCTGGCTTGAAATTCCATCGAACCGCGTTTGGCTTGATAAAAAATCAAAATACCATCGTGAAATAAAAAAAACAATGAAATGTATAAAGGAAAAAACTCCGAAGAAATCAGCGGCATTATTTTATTTATCTGCAAGAAAACATCGAAAATTTCCGCTTTTGCCCAATTTGCAAAGTCGCAGACCGACCGGTTTTTTTCTTTTGATAGATTGTTTTGAGCCAAAACTGCCTGACTGTTCATTTTACAAAACTGCATGGGCAGATTGGGATACTCCGGTTTTTTCGCATTGGAATGGCAGTGACCGTTTTGTAACATTGGGATGCGCCTTGTTTGAGTATCACACCGAAACTGCGGCAATGTCGTTGATGGATTTTTATAAGTCGCTTCGCGGAGTAAAAAAAGAGAGTGAGGTTTTTAAAATGTGGAAAAATACTTCGGTAAAAGAGCCGCGTACTGCGTCTGATTTTCTTATCAAGGCCGATATTCTCTGCAGAGCGGGGGAGTTTGAGGAGTCTTTCAAATTGGTGAAAAAATATTATGAGGTAAAAATTTCGGCTGCTTACAGAATTTGCAGCAGCATTTTTCATCATTGCAATCAGCCTGAACTTCGCAAAAAAGTTTCTTGTTTTATAGAGGAAAAAGAATTGTTCCAAAGAGCGTTTTGCGCGGAACTGCATGAAATTGTGGATAATGCCGAACATGATGAAAAAAATCGATGGCTGTGAAAATCACAGATATTTTTCCAGTACTTTTGCGAATCCCGCAAAGTAACACGGCGGAGCAACTACATTTGCGATTTTTTTCATTTCCGAACACGCGTTCCCCATTACGACACCGATTCCCGCGTATTCAATCATTGTTTTATCATTGAAATTATCACCGAAAGCTATAATATGTTCTCTGTTTATTCCCAACTGTTCCGCAAGATTTTTTAAAGATGTACCTTTATCCGCGCCTAAAGCCGAAATATCCAAAAAGAACGGAGCGGAGAACGATGCGCTCATTTTATGTTGAATCTGCGGAATGATATGCGCTGCTGCTTTTCTTAATTTTTTCGGAGATTCCAAAAGCAGCACTTTCAAAATGTCATTCCCGTTTATTTTCTCAGCTAAATCTTCAACTTCTTCGATTTGAAACTTGATGAGTTTAGCTTCAAGTTTGGAATAAAAATTATTTTTTTCGGTTACTATTGTGTTGTCTTTGTATGTGTGCATGAAGATATTCTCTTGCTTTGCCAGCCGAAGCAATTCGCAAAACAGTTCTTTCGGCAGATTGGCATTGAATAAGATGCGGTTTGATGATAATTCACGAATTCGAGAACCATTGAAAGATATTGCATAGCAGTTATTTTCAATGTCCAAACGACGAGCGACATCGAGTATTGAGTTTTCCGGACGACCCGATGCAAGAACTATTTTTATTCCGTATCTGCATGCTTTTCTTATCGCCAGTATATTTTTTTTCGGTATGTGGTTTTTGTATGATGTAATGGTGTTGTCTATATCCATGGCAATAAGTTTAATCATTTTTACCCTCTGAAAATTAAGTAAATCGTGTAAATAACGGCACTTGCGACAAATATAATACCGGTAGGTCTTCCTACAACGTTTTTATCTTTGATAAATGTAACCAGAAACAAAAATACGGTGGCAATGCCCAATACCAAAATGTCGATATTCAGCTCTGCCGGATAAGCAATCGGAGTTACAACGCTGCTTAGTCCCAAAATCAGCAGTATGTTGAAGATATTACTTCCTATTACATTTCCGACTGCAATGTCGGCTTGTTTTTTGTAAGCAGCTACTGCGGATGTTGCAAGTTCCGGCAGTGAGGTTCCGATAGAAACTATAGTCAATGCAATCAGTTTTTCGGAAACGTTCAAAACAGTAGCAATATGTACCGCACCTTCGACGGTGAATTTTCCGCCTAACAGTAACGACGCAAAGCCGGCTATTATCAATAACATAGTATGTAGTGAAGAATTATATTTCGGCTCTTCCTCAGATGAAGCATTATCGCTTAAAGCTATGTGAATTGTGTACCACATAAATGCTGCGAAACTCAGCAGAAGAAGTATACTTTCCAATCGTGTGATATAAAGATCTTTTGTAAAACCGAGCTCTTTTGTAAAACCGGTATTTGCCAGTATGAAAATCAGCAGTATACTTCCGAATGCCATTGGAATTTCTTTCCATTTTGTCGATGATTTGATTGATAACGGAGTGATAATTGCTCCGATTCCCAAAATCAGCAGAATATTGTAAATGCAGCTGCCTAAAATATTTCCGAGTACGATTTGATTTTTGCCTTCAAATGAAGCACTTAAATTTACGATAAGTTCGGGCATGCTTGTGCCGAATGCAACGATTGTAAGTCCGATAACAAGCTGCGGAACTCCCATTTTTACAGCTAAGGAAGACGCGCCGTCTACCAGGAAATCAGCTCCTTTTATTACCAGGATAAGTCCGGCTGCTAAAATCAGAAAATTAAGAAAAATTTCCATTTTATTTTCTCCGTAATTTATTTTTTCATAAAAAAATCTATTTTCTGCGCTGAAAGTTTCGCTCGAATGTGGAGCGAGGTATTTCAAAGTAAACCGGCCGCCCGTGCGGACAGTTCAGTATATTGAATGCAAAAAGACGCGTAATGATTTCTTCTATTTGTATTGGAGTAAGTTTGTCGCCTTTTTTTACTGCTTCGCGGCAGCTTGCCGTAATGAGAATTCTGTCGATTATTGTAAGTTCGCTGTTGCCGTCTTCCTGCAAAAACATTGTTATTGTTTCGGTTAATTGCGATGACGGCATATTTTTCAGAACGCAGGGGATTTCACTTATCGAATACGTGCTTCCTTCATTTTCTTCAATGCAGAAACCGCATGAATTAAGCTGCTCCAGTTTTTCTTCGAGATTTTTTGGAGTATTTTCAAGCTCGAATAATACCGGAATCATAAGCCTTTCAGATGCCGAATTTTGCTTGTAGCTTTCTTTTTTCTTCATGTAAATATACGCTTCTTCTGCCGCATGCTGATCTACAAAATAGAGTTTTTCGTTTTTCTCCGTAATTATATATGTATCGAATGCGACCCCGAGTATTCTGAAATTGTGCAGTGTTTCTTTATATTTTACATGCGGCAAGTCGGCTTGAGGTTGAACCTTGAGTGCTTCGTATTTTGAAAATAAACTGGTCAAATCTTTAGGCAGTTCTCGTCCGAACGGCGAGTATGGTTTTTGTGATTCATTGAAATTGTAATATCTGTCATCCAAATCGGGATAATCCGATTCGGTATTGATTTGTTTGAAGTCCGTCGGATATATTACTTCCGGCATGGCACCTTGAGGTTCTACATCGGCAAGTTCGATTTTTGCGAATGGATAAATCTCATCGTCGGCGAATGGGTCCTGCGGATCCAGTGATAAATCCCGCCGTATTTTGTTGCCGAATGCTGCGTTCGTTCCCTGCATAATTGCATTGAATACAGCGGTTTGGTCGAAAAATTTTACTTCACGTTTTGCCGGGTGAATATTTATGTCGATAAAATCCGGTTTTGTTTCCAAAAATACAAACATCAGCGGATGTCGGTTCGCAGAAATGTATTGCGCGTACCCTTTTGAGATTGCCGAGTAAAAAAAAGAACATGAAATCGGGCGATTATTTACGTACATAGTCTGATATTTTCTGCTTTGGAAAAAAACATCGGCAGGACTGTGGTAGATAGTCAATTTTATCGGAGCCGATGTATATTCAAATTTTTCGATTGGGAACGGATTTTCCAGTTTATGAATAGTGAAAAATGCCTGCTGAAAATCTCCGTCTCCGTTTGTTCGGAACATCAGCTTTCCGTCATTATACAGTGCGTAGCTTATGTCCAATCTTGCAAAAATCTTTTCGTATATTGTCGTTTTTACCGCATTCAATTCGGATGCTGCACTTTTCAAAAACTTTTTTCTTGCCGGGAGATTGTAGAATAAATCTTTAATTTCGATTTTTGTTCCCTTGCGGCACGGAACCGGTTCGGGAATAAATGAATTTTCCGGACAAATTTTGTATCCGGGAGTTTGACCTGAATCATCGGCAGATGAGGTAATTGCAAGTTTTGAAACCGTATGTACGGAATATAGAGCCTCTCCGCGAAATCCCATTGTATGAATGTTGTTTAAGTCATCTGCTGTTTCTATTTTACTTGTGGAATGTTTCAGTATCGAAGTAGTCAAGTCATCTTTCTCCATACCGCAGCCGTTGTCCCGCACGTTTATTTCTTCCGTTCCGCCTTTTTTCAATGATATTACGATTTCCGTAGCTCCGGCATCGATGGAATTGTCTATAAGTTCTCTGATGATTGAAGCCGGTTTATCGATAACTTCTCCGGCAGCTATTTTCGAGTAGACACTTTCCGGTAATACTTTAATCTTCATTATTTTCTCCGTCGGTATTGTTGATATTGCTATTCTGTTCTTGTTGTGAAATTATTTTTTTCAGTTCGTGCATGCGTTTTTGCGATATATCCGAATGATGTGCAGCTTTTTCGCTTACTCCTTTGAACGATACGGTAAAATAAATTTCTCCGTTGAATTTTATGGATTCAGTTGACGGAATAAATGAAAAATCTATACCTAAAGTCCCTACATCGGCAAATAATACTTGCGTGCATATATGCATTCCTACATTTTCATATAAAAATGAAGAATTTTTTTTGACAATGGAATTGATAATTCCGTCTGCCGGCTTATCCCACTCCAGTGCAAATATAAGATTGCCTGTGATTGTATTATTTTGAACCTGCGGTGAAATTGTCAGTCCCATAAGTAAATTATCCGAGTACGAAGCAGTAACCGGAGAATCTTCATACGCAAACAAATTCGTAACAGAAACTGCCGGGCGATAAAAAGTATAATACTGTATCCATGAAAGCGGCTGCCATGAAATTCCGAGTTTGGCACCTATGTCGTAGTCCGAATTGGCGGATTTCCGCGCAAGTTCCGTAAGATATTTTTCCTTAAATAAAAAATACAGCGGTGTAAAGTAATGCATATTTGTCGATTTAAAAAATAGTTCGATGCTGAATGTCGGGCTTTTGCCGCCGCGAAATTTCTGTCCGAAAGTAAAGTGTATCATATTTCTGATATTTTCGGGATTCATCAAGAAAACATTTTCACTGTATGGGACTAAAGGAAATACAAGTCCTGTATTCAGATAAAATTCGTAACCGAAATACGGAAGGTCAAATGCGGTAAATGACCAGCTGACATCGGTATAAAGCGGCAGTGCCGCATTGCTGTCGGTATGTATAGTATCCTGTCGCAGGCGGTACGTATCTATTGCAAAGTCGATTTCTATACGTGACTTCATACTTTTTAATGGTGTGAAAATTTGAACCGAATTATCGAACAAACCGCCGTACGGTATATTTTCGGCAAAAAATTCCGCAGTTACGTATTGATTTCTGTATGCGAAATCAATACTTGTGGCTCTGTAAACCGGCAAAAAAAGCGACGGTGAGTAAAAAAAGTAACGCAGTGCGTTTTTATCCGTTTTTGCTTCTTTCGTTCCCAGCATAAATAAAAACGGCGTATTTTCATTGCCCCAGCGCAGTTTGTCTATCTTTACAAGTAGATTTTCTATTATTCCCAAAGCTGCTTCTTCCGGTTTTTTTGAATCGATTATCGAATCTGCGAACCATTCGCTTCTGAAATCATTAATCTTCAGAAAGTTATCCCAGATTCTTTCCGGTTTAATGGGAGTCATTGAAAAATCGTTTGAAAACTCAATCAGAAACGGAATATCAAAACGCAGTGAGAAATCAAAAAGGTCATCCGTTGTTTTTATGTTCGGATGCCAGCCGATTGAACCTCCGATTTTATTATTCTGAAAAATAAATGACAGCCTGAATCTTGCAAAATCCGTAATTACACGCTTTTTTTCGGGCATTTTTATCGATTCGCCGAAATCATCGTTTCCGTCGTTGTAAAAAATAATGTCATCTGTTGTACTTACTGTTTTATTTCCCGGCTTGTCCTGCGGCGTTAATGTCTCAAGAACGGGGCGTATTCCGCTTTCAGTCCTGAAAGTTCCCGCTTTTCTGGAATTGGTCCGTTGAAAATATGCAAGCGATTCATTGGTAATGTCATCGACGTTTATAATCAGCGGATTTTCAATTTCGGCAATTTGCATCGGCAGTATGCGCAAAATGAAATCCTGCGTATCGAAATTTTCGGTTTTCTTTCCTTTGTAAACGTTCGCTTCGCCGCTGAATACTGCAATATTCGTATTGTACATTCGGCTTAAGTCGCTGACGCACGAATAAATAACATCGCTGTTCGGCGGGATTGTTATTGTTACTCCGTTTTTTGCGTGAATAATAAACGAATCGTTGCTTCCCGAAACACAGCGGAAACGACCGAAATTCGATGCAATGACGAAACTTGACGATGAGTTATCGGAGAGCTGCAAGTCTGTCAGCGGAGAAAGCAAGAAAAATGCTTTGAGATTGTCGTAAACATCATACATCCGTATTTCATATTTGCCGTTGCTCGATAATATATATGGGTTTTCGGTAATAAACGGTTCGCTGCCGATTTCTAACAGGTTTTCTTTGGAGCGTACCGTAGGAAGATTTTCAGTATCAGAATTGATTTGCAGTTTTATCGGGGCTGCTGCCAACAGTTGAATGCCCAGCAGAAAGCCGCTTACTAACAGAAAATAGTTTTTAGAATGCAATTGCTACCTCCAGCTGCATGAATTTCAGGAGAAATTTCCCGTATGTATCTAAATCTACGATTCTCAAATCGTTTATGCTGTATGTATATCCGGCAGCACCGACGGTTTCCGCAGTCGGCAGATTTTCAAGCCAATTCGGCGACTGCATGCCGATTGAAATGCCGAGTTTGCTGCAGTAAATTCTCATATTCAGTTCTATCGCAAATCTGAATTTCTTTGAGATTGATTCCATAAAATTTCCGCCGTTTCCGTTTATATCCATATTTGACATAGCCGTACGATAGCGAATGCCGACATCTACTTTTATCGGAGAAACAGTGTCTGCTTCTCGATTCACGGTAAAATATGCTTCATACATTGCGGTGAATGCATCCATTTCAAAAGGAGAAGTCAGTATAACTCCGAATTCAATCATTTTATTGAATCCCGATAATGAGATTCCGTACTGAAACAGAAAATTTTTAAGCTGATGTTCGTCATTATACTGCATACTTCTGACGTTTTGATAGTTCAGACCGAAGTAGCCCGGATAAAAGCCGTCATTTTTAAAAACCACTCCGAATGGTATTCCGAGCAGGAAACCGGAATTTTCCAAGTAAATAAATTCGCCTTTTGTGTGGATAGATGTTGCAAAATTAAAATTATTATCTTTCCATAAAAACGATGTTTCATGTGAAAATGAAATTTTCGCATATTTCCCGATTGCGTAACTTACTTCTGCCGGAAGTGTAAATGCTTTGACCGATTTCCCCGACCATTCCGGCATTCTGTAATATTTCACATTTGCAAAATCTGCGGCATTCAATATGTTTTGTTCCATTGCATCAAAATCGAATCCGAAATAAATGCCTGTGTTCAGTTCCAAATTTTCAACGGGGAAATAGGGGGTCGCACAGAAGTCGCTTCCGATAATAAAAATATCCGGGTCGGCAATATCCGGCATGTAAGCTGTAAACGATATAGGCGGCATATAGCCCGATGCAGCATTCGTAAAAACTTCGTCTATATTTATACGGAAATAAAATCCGGTTTCTTTATCGCACGGTTCAAAAAAACGATTGTGGAACTGCGAAAAAAGCAGTCCGCTGCCGACAGAAATATACGGAGTGTATCCGATTTGCAAATGAACGGCCGAATTGCGATTTCCGTAGCTTACAAAATCTATAATATTAAGAAGCCTGCAAAATGTAAGATATGCGTCTTCCGTATAGTCGTAATCCGATGTATTGAACTGGAAAAATTCCGGTGTATTTCTGAAACGGAAATGAAAGTCAAGGCCTATGCCGAAGTCATTTATGAAGAAAGACGGTTTTATGAAAAGTGTGGCAAAATCTTTTGTGCCGGCATACGCAGATGACATTCCTTCAAATTTTGCGCCGGCTTCTAAATTTGCCTGTATGCGTATGTTTTTGCTTTGCACGGGGGCGGTTGTTTTGCTGCTTTTCGATACATTTTTGTTTACCGGGTATTCTATATTGAATGTGAGCGAATTTATATTTTGCGGAAATACATACAGTATAAAGACAGAAATAATAAACAAGATATTCTTTTTTTTCATAAATAAAACTCAGGTTGTTCTATAAATATACTTTGAAAATTGATATATTAAAACATTGTCGGCATAATATCACAATGACCTGTTTTTTTTAAGTAACTGCGTGATAAAAATATCTCCAAAAAAGTGTTTCTTTTTAGAAACATTTTTATTGATTTATTTTGCGGAATGTGATAATCTCCGTTTATCAATAAAGGAGAAAAACATGGAATCGAAAATTAAGATTCAATGCGAAACTTATAGACCGTCTCGTTTCAAGAAAAGTTTGCGTGGTATTAAAAGGCTTGTCATGATTGCTTTTTACGTATCATTGGCTGTGATTTTATTCAGCTTTGCGGAAAGCAAGACGACTGCTTTGGCAAAAAATGTTTCTTCCGATGAACTGGCAAATATACGAACGCAAACCTTTCGATCCGCAGAAGATATTAAAAAGAATTATTATTCAGGTATAATTGAAAATGAAGATATTGCGAGACTTGCAATTGAATATTCGGAGAAAGAAGGAATCGAAACATCTTTGCTTGTGGCATTAATGAAAACCGAATCGAATTTCAATCCAAACGCAATAAATTATAATTACAACGGCTCTGTAGACCGCGGAATTTGTCAGCTGAACAGCAAAACATTTCCTCATTTATCCAAACAGGATTTTTACGATCCGGAAACGAACATTAAAATTGCCGCATCTTTTCTGCGCTGGTGTTTGGAAAATACGGATTATAATTTAGTCAGAGCATTGGCATGCTATAATGCCGGCTGGGGAAATGTTACAAATGAAAATGTCGGTGATTTGACATTGAATTATATTCAAAAGATAACAACGTATAAAAAATCTTTTGAAGATGAACTGGAATTGTTGGAATCAAACTTTTAAATAAAAAATCGGTTACGGAATTTATCACAGCTTCCTTATAATAAGGAAGCTTTTTTTTATGCAATATATATGTAATATAAATGAAGCAAACGGAGGTAAAACATCAAAACGTTGCGGATATTTGCGCTCTTCTTTTTAGTAGTGCATTTTGAATTGCATGCATGGGAATTTCGTATTTATTACACTTCGGATATTCAGCCGGAAGTTTCTGTTGATGCGGTAGAACCGTTTGATTTGTATGCTTCAAAGATACAGATGTCTTTTTTCAGAACAGAAGAAATTCCGTGTGTTTTTTATTCGGATAACATTTCGATTCGTTACGAGCAGCTGAAAAAAGTAGTCGGAATAAATAATTGCGTTTATATTTTTGTCGTTCCCGGAAATTTTCGCGGCAGAGGCGGGCAGTTGAAAAAGCAGAACGGAGAAATTGTAAGGTATATTTTTGTACGTGAAAATTGTTCCGGCAAAGAAGTCTGCCATGAATTGTGCCATGCGATTGCAGGTTTGGGAGATGAATACGGCGATACGGGCAATTTTCCGGAAACTATGAAAAAGGCTGAAGGAAAAACAATGTATCCGAATCTTACTTGGTATAAATCCGATTTTAAAGACTGGGAAACTATTGCAAATGCAAAAGAATATGTTCCCGGAGGTGCAGGGTACAGCGGCGGAGTTTTTCATGCCTATGAAAAATGTTTGATGAAAGAACTTTCTCAGCCGCTTTGCCCGATTTGCAGTTTTTATTTGCGGCAGGCTTTAGACAATGATGATTAGCCTGATTATTGTTTCTGCTTTTTGATTGCTTCCAGCATGTCAAGGTAATTATTAATCATATTTTTGTAAATGTAAGGGATTTCATCTTTCTCGTAGAGAATACCGATTCGTGTCAATTCCGGATAATTGTTGACTTTTTCGCAGCGAACAATCATTGCGTTTATATTTACGATATTTTCTTTTATATTAAACTGCACCGTAATTCCCTTGTGCTCTTCTATTTCCGGGCAATCAACCATTGTAATACAGCAGCCGGAAGCCGAAATATCCGTAAAAATGCACGGTTTGATATTTTTATCGATAGTAGCAAAACTTTTTACCGATTCCATTCCGAGCGAAACGGCGATTTTATTGTCGACTCTTATACGAAGCTCTTTTCTCTTGTTGAATTTTACGGAATTGTCGATTATTTTTCCGATTATTTCGATAAAGTCATCGGGCGGTCTTTGATGAAAATCGAGCGTTATCATAAATGCGGAACTTGTTGCCAATTTGAACGAATTGATTTTTCTTATACGGCATGAAATAAAAAAACTCAGCGGATTTTTTGCCGACGCGTTGGAAAAACAAAATTTTATAGTAGCAAGACCTCTTGCCATTTTTACTTTCTGCATGTCGGTATCTGTCAGATTGAGAATTATGATTATTCTTTCCAATGAACTTGCGTATAACACGCACGGAAGTTCGTATGCCCCGACTTTTAGTTTTAACTTTTCGGAAACCAATCCGGTAATTTCACATATTGATTTGCTGAAATAAACCTCTTGATCTTTGTATTTGTCGTAGTATTCAAAAATTTTTGCAGACGCGACTGTAGGCATAGTGTGTTTCCTGTGAGAATTGATTGAGCGAAATTATATTGTTTTTTTGTTTTATTTGCAATGAATTAAAGCGGTTTTTAAAAATATTGGGTGTTGTGTTTTTTCTGTGCATTAGGGGAGGGACAGACCTGTATTCTGTTTTTGAATCAAGACCTGCGGTTGTTTATTTTGTGCCGCACCGTAAAATAAAAACGGCGGTCAGGATTTCTCCGAACCGCCGCTTTCTTTAGTTATTATTTTTCTTCAGTAAATGACGTTTCATTATTTTCGTCAATTGTCTCAGTTGTAGACTTGTTCCAAATATCAGTATCAGTTAGACTGCCCTTTGGATTATAACGTAACAATTTTATTGTTTTAAGTGTCTTTTCGGATGTAAGATACACAACCCCTTCCGCTACATCATGTTTGATCTTTTCCCAATAACCAGTATTTGTGTCATCAGTAACTACAGCCCAAATGATAGCACCAGCATCTGCAAACCATGAAGGAACACCTGTTACCTTATATAGTGTTCCTTTTGTTTCATCAATTTTATAGGTGTTCTCAGCATAAGAGTTAGGAGCTTCTCCGGTCGTTTCCTCAATATCAATGTCATCATAATCATCATAAGTAGGAATTGTAACTTCAAAGGTACCGGTTTTCTTAACACCAATAATGACAGATCTTGTTGTCGAAAGACTGAAAGATAATTCATAGATTGTTAGATCTTCTAGTCCTAAAATCATAATATTGTGATCGTTAGGACCACCATCTTTAATTTCAACACCTTCTGGTAATGAAGTTGAAGCTGCTATGTCCACAACAGCTATACCATGATAACCAGGAAGAAGTTTAAAATAAAGAGTTCCATTTCCTCCGCCCCAACTATTCATATTGTTACGGTAGTTTAGAGTAGTAATGTAGGTATCTGATTTTTCTTCATCTTTGGTAAGTTGCAAATCACCAAAATCGCCTTGTAAAGATAAGTCTTCAAGAGAAAAATCGTCTGGTAATGGTTCAGGATTATAAGTGTCTTCTTCACCGCCGGAAGTACCCGGATCGTTAGGATTATCAGGATTTTCGGTGTTGCCGCCAGTATTGTCGTTGCCGCCAGTATTGTCGTTGCCGCCAGTGTTGTCGTTGCCGCCAGTATTGTCGTTGCCGCCAGTATTGTCGTTGCCGCCAGTAT
>JAFLVQ010000055.1 GCA_022508205.1 Spirochaetales bacterium
TCGAGAAACACCTCCACTGGCGTGGAGAAAACTATAACTTCATGAAATTATTTTTCGGTGACTCGGAAACACCTCCACTGGCGTGGAGAAAACAACCTTTTCTATTATCTAAGTCATCGGGAGACAGAAACACCTCCACTGGCGTGGAGAAAACTTTGCACTGAAGAAGAAAATAAAAAAGTGCAAAGAAACACCTCCACTGGCGTGGAGAAAACTTTTTAGTGGTTTATTTGAAAAAGATAAAAATGGAAACACCTCCACTGGCGTGGAGAAAACAGATATGGTATATATACCATATCGTATACACTACATATAGCGTTTTTTTATTTTTCCAGTATTTTTTCGATAATTAGCTGATAACCGAAGTCACTCGTTATTTTTTTATCGGAATCACCAATACTCCAAATTTTAAAACCCGGAGCTTTATTGATTCGCTGAAATATAAGAACTCCCGAAGAAACAGGACAAGATTTCATTAAATATTTTATTACGTCATCAGCAACAGAATCTTTTATTCCCGAAACAAATATATTTGCACGTGGTTCCGTAAACCACAGCTTCATTCTTCCGCGTACAGCCGGAGGCAAATCATTAGCAACTACAACTACCATTACACACCCAACATTTCCTCAATATCCGGATTTATACGTTCAAGCAATTTCATATTAATAACCGATTCTCTGAACTCCGAAGAAACACGATACTTATTATACTCTCCGCAGAGTTCATACGTCAGCCTAAAAGCTAAATCAATACACAAATCTTCTTTATACAAATCAGCCAAATCATAAACAAACGGAAGAGGACTGCCCGAATGAATAAAACCAATATGCGGAGAATATCCCATAGAATACACACACGAACAGATAATTCCATATAATGCCGAATTGCAGGATGTTAAAATTTTATTAGTAATATCGCTCAGCTCCATTTTTCCCGGAATATAGGAGCGGCCGTTCCAGTTAATATTGTACTTTTTTGCTTTTTCTTCATACACAGCTCTTACTCTGTAACCTTCCATTCCCATCATCTGTTTCAGTGTTTTGTCAGATAAATCCACATCCGGAAATCTGCGTGCAAACATTTTTTTAGCAACTTCAAGCGATTTCTTTTTATCTGCGGCTATTTCCATTTGCCTACGCATATTCCGAGTATTTGCCGTAGGTGAAATTCCCACTGCATAGAATAGCAGCGAATCTTCACCTACCCAGCACACATTACAGTTGGCAGCGGCTAATACTTTTATGGCTTCATGAGTTACGCTTGTTCCGGGACCGAGAAGCAGTGTAGAAATAGTAGCAATAGGCAGTCTTATAACTTCGCATTCACTGCTGATCCATTTTACACTGCTGTCATCAATCTCAAGTCTGCCATATTCAAGGTAAAGGAAAGGATACCTGTCTTTTATCTGCGGCAAAGTTTCATGCGTCACTTTTATAATCAATCTGGTATTTACTTTCCCTTCATTGCTCATATCAATCCTCTATTTTAAAATTTATTTTTGTGACTCGACGGTCCCTGTACTTTTTCTGAGTTCCAAATTGAATCGGAACATCATTCAAGGTAAATGAATCGCCATCTTCCGTTTCGCCGTCTACTACCCTGAAATCTTCGGCTAATTCCCATTTATCGGTCTTATGTTCGGCTTCGTTTCTTGCTGCCGATTTCTCTTTGGCTATTTTTAAAGCGGCCTGCTCGGCATCATCTGCCGAATCAAAGTTTCCCCGATAAACAAAATCCGTTGGTACGCAGCATCTGCGCCCCAAATAAATCGGGTATGTCGGATTTTGCAACGCATCGGCAATTTCATCGGATATGTCGAAAGGAACTTCAAGCAACACGGCAAATACCGCATTCTGCAAATAATAGCGATGCGTCAGTTTCGTACCGCCGCCGACAGCAGAACTGCCGTCCGATTTTTTCGGAATATTCAGCGATTCCCACATGTCTTTGTCGTTGTATCCGCTTCCTATCATGTGAAAATCGTGCAGATACGGCAGTTTCGGCTCAAATATTCCGCCGTTTTTGTAACGAAAAGAAATTACAGTCTGCTTCAACGCCGCAAATCGCTCAAGAAGTTCCTTTTGCTCTCCCGAAGCCCCCAACGCACAAAGGACAAGCCCCAAAATTCCCGATTTCGTCGGAAATTCCAATGTATCGCGCCTGTTAAATTTGGAGTCAAATCCCCATGACTGCAACGGAGCCTCCAACCACATTAATATGTACCGAGTATTCATAATTTACGCCTTTACCGATTCTGTAACCGCTGAAATCAAGTTATCTATAGAAAAATTTTCATCTTCTCCGAACTCATACTCTGCGATTTTGCCGAACAGCGAGCCGCACAATTTTTCCTTCTTGCTAAGCTCTTTTTTAACTTTTTCTTTACTTGGCAGTAAAAATCCGTTGTCACTTGCTTTTACGGGAGTTTCAAAAGAAAGCTGCACCCCCTGCCCCTTGCGAACAAGAACTTTAGCGTAATCCCACAGGCAGCTGCCGGCTTGCGAAGTCTGTCTTGCCGACGGAACTGCAACATACAACGCCTTTATAAACGCCTCTATCGCTTGCGGGAAAAATTCGTCGCTTTCGCCCAAAGTTTCATACAATTGCCCCAAATCCAGACTGATGTAACGATAATATGTTGCCGCATTGAATTCCAATGTCCCCATGTGTGCAGAACCTTGATCGCCGGAATAGTCATCCAATGCCGTAAAAAATTCTATTTCATTGGCTACTCTGTGAGTCGAAATCGCATGACTGAATGATGCGGCCGCTTCCACATCCATTGTCGGAGCCTGCGCCACCATTCTGCCGAACAGTGCAATGTCAAGACCGTCCAGTTTTTCCGAATTTTCAACAAATTTCGGTTTGCCGATAATATCGGAAAGCTCTTTAGCCTGAGCCTGCTTTTTGGCATCTTTTTGTTTTATCACTGCCTCCGGATCAAAATTGTTTTCTTTGAACTTTTCGGCTATAAGTTTGACTTCCTGCGGTCCCAGAAACAGCAATGTATCGGTTTTGGAAGAATTGGAATCGCCGTCATCTTCATCGGCTTTTTTCTTTTCGGACTTTGACTTTATGAAAATACTTTCGATTTTATCACCGCAGCTCCGAGCCTGCTCTTCCGTAGCACCTAATTTTTTGCATTCTGCGGAAATTACATCTGCCAATGCTTTTGTTCTGCAGCCTAAATTTACGCCGCTGATTTCATGCATTGCCATACGAATCGCCCGTTTCCAGCACTGACTGGAAACTCTCGCACGTGTTACTCCGCCTACTATGGCTGTTTTCGGTGCTCCTACATCGTCTCGATTCAAGCATGTAACGGGAAACGACTGTAAGATATGAAATTCTATTCTCTTATTTTTGTAAATGTTATTATTCATTTTTTAAGCTCCTGTAAATTATAATTAAGATTATTGTTTTATTAAAGGAATGATCTGCAAAAGACCAAAACCAAACGCTTTGCCTTTCCCCAAACCATTCTCGAACGCTTTTATAAAAAGCTCTCTGTTTGTAACACGAAGTCTGCCGACGCATTTTGCCTTACCAAGCACAACATTTTTATTATCTTTGGTAAATTGAAGAACATGCGTATCACTAACAGATAAACTTTCCGGCATTACTTCAAAACCATAGCTGCCGGATTTTTCGATGAACCAAGACATAATTTCTTCACGGCCCCTTATCGGAATGATTTTCTTCGTTTTGCCGTCACGTTTCACGGGATTGATTATCACCTCAAAGCCGTAATATTCCTGCTCCAAAAAAGTCTTGGGAATTTCTTTCGATTCTATTGTCCCTATTTCCGGCTGCACGGGATAATTTTTTGAAAGGATAAGAAATCGCTTTTCTTTAAAATCACCGCCTTTATATGCAAACAAAAAAGAACGAGCTTCGCCATCTTCCTTAGGAAACAAAGAATACACAAGTTTATGAATTGTATACGTATCGAAAACCCTCGCATTTCTGTCCTTAATTTTTTGAATATCGCCCCTTGATAAATGAAGAACAGAAAGTATCATTTTCCATCCTCCTTATTTCCCCAAAACTGCTGTGCCCACATCGCTTTTATTCTCTTTGAGTTTCCGTCGAAATGGTTCAAGTCTCTTAACAATGACGCATAAGAGATGCCGATGTCTTTGCCGGTTATAAATCTCAGCATAGACCGCAAAACAGCGCAGACTTCTTCCGCAGAATCACACGCAAGCACTCTGCGCAATCTGGCGCGTGCCGGTTCACTGTCTCTGTCATAGTCATACGCTGCCAGCAGAGCTTTACCGAATTTCAATGTGCCGTCTGTACATCTGTCCGAACGGGCAATTGATGAAAATACCGTAATATACGGCAGTCTTTCTTTCGGGCAGTCAAGATTCACTCCGTAGTACGGCAAATATTCCCAGCACTGATATTCGGTATCGGGATTGTCGGCTCTCTTAAAAGCAGCTTTCATCGCCGTTTCGGTTTTGGAATGCACGTGTTTAAAAAAATTATCAACACGTTCTTCTTCAAGCGTTTTTTTCTGTTCGTCCGCCATTTAATTATCCTCCTTTTTAAAAATAGGTCTGTTTTTTGCCCATGCTTCAAGCTGTCTTGCCGTCAGGTTTGGGCATTGCTCGTCATAGATTTGCAGTGCATAAGAGAAAATTTCTTTTCTCAATTTCTCCGATTTCTTCTTGCAATTTTCAGGATCTTCTTCACTGCAATTTTCAAGATCTTTTTCACTGCAAATTTCAATCAGCGTCTGAAATTTCCCTTCGCACAATTGCCAAAACAAATTCCTTCCTTGCTCAGCCAAAGATTTTCCATCACACAACAATTCCGAAAAATAATGAGAAATACAATAACGCAAACGTTCGGCAATTTTTTCCCAATATCCCATTTCCTTTTTTAAGTTTTCATAAAGTGTTTCACCGATAAAATCCTCAGAAAACATAACTTCCGATTCCACAAAGTCATCGGTCTTGGTTAAATATTGTTCACCCGCATTACTGCTTACTTTCACGCCGCCCGACCATATCGAAAATACAGTTTTTTCATCTCTCATTCTGTTGTCAAAAACATTTTGCAACTGAAAGCATTGAAAATGATACGTTTTGCCGTCATCGGATTTGCCCGATTTTTTGCCTAAAAAAGAAAGCATGGAAGTAAGCATTCGCCACGGTCTCTTTTCGGGGTCTACCCACAATACTCTCGGTTTTGGTTTTGCGTCGAAAGAAACTGTCACCGACGGGTCTGCTACTCCGCTGTCATACCCCGGCTGCACGATTCCTTCGGTATTATGAATTCCGTCATCGTCTATCAAAACAAATCTGTTCATTGGAATAAGTCTTCCCATGTATGAATTTTTCAAATTCTTTGCAACATCGTCATCCTCACCTGTGGGCATTTTTTCCCACGGGGCAGTTCCAACGCCTTTTGGATATATTCCGATTCTGCCTATTTCATTTTCCGTGAAAATATTGAAATAAACGGAATTCAATATCGATGCCGTAAAAACAAAAGAATGAAGCATTCCTTGAAAACCTAATGAGGAACCATACTTTGAAGTCTTCGTTTTTCCCGTATATCCGGAAGTCAACACTACGGAATTGTCCGTATTTTTGCCACCGAACGCAAATCCCATGAGAAGCAGCACAAGCATCGCTTTTTCGGAGTCATCGATTTCTTTTTCGATTTGGATTTCTGTTACCACAGATGTATTTCCCGTAGCTATTTCCATTTGCACTTTACCAAAAGGATACACTTCGGCACACTTCACCTCTTTCATCTGCAAAAACGGTTTTTCGCCGTACAGCCAAAAGCAGTCATAATGCGCATCAAAATATTCAAGCACTTTCTGCTGCAAACCTTTTACGCCTAATTTTTTCCAGTCTTCGTCACCCTGCGGCGTATAAGCACTTTGAGCTATTGCCAAAAGCAGCTTGAATACGGCAATTTTTTCTACCGGATTGCCGCCTAACGCTGTTATCCTTTCATCGGTAAAAATCGTGCGCAAACTGACTTTACCTCTGTCGGTAACCGGAATCCACTTTTCATCAATAAGGTTGAATTTATTCTCTGTCACCTATTCCTCCTTTGCTATTTGATAACCAAGTTTATCAGTGTATAACATTTTTTCATTATTTTTTAATATTTGTATATCTTCAAGCGTCTTTAAATAACTGTCATTTCCGACAATTGCCGTCCGAAACGAAGATTTTTCATCATCATCTTTATTCAGTCCGGTATATACATAGGAAGAAAAACATTCTGCAAGTTTATCTGTGTTCGGTGCATGCTTTTCTGATACAGTCACACAATGCTCCATAATGAGTTTTGCGATTTTTCGCTTTTCATGAGCATCTTTGGGGTGTTTTGGGATTTCCATAACATCGTCACTGCCGTAAAAACGAATTTCACAGCCATTTTCCGTTGAGTGAAAGGATTTCAAAAGCAGTACATTGATATTTTCTATTTCGGAATACCTTGTCTGCACGTCCATATCATCACTTGTTGGCATTGTGCTGGATAATCCGACCCTTGCAAAACGTTCGAGTTTTTCTTTTTTGTTTTTCATCTCATCTTTAAGTTTTTTCAGTCTGCCTTCATCTTCGCGTTCTTGATATGTTGCCTCAAGAACATGGCGTATATCTTCCGGCAATTTGGCATGTGATAAATCTTGCCAAATTTCTGTCGTCCTGCACAACACATATTCATTGTATACAAACGCCGATGATTCAAAGCAATTGTTTCGCTCAATAACACTTTCATATTCGGGAGAAAGAATTGCCGCACCGCATACCGCGCCTTTTGGCCGAAGCGAATCATTTTTTGTATGACGCCATAATCTTCCCAGTCTTTGAAACAGCATATCCGTCGGGCAAATGCGAGTCACCAGAAAATCGGCGTCAATATCTAAAGATTGTTCCAAAACTTGCGTGCCGACGAGAATTCGCCCCGCCGCTGTGCGCTGGGTGCTGTCTTTGCCGAAAAGTTTTGTCCATTTGCCTTCATTTTCAGCGCGCTTTGTTTTCAAAAAGCGAGAATGAATAAGTCCGCATTCAATACTTGTACCGTAGGTTTTAGCTACAATTTTCTTAAATATCCGCTGAGCGTCAGCTATTGTATTTTCTATCCACAAAATCTGCTGTCCGTCTGCCGCTTTTTCCGTAATTTTTTCCAAAATTTCATCATCATTATGCGCAATCGTTACGGCGACATCACGTTTTGTTCCGCCTTCGGATGCAATTTCTTTTATCACACGCTGTTCTTCAGAAACTGCGGTAATCAAAGGATATGCCGACGACAAGCTCTTTTCATGCTCCATGCCCAATATGTTTTTCTTTTGAGATGTTGTTAATGTTGCGCTTAAAACTATTACGGTACAGTGTACTTCTCGTAAAAACTCAATTAGTTTATTCAGAATCGTACCGGTATAAGCGTCGTAACTGTGTACTTCGTCCAATATAACAACTTTGCCGGCAAGTCCGAATGAACGAACCATTTCATGTTTTACATTAAGAACTGCCATAAGTGCCTGATCTATCGTTCCTACGGCAAACGGTGCCAAAATTCCTCTCTTACCGGAATCAAACCAACTTCCGCCGGCATCTCCCTGTTCGCCGAACACTTTTTCTTCCAGCCATGCCGCTCCGTGCAGTAGTTTCAATTTTACGGACTGTGCACTTTCACCGGTTATTTTTTCCAAGTACGAAAGAACTCTTTCAAAAATTTTATTGGAAGTAAGCTGAGTCGGCAGCCCAAAGTATATTCCATTTGCCCGACCTTTCTCCAGCATCTTATAGGCAGCGTACAACGCAGCTTCCGTCTTGCCGCTTCCCATAGGAGCTTCAAGAATGTAAACTCCCGGACCATTTATCGAATCAAAAAAATCGATCTGAATCTTTCTTGGTTCAAATCCGAATATAGAAGAAAACGACAAATTGTTTTTCACTTCGACTTTTGAAAAACCTGCCTGCCTTACCGCTTCTTTTGCCTTTTCTTTCAGTTCATCATCCGATAATGCATCAAAATCATTCTGTGTAAAACGGGAAAAAATTCCGCCTGAGGCAATCCAGTCTGCTACAATTATCAAACCGCCGATCGAACACGCCTTATCCCAACTGTCAATCTTTTCCAAATTTTTACTCGGAAGAAAAACCGAATAGAGCTTATCTACAAGTTCATGCCGCAATTTCTTCCATTCTTTGCCGCCATACAGTTCATCATTTTTATTCGACAACGTCTGCGGCTTGAATCCATGGTGCATCCATTCAATCATCGAAATAAAATCCTCATCTCGAGGAACGGAATCTTTTAAAATAGTTTCAAAAACCGCATGCGTTACAATTGCATGAAAACAATCCCCTTTACGCATTGCCCTTTCGGCAGCAACTTTTTTCAGTTCCGGATAATCTTCTTCTTTGAAATCACTGATACTTTTATAAATCATTTTCTGAAATGCCGGACTGATTTTGCCGACATCATGACATGCCGCAAGAAATTCGCTGCTGTCCGGAAAAATATATTCCCTAAGCTGCTGCTGAAAACAATCCAAAATCGCACCGGCTACATATCCGGTAATAAGGCAGTGCGAAGTTACATCTATACCGGGAACAATTTGTTTGTTTTCCGTAAGTACGGTCTTACTGATTGGCGTAATTTTAACGGGAATCGTCTCCTCGTCTGTTTTAAGTTTTTTGTTTTTTCCTATCATTATTATCCTATCCTATTTGGTTTAATTCTCAATAGATTAAAGCTATTGTAAAAAAAAAAAATAAACTGTCAATTAATTCGCAAGTACTTAGGTACATTATGTTATTGCACTGATAAAATACCTCCTATTTTTTAGAAAATTGGTCTGCGCACCTCCACTGGCGTGGAGAAAACTGGTCGCCGTAACGCGTTTCGATTTTTGCGTTAGAAACACCTCCACTGGCATGGAGAAATTTTTATTTTCTTCCTTAAATTATATTGCAATTTGAATTACTGTTTCATCATCGGAAAGTCTCATCAGCTTCCCTTTGTAGCTGCATTGCGTCTGCCTTGCGGTTCTGATGACTTTAGCTGCCAATGCTCTTACATGTCCGGCTTTTTCCAGCCCCTGATTTCCGAAAAGTTTCGATTCAACATTTTCTATACAAACCAAAATTGCGTTTTTATCGACCTCGTTATAAGGTTCAATTTGAACAGCCACTTTCAGACTTCCGAAAAAAAGATACTTCGCTTTTCTTATTTTTTCGGCTTCTTCCAATATATTGTCCGACAAGTTACATATCAGCTTATTTAAAATCCTTGAAGATTTTTTCCAGTTATAAAATTCCATTCCGACAATAGGCAGCGTTACGACGGTTTTATTTTCTCTGAAATAACGAATATACGCCTGTTCCAAAGTTTCTTTTGACAAATCCAGATTCAATTTCTTTTGTGCCGAATCGAAAATTAAAGGAATCGTATTTTCATCGGCATTTTTCATTCTTCCGAAGCAAAGTGAAAATAAAATCTCCGCAGAAAAATCTTCCAGTATATATTTAGTCAATGGTGAAAATTTTTCAAAAACGGCTTTTTTGTGCAGATACAATTCTCCTGCAAGCAAAGAATCTTTTGCTTCAACCGCATTCAACAGTGCTCCGATATGAACCAAATATGAAAAAGTATCGCGATCTGAAATATCTACATTCGGAGCGACAAAAATTTTCGATGCTTGATTTAATTCACTGCATAAAAATGTATACTCGCAAGGTGAAAAGTACGTGCTCGATGTTACTTCTTCATAGTCGCAAATATCGAAAGATTCCGAAGCAGCTGCTTTTCCAAGATAGTCCAACTGACCTGTTTTACTTTTTGAAAATTCAAACCAATTTGTTCCGTTGTTAATAAGAATTTGCGCATTCATGACAACACCTCCATAAATACTTCAGAACGCAAATGCGTTACATTTTCGTTTTGTTTAAGTACCTTTTATATATCATTAAAAGCACTTTAACATTGTCAGTGTGTCAAATAATGCGACAGTAAAATTTTTTTTTTAAAATTTTTTCTGCGGTGCCAGACCCTAATGCCAGAAGTGAATATTAATTAAAGAACTGGACAATTGCTTTACTGCCTTGTTTGCGCAGCGACAAAAAATAATTCGCTTATTATTATGGAAGAAACCTTTCGGTAGTTCAAATGACAATTTGCGGGACAAGCCTGCGCGAGGTGAAAACTGGGCTTAGAGTGCATTAGGCTTGCGCAAATTCCAAAGCAAAACACGTATCTAAAGATTTTCCCCAGTTATAAGAAAATCCGGAATGTAATCGGAATCATAGTCAATGGAAATTTTTTTGTCATATGCAATCACACAAATGGCTGTAAGCGGCAACGAAATAAAGCCGTTGGAATCAAGACAAACGGGATCGCCGCATGCATGAAGAATTCGCTTTTGTGACCAAAACGCTCTGTGGTCTTTCAGTGACTGCTCCAATGCGTCATTAAACAAATCCACATCATTTTCAAAAATACTTTTCAATGCCAAAAGTTCATGATTCATCATAAAAAGGCTCAAATACGGAATATTCTCCGGCGAAATTTTGTACGAAGAAATTGTTTTGTTTTCATCGGTAATTTTATAACATGCTTCAAGTTTCGTTAAATCCGGCTCCTCCAAAAACGAATATGAAAACGCAATATAATTTTTCAGCAATACGGAAATTTCCTCTGTAGGCGGATAAACAAACTTACTTTGCGGAATTGATGCCAGAAATTTTCCAATCGTTTTATCACGCAGAATAATTCCCAAATAGTATAAACGCAGCCACAAGCTGACCTTTATTCCATTTTTATTGAAAATCGGCGAAAACGAATACGAAATAGTATCGCTTATATCCAAAGTAACCGCTCTGTCGAATGCCAATAATTTAAGATATGCCATGTAGGCCTGCGCAGAACGCCGCAAATATGCGACACAAGCATTTTCTTCATCCAAAACTGCCGAATATATTGCCGCTTCCAACGCCATCTTGGCATAAAGCTCGATATTTTTCACATCCCATTCATACTTTTCTTCAAGTTTTGCCAATCTCTCTTTTCGGATAATATTCCATTCTCTTATTATTCTTTTATCTATTGCATGACGCACAATTTCCTGCATGTTTCTCTCCGTTTTCTTAGCATATTGCTTGTTTATAACAAAAATCATTTTTTTTTACCCATTTTTGCAATAAAAAAGAAAAAAAAGTCTTTATAATAAATATGAAACATTTATTTATCATTATTTTTTGCCTATCGATTCTGCAGCTCAATGCTGCGGATAAAAAATGGTTGCCCGTAATATCTACAGGAACATCGGGCGGTTTATACTTCAATGATACCGCCGATCCCGACGTAAAGTCTTTCAGTGAAATATTTTTTGTTGCCGCAGCTTTCAAATTTCGTTATACGGAACTGTTAACTCGGTGCGATTTGCAGCTGATCAATCGGTTCAATACGTATACGGATATAAGCTACCTGCGCAAAGTAAATCCCGGGTGGTATCTGCGGGCAAAATGGCATGTCGGACATTTCACGCTGTTTGCAAATATAAACCCTGTTTTTTTGGCAACAGACGAAACATTCCGCATTTCCGGAAGCAGCGGTTTTTATTATCATATAAACCGATTTAAAATCGGATTGTCAGGCACTACAAAATTCTATGAATACAATAAAACTTTTACGCAAAGTTTTCAGGCTTCAGGTACGTTCAAACATAAAAAAAACCTTCCGCTGGAACATCAGTGTTCGCTGACATTTCTTCTGAAAGACACGTCGGTTACAGACGGAAATCCCGCATATCTTTATTCGATAAAGTACCGTTATCAATTAAAAATCAATCTCAAACAGTTTAAAATAAGAGATTCATCGCTGCCGCTTGAAAATGAGCTGTGGGAATACGAAGAATACGATGATTGATTTTTCCAACCGATTAGTGTATGAAAAAGCGAGCAGGAGATTTCCATGTCAAATATTTACGAAAAGCCGGATTTTTACACCAAAAAAGCAAAAGAAGCCGGATTTTTTGCACGAAGTATCTACAAACTGGAAGAAATCGATAATAAAATGCATTTGTTTAAAAAAGGAATGCGAGTTGTGGATTTGGGGTGTGCTCCCGGTTCATGGAGTCAATATGTTTCTCGCGCAGTCGGGGAAACCGGGCTTGTTATAGGAATCGATTATAAAAAAATTCTCTGTTCCGCAAATAATATAGTATTAGTGCACGGAAATTTCATGCGTGAAGACAATCAATCGAAAATCGCAGAATACGCACCGTTCAATGCCGTTATAAGCGATATGGCGCCGGACACTTCAGGTGACAGACTTACCGATTGCTACAAATCTTCCGAGCTTGTTCGAGAAGCATTGCACTTTGCATATAAACATCTGAAAACCGGCGGTTTTTTCATCGCAAAAATTTTTCAGGGCGGTGATGAAAAAGAAATAGCAGCATTAATAAAAGAAACATTTGAATCGGTAAAATGGTTTAAACCTAATTCTTCACGAAAAAGCAGTTTTGAAACTTTTTTAATCGGTCTCAATTACAAAGACAAAATGCCCGAATCTCAGGATACCGCAGATATTTTCAATGATGACGACTATACGGGTGAAATGCCTTGGTAAGGTGCTTTTTTGCTTTATCAATTAAAACGCTTACTGTATAAACTGCGCTTATCATCAAAATAATGAGTATTAAAAACTGTGCCGATGAAAGCATCTTTCCATTAAGTAAGCAATAAAGCGAAGTCAGTACCGCAAGATGCAAAATGTAATGCACAAACAAATAACGAGCTGGAAGCAGTACCGTACTGTTGATTTTTATACGGCACAGTATGTTTTCCGACAAAAATACAAGCAAAATAACAATCGACAATGTGTAAAAAAAGCAGCCCGTATCAAAATTCCAAATTGACGCATTGTATTTTCCCGAAACGGTATTATCAAATATATTTTGAATAAGATTGGAATATTCAAACGAATAAGAAATTTGATAGCAGCCGCTGCTGACAAAAAGTTTCTGGAATCCATAAAAAATCGTCATTATCACAAACAGTACAGCTGCCGCTGCCGAGATGAAATACCACAGCCGACAGGCAAACAGTTTTTTCCCCTGCCCCACCGAAAATCCGATTATTCCAAATAAAAATGTAGGGAAAAGTGGTTCATACCCAAATGTCAGCGGAAATATTTTTAAATTAAAAATCCGCAAAACGACAAAAACCAATGTCAAAATTATCGATACTAACAACGACATAAAAAAACTGCTTTTTTCAGAAAAGAACCCGAATGCAGCGCAAGAAACCGACAATAAAGCAATTGTACTCAAAATTCCCGTTGCAAACGGAAAATGCGGAAATTGAATCCCGTGTTCGAC
>JAFLVQ010000056.1 GCA_022508205.1 Spirochaetales bacterium
TTCCGCCGGTAAAATCGGTTTTTCCATCATTTATCCATTTCAGTATATTTTCAATTCTACCGGAAAAGGTGTAAACAGTATAGTAAATGCCGTTGCGGAAAGGAATAAATTAGAACAGCAGCTGAACATTGCGATGATAGAGCTTGAGCAGTACAGAAAGATGCTGATTGATTTCAATGTAATCATCAAGGAGAATTCCGACTTGCGCAGTACATTGGAACTGCGCGAAAGTTTTAATTACAAATCGGTTACTGCACAGATTGTAGGACGTGACCCTGCGAATATGTTTGATTACATTGTCATCGATAAAGGTTCAAAACACGGGATCAAAGAAAATATGGCTGTAATCAGTTACAAAAACGGGCGCAAGGCTTTAGTGGGAAAAGTCTTTGCGGTGACTCCTTTTGCATCTAAAGTTATGACTTTGAAAAATCCTGATTTGCAGGTTGGAGTAGTAATCGATTACAACGGAACTCATTGTGTGATACAGGGGCAGCGAACCGCAGATCAGGAAGTAAGGCTATTGTATGTTCCGAAAGATTTTTCTTTGGAAGGTGTCGGCAGTCCGCTTGTTTATACGTCCGGAGACTCGCTTTTTTACAGTAAGGGAATTGAAATCGGTACGATTACGGAAATTGTTCCGTCGAAACGCTTTGAAATTTACAATGAAGCAAAAGTTTCTATATCGGAAGATTATAATAAACTCGAATATGTTTTGGTGCTGATGTTGGATGCTGATAAAGATAATTTTAAAAGCTTGGAGAATCCGTTTTGATAAAGAGGTTTTTTATAGATTTATTTTTGATTCTTTCAATGGTTATGCTTTTGTATGTTAGGTACATAAATATAACGATCTACGGAGTAAGACCTGATATATTGCTTGTTTTTGTTATTTTAATTGCTTTATTTGAAGAAGAGAACCTTCACTCGATATTTTTAGGTTTTTTGGGCGGGATGGCAATGGACTTTATGTCCGGTTCGACACCGTTGGGATTCAACGCGGGGATTTATCTTTTAATAGGTTATGCCGCGACTGCTCCACATCGTTTTTTCAATGCGGAATCAATTTTGGCATTGATATTGTCATTAACCGGCTTTTTTGCGGTGCATATAATTTTGTATTTGGGATTCGGATATTTATTTTTGTCATCGGAAGAAATGGTGGGATATTTTAATATATCGATTCTTTATAAATATATATATACATTGGCAATATCGCTGATATTGTTCCCGATCTTCCGTTCAATATATCAGTTTATTAGCAGTGTGAAGAAACATGATGCATAATCCATTCGACAACAATTTAGAAAAAGAATTAAGCCTGCGTGTGCTGATAATCGGAATTTTGACACTAATCATATTGCTTTCGCTTATGTGCCGAGTGACTTATATTCAAATTTTCAAAAATCGCAATTACAGTGAGCGTTCAAGAAGAACCAGAGAGTCGATAATTCGCTTTCCGCCTATTCGAGGGCGTATTTTTTCGTCAGACGGAAAGGTTTTGGCCAATAACATAAATTCCTACGACCTTATTATCGACCCGAAGTTACTGAGCAAAGATAATGTGCTGCGTCAGCAGGAGCTTCTTTATGTAGGCAAAGTTATGGGAATCGATTACGCCGACTTGGAGAAGATTCTGCAGAACGCTTCCAAAAAACGGGAAAAAATCACACTGGCCGAAAATATTGCGTTTGATGATTTTATCAAAATCAATGAAAATATAGATAAACTTCCGGGCGTAGAATTGTCTGAATCGCTGATCAGAAATTATCCCGAAAAGAAAAGTTTAAGTCATGCGGTTGGATATATCGGTCATATTGATTATGACGAGTTTTCCAAATTAAAGGAGAAAGGTTATAAATCGCAAGACTGGGTAGGCAAAACTGGTATTGAACTTAGTTATGAAGATGTTCTGCGCGGGCAGGAGGGATTTGTCGCGTATGAAGTAGATGCGAAGATGAATGTCAATAAGGAAAATATCGCCAGAAGCAAACCTTCTACACCGGGAGATGATTTGATTCTTTCCATTGATTTGGAATTTCAGAAAAATGTGGAAGATATTTTGGCAGATAGAAAAGGCGGTGTCGTGGTTTTAAGGCCGGCTACTGGCGAAATTCTTGCAATGGCAAGTTTTCCGAATTTCGACCCGAACATTTATATTTTGCAGACAGAAGAAAATAATAACAAGAAAAAAGAATTGGCTCTCGATACTCAAGGAACTCCGCTTATTAACAGAACGCTTCAGTCGGAATATCCGCCCGGTTCCATATTCAAAATGATTCCTACTGCGATTATATTGGAAGAGGATATTGTTCCCATATCAAAAACTTTTTACTGCAACAGAGCGTTTCGGCTGGGGAATGAAAGATTCGGATGCTGGAGTTTCCATGGCTGGCAGGATTTAAACGAGGCTCTTACTAATTCATGTGATACTTATTATTATAATACAAGCATGATATTCGGAATCGAAAAACTTACCAGATATTCAATGTCTTTCGGGCTGGGACGCGGAACAGGTGTAGATATTCCTTTTGAAAAAGGCGGTTTTATTCCGTCTATAGAAGCTGCGGCAAAGCAGGGAGTCAATTGGTACGGAGGATTGACATTGATTACTAGTATAGGGCAGGGTGATGTAAAAACAACTCTTGTTCAATTGGCAGATTACATCAGTGTTATTGCAAACAAAGGAAAATCTTTTCGGCCTCATATTGTAAAAGAGATTCTCGACGGACAAACCGGAGATGTAAAACAGAAAATCGAGCCGGAATTATTAGCGCAAGTTCCGTATTCAAAAAATACATTTCAATTTCTTACGCGCTCCATGCGCGATGTCGTAAGAACCGGTACGGCGGCAAAGGCTTTTGCCAGAGTGCCTCTTGAATTTGCCGGGAAAACCGGTACTGCCGAAGTCGGTTTTGGAGCTAAGAAACAAACTCATTCACTGTTTGCCGGATTCGGTCCCGTTAATTTGCCTATAAACGAGCAAATTGTCGTAGTTGTCCTTATTGAATATGAAAACGGTCATCCGCTTAAATATGCCGGTAATGTAGCTGCAATGATTGTGAATTCTTGGTTTTATAAAGAAGATTTCCATACGACAGCCAGAAAACTTTGGTATCCGATACGTGATTCTTATAATGATTAAGGGAGGCTGATTTTGGATTGGAGAAAATTGATTCGTGATTTTGATTATTTTATGTTCTTTACGGTTATCGGATTAACTGTATTCGGAATTATGTTTATATATTCTGCCAATTTAAATAAGCAGCTTTATTTGCGGACTGAGTATTTGAAACAGATATTATTCGCAGTTATCTGTTTGATTATGTTTTTCGGCGTATTGTTTTTAAAACCGAATAGAATTTCATCGCTTACATTTTATTTTTATATTATTTGTTTGGTTGGATTGATGCTGACTCTTTTATTCCCGAGTGTAAAAGGGCAGCGACGTTTTACCGTAATGGGATTCTCAATTCAATTCAGCGAGTTTTTAAAAATTGCGACAGTGTTGTTTCTTTCAAAATTTTATACTGCCAATCAAGCGGAAATTCAAAGTTTGAAAGTGTACTGTAAAGCCGGTTTGATTACGCTGATAGCTATTGGTGCAGTAATAATTCAGCCGGATTTGGGGTCGGCACTTGTGTTTATTCCTATTTTCTTCGGAATATCTTTTGTTGCCGGTGTGCGCAGACGCTACTTGGTGTATACATTTGGATTATTTGCGGCAGTTTCTTTCGTTCCGCTGGTAACTACATTGAACAGTTTGTTTTTTAATAATGAAAGCGAAATTGTTTACCTTATCATGAACTATAAATACATAGTTGTAATTACGCTGTTTTTTGTCGTTACGATTGCACTTTGCATATTGGCGTATCTCGATATTATCAAAGGAATTTCCGCTAATTTTAAGCCGATATTTTATTGGTATGTATTTTTTGCATCATTTATATTTGTCGGATTGATGTTTTCTTATCCCGCAAATAAATTTTTGAAGCAATATCAAAAAGACAGACTGCTTATCTTCTTTAATCCGTATGTGGATCCATTAAATACAGGGTACAATATTATTCAGTCGATGACTGCTATAGGCAATGGCGGCGTTACGGGAAAAGGGTGGAAGCAAGGCGAAATGATTCAAAATAAATTTCTGCCGGAACAAGCCACCGACTTTATTTTTCCCGTAATAGCGGAAGAAACCGGTTATATCGGAAGTTTGCTGCTGTTGTTTCTGTATGGAGTTTACTTTTTTCGAGGATTATCGATTGCGTACAAAGCGAAAGATTCGTGGTCGACGTACGTGTGCATTGGACTGCTGTGTATGATGTTATTTCATATTCTTGAAAATATGGGCATGGCAATGGGGATAATGCCGATTACGGGGATTCCTCTGCCGTTCATTTCTTACGGAGGGTCATTCTTGATAGTGTGCTATCTTTCTACCGGGTTGATGATGAATATAAAATTAAACAGAATTTCTCCGTATTAAAGTGGAACATCGCAAAATAGTATGGATAATGATAGTTCTGCCGTTACATTGATCTGCAACCGCAAAAAAACTTCAATCAAATTTTATTCTATTTCGCATATTTGCGCTGACAATAAAAATGTTGCGATTTACTTGAAAAGCGGAACGTATTTTTCCACTTATACGCCTATTTCGGCTATTGAAAAAATGCTGCCCGAAGGACAATTTTTCAGAATCAGAAAAAACTGTATTGTCGCTTTCGATATGATTGAAAAAGTCGGAAAGTCGAAATTTCGTATGATCGACGGAGAAATTGTAAAAATCAGCAGATACAGAAAGCGTGATTTTTCGGTCGCTTATGACAATTATCAATCCATGAATAAAGATTTGTTCGTGAAGATGCAGAAAGTTCCCGTTAATTCGGAAGATATAGAAAATCGCTGTTCGATTTTTGATTTGTATCCCGATCCTGTGGCACTGCTTAAAGCCGATAAGCATGAAAAAAGTCTGCGTATTATGTATGTGAATGCCGCAATGGAGAAAATGGAGCTTAAAAGTCGGGAAGAGATGATTTTGGGCAAAACAAATATGCTGCCGATGGATACGCAGTGGATTGAACATTACCGGGAAGCCGCATTTAACGGACAGCGGGAGGAAGCTCTGAAATTTTTCCCCGAAACCGGCAGAACGATGAAAATCAGCTGTTACAGTCCTTTTTACGGGTACTGTGCCGTAATTGTGACAAATGCCGACAATGTGCCTGTTATCGGTGACTATGCAGTTACAAATTACGCCGATTCCGCAAAGTTTTCCAAAGGTCAGCTGCTGTTTTCGTATTATGAGAAAATGCTTTATATATTGACTTTTCTTTATGACCAAGTTGTGTTTGTTAATCTCGATGAAAATCATTACTCGATTATCACCGAGTGTTTTTCGTATTTTCAGGATACTGTGGATATGTCGGGAACATTTGATGATTTGTTTTTGAAGTACAGAATAATTGTGCACCCCGATTTCCGCAAAGAATTTTCGGAAGTTTTTGTTCGTCCGCTGCTTCTTGCGGCATTTCAATCGGGCGCAAAAGAAATTCTGCGCCAATATCAGGAACGAAGCAGCAACGGAACGTATCATTGGGTTTCGTGTCATGTTTTGCGTCTTGTCAATCCGTTTAATGAAGATGTTGTTGCTGTGGTATTGAAAAAGACGTATGAGAAAGAACAGCGGATTATAGAAAATAATGAGCAGAAAGAAGAAATTATCAGAACAATGGAGAATAATTTTGCGGCAATTTATTATGTTGATTTTAAGCAGAGAAAAATTACCGCACTGAAAGAAATAAATAATGAGAAAAGATTTTTCTCCAGAATATTGAAGAAAAAATTTTTTGCCGGATTGGCTTTGTATATCCAAAAAACAGTTCATCCGGATGACAGAAAACGTGTGTCGGAAAAACTTGATTTTATTCCCATAAACGATGCTTTAAGAAATGAAAAGTTTGTCGTATTGCAGTTCAGAATGAAATTGTCGAAAAAGTGTTATGAAAATGTGGAATTGACAATGCATGCAGCAAAAATTTTCAATGACAGAGTAGACGAAGTCGTCGTTGTGATACGTTTGGTTGATGAGGAAAAATAATGTCGCTGAATTGTGAAGAAATAAATCAGATAATTAAAATCGTACCGGAAAAAATGATAGTCCGCAAAATTACCGAAGAAAACAGCTGTTTTTATCTGCACTGCATAACCGGTGATGAAAATTCGGTAACGCTGCAGATTAATCTGCATGACGGAGAAAGTGGTTTTTTCATCGTGCCGAGCAAGGTTCCGACAGTACAGAAGCAAAAGCGTTTTTCTGCGTTTTTGTCCAACAGATTGTCCGGCGGGCGAATTGAGTCGATAACGCAGCCGGATAATAACAGAATAGTTTTGTTTGCGATAAAAACCATTAGCCAACAGTTTTATCTGATTGCCAGACTGTGGGGAACGGCTTCCAATGTACTGTTAACGGATTCGGATTTTATCATAGAAGATTCGGCAAGGCGTTTCCCGAAGCGCAACGAATGGGTGGGATACAAATTTATTATGCCGGCTGCGGCGGAAAACCAAAAAACGTTCAGTGTGAGGGAAACGGCAGGCTGCAATATCAATGATGAACTTTTTTATTATTACAAAAATCAGCGTGATAAAAATGAATTTTCCGTGCTGCAAAAACGGCTTATCAACAAACTTGACGGCAGATTGAATGATTTGAAATCTGCAATCGAACATCTGCGCAATGAGCTTGATAATGACAAAATCGAGAATGTGCGCCGCAGCGGAGAATTAATCGTTGCGAATATGTACAGACTGAAAAAAGGTGATGAGCAGGTTGAAGCCGAGGATTACGAAACAGGCAGATTGATCGTTATTCCTATGGATAAAAATGTATCACCTCAGGAAAACAGCAGGCAGTATTTCGATAAATACAAAAAACTCAAAGCGGCTTTTGTGCATAAACATGAAAAACTTGAAGAAAGCAAAGCAGCACTTGACGACGCAGAAAGTCTTTTGTCTCATGTTAAAGAAGCGCAAAATGTAAATGAATTGTATGAGCTGGCCGCATTGACGGGTGAAAATTTCGGAGATAAAAAAAGTAATTCATACAACGGTGCCGGACGGAAATTTTTACTGAGCGGTGATTTTACGGCGTATGTTTCCCGTTCTTCCCGTGATGCCGATGCAATGCTTAAAACGGTGGCGCGCGGTAATGATTATTGGTTTCATATAAGAGACAATTCGGGAAGTCATGTGGTTGTAAAGAATAAGGGAAATATCGAGCTGCCGGATAAAACCAGACTCGAAGCGGCAATGCTTGCACTGCATTTCAGCAAGTCGCATAATGAAACAGAGGGCGATATTTACTTTACAAGAGTAAAATACCTTCATAAACCGAATACAAAAACTCCGGGTCTTGTGTTTCCTACTCAGGAAAAAAATATAAAAATAAAAAAGCAGCAGGATATAATTCAACGATTATTGAATGAGCAGCGCATTGTTAAGTAGATATAAATTGACATGTAAATGTTTATTTGATATATGGCATAGTATTTTTCAGTGTAGTAATTTTTTTATAGAGGATAGGTTGCATGAAAGAAAATAGTGGAGAAAATGTAATTATCAAGAGAGTTTTGTTTGTTTTTTTATCTATTGCTATTGTTTTTACAGTTTTATTTTCTGCAAATTTAATATTCAAATCAAAAAGTCATGAATTACTGAATCAAACTGCACAGATTGAAAGATTGGAGTTTGAATCAAATTTAAGAAGTGAGATTCAGCTTGTTTTGTTAATGGCGAAATCTCCGCTGATTGCTAAATATCTTGAAAACCCAACCGATGACGATATTTCAAGCACTGCGTTAGCCGAACTGAAGTTGTATCAGGATTCTTTGAAGAGTAAGAGTACTTTTTGGATCTCTTCTTACGATTTGAAATTTTATTCCGATATGCGGTATGCTTATACAGTAAATCCGAATGCTCCCGAAAATTATTGGTACTATATGACAATGCATGATACGGATGTGTATAATTTTAATATAAATTATAACCCGGATTTGAAAAAAATCCTGCTATGGATAAATGCCGTTGTTAGAGATGGACAAAAAAAATCAATCGGTATAATAGGCACAGGCATCCCTTTGAGTGACTTTGTCAATAATATGTACGCTAATATAAGCAATGACAAAAAGAAGCACATGTATCTTTACAACAACGGTTTGGAAATCACGGGTGCGGCAAATCTTTCGCTTATCGAAAATAAGACTCATATCGACCGACATATTCCGTCTTTAAAAGGGAAAAATCTCAGAGTACGTCAGAATACGTTTATTTCCACTATAAAAGGTGAATATCTGCTTGTTCCGCTGCAGGATTTGGAGTGGACTATTTTATTATTTGCGCCATATACATTTGGGCAATTTCTGCTTTTTGTTCTGATACCTTTGGCGATTTTATTTTTTATCATTGTAATACTGTTTTTTTCCACTACAACTAAAACTATTATTGCTCCGTTAAAAGATCTTGAACAAACCGTTGGTCACATTGTTTCGGGAAATGCGGATTTGACACGTCATATTACGATAAAAGAAAAAGGTTCGTTGAAATTGATTGTTTCAATCGTTAAAGGTTTCAATCAATTTATTATGAATCTGCAGAAAATAGTTACATCGGTTAAAAATGCCAATGTGGATTTGATTAATGTTGGTGCTGAACTTGAAGATTGTACCGATATGACGTATCAGGCTGTTACGGAAATAGTGAATGATATGGAAAGCTTGGGTGCGGATATAATGGCTCAAACGAACAATGTAGAAGAGACCGTAGGAGCTGTAAACCAAATTTCGTCCAGTATAAGCACACTGAACAATATGATTTCAACTCAGTCTTCGTGTGTTTCCGATGCTTCTGCCGCAGTTGAAGAAATGATTGGAAATATTGCGTCTGTGAATAATTCGATAGAAAAACTTTCGGCATCGTTTAATTTACTGGAAAAAAATGCCGGTAAGGGAATTGCGATGCAGGATGATGTAAATAACAGAATCGATATGATACAAAATGAATCGCGAATGCTGCAGGAGGCAAATATCGTCATTTCTTCTATAGCCGAACAAACCGGTCTTTTAGCTATGAATGCTGCAATTGAAGCTGCTCATGCTGGAAATGCGGGAAAAGGGTTCAGTGTGGTTGCGGAAGAAATCAGGAAATTGAGTGAAAATTCATCTTCGCAGTCAAAAACAATCGGAACCGAATTGAAGACAATTCAAAAGTCTATAGATGATATAGTCAATGTTTCGGCCGAATCGAAAAAAGCGTTTAATGCGGTATATGAAAGTATTAAAGAAACGAACACGCTTGTTTCCCAGATTGCGACAGCTATGCAGGAGCAGCAGGTTGGTTCTCAGCAGATAAATGAATCATTGAATACTTTAAATAATGCGACATCGGAAGTAAAAAATGCATCTATGGAAATGTCGGCAGGTAATGAATCGATTTTGAAAGAGGTTACAAAACTGCAAGATGCAACAGTAAACATGAGTAAAAATATGGATAAAATAACGGCTGCAACTGATAAAATAAACCGTACGGAAGATGATTTGACGAAACTTACGCAAACAATGAATACTTCTATAAAACATATAAGTGATACGTTGGATCAATTTAAGGTTTAATTTATAATCATTCCTCAACGGGGGGATTGTGAAATTATATTCCGTTTTGTTCTATATTTTCACGGGCTCGCAATAATATTGCAGCTGCCAGAATTGAGTAATATCACTGGGCAGCTGCAATTTTTTTTGGCACTGTTGGTTTTATAATTCTATGGTATCGGACAACTCTACTGTTTTTGTTTTATATTTTCCGTCACTGACCCAGCCGGACGTTTTTACCTGAGTTTCTGCGGGAACAAGTAAAGTTACATTATTTGCAGGCTGTCCGTTGATTACGGAAGTTTTTAGGGTAAAACCGGTAAGTTCGTATGCAATCTCCGTGTATTTCCCTTGCTTATAAGTATTTGAGATACCGTCATCATCATAAAATACAAAATTTCCACTGACATTTTCAGCCGGAGTAAGCAATAACGCTGTTTTTCCGTTATATTCAAGCGGCGTAATACTTCCTTCTTTTATAAAAATAGGAATATCTTCCATTTTTACCGAAAGAGTGTGAGTGCCGCCGTCAAAACGTTTCATGTTTTCCCAGCTGTACCAGCCGCCGTCAGGCAGGAATACTTCTGTTTCTTTTTTGAAGTTCATACTGCTTGTTATTGGCGAAACCAGTATATTGGCTCCGAAAAAGTATTGCTTATCGAGAAAATGTGCCGGAGTGTTTTCGTATTCGAGAAACATGCTTCGCATAAGCGGCAGTCCGTCGCGGCACATTTCACGAGAGAGGCTGTACGTGTACGGAATCAGCTCATAATGGTGCTTAATGTATTTTTTTATAATAGGCAGATTTTTTTCACCGGCAACCCACGGTTCTCTGGAAGCCGTTCCGTGCGCTCTGTAAACAGGTGTAAATGCGCCGAACTGATACCATCTCGTCATTAATTCGGGATCGCTGAATTCCGGAGTAAAACCGCCGACATCACTTCCCCAATATGGAAACCCGGAAAGCCCGCTGCTGAGCCCTTCGGTAAGCTGTTGACGCAGCCCGTCGAATGTTGCCGGAACATCTCCGGACCAATTTGATACCGCATACGATTTGCTTCCCGTATATCCGCTGCGGCTTAGTATGAAAAATCTTTTGTCAGGGTATTGCTTCTGTATTGCCGACATGATAATTCGTGACCATTCGCGATTGAAATAATTATGAAAATATATTTCCGGAATGCCGGAAAAAACTGCCGCTGCTGGACACTTTTCCGGTTCTCCGAGATCTGTCCAAAAACTGTCAATTCCGCTTTCCGCCATTTTTACGTATTTACTGCCAAGCAGTTTTTCTGCCTTGGGATGAAGCGGATTAATAATTGCGCCGTTTTTCGATCCATTTACGCACCACCAATCACTCCACAAAACCGGTTTGCCTTTTTCATCATCGGCAAAAATTCCGGCAGCTCTGAATTCATCGTAACAAAGTGAATCAACGGCAAAAAACGGCTCACTGATTGCAATCAATTTGACATTATTTGATTCAAGATATTCATCAAGTGCTTTTGGATCTGGGAAATTTTCTGTGTTCCAATCCAAATCACCCATTTTCTTGAACCATGCAAGGTCAAGGACGACGGCATTTAGCGGAATGTCTTCTTTTTTGAAACGTTCCACAAGTTCAATAACTTCGTCAGATGTTTTGTAAGAATATTTAGATTGTGTAAATCCGAAAACCCACTTGGGCAGCATTGCGCTTTCTCCGCTTATTTTGTAAAAATTTGATACTGCCGATTTGAAGCTGTCGTTGACTTTGTAATAACTGTCGATTCTTCCCGTGCCGCTTGTATAAACAACGGGGTCTTCGGTATTATTGGGAAATTTCAGTTTATCATAGCCATTGGCATTTATATAAACCGAATCCCTTGATTTTGTTATGTAAAAAGGAATGTAAAGATACGTTTGGTCACCGTAATTTGGCTCATGATAAATAATTGCACGTTTACCGGCAAGATTCAGCGATTTATGAATTTGCCCCATTCCGTAATACGCGTCGACATTGGCATAATATCGCTCTTCTTCGATTTCACCGTCACTGTAATAAAAGGAAGATGAATAACGCAGCGCATCGTTGTAATACAATTCATAGCCGTCATCGGTTTTTATAATCTTATAATTATTCCAAATTAATGTATTGCCGTCCGCAGTAAAAGCTGCATCGGCTGCTTGAATTTTTAGTTCCAAAGATTCCGTAGGAGCTGAATATTTTTTCCCTAAGGCCTCGATTTTCAAATAACCATTTTCACATGGTGTAAAAAATAATTTTACTTCTCCTACATTCAGCTGCGATGTTCCGGGTGCGGCTGATTTGCATGATATAAAAAAAGTAAATAAGATAATTACATATAAACCTGTTTTTTTCATTTAAAAACCTCCGTAATTGTTATTTACTGTTTATATATCTCTTTTTTCAATTCTTAACAACAAATCGAAAATTAAATTGAATCAAAGAAAATTAGCGGTTGTCAGTTTTTATTAATACATTTTATTGCTCAATACCGGACTGCGGATATATACTGTCGATAATTTTAAAATGAGGAGAAAATATGGCAAACATCATAGTTTTCGGTCTTGTAAATATAGAAACAAGCTGTCGCGTAAGAAAGTTTCCGATTGATTATTATCCGGTAGATTATTCTTTTTTCGGTGTAAAGTCCGTTCCCGGCGGTGTCGGACTGAATATTTCAAAGGCACTTAAAACATTGGGTGACGACGTAACTCTTTTTACCTGTTTACCTCAGGAATTAGATATGGAGGCAAAAAATATTCTTGCAAAATTGGAAGAAGAACAAATCAATGCCAATATCAGTTATTGCCTCAAAGAAACTCCGGTAAGTGTAGTTCTTTATGATGAATATGGCAGACGACAAATTTACTGTGATTTGAAAGATTTTCAGGATAAAAGTTTATCTGTTGATAAAATCGATTTTGATGATGCAGATGCTCTTATTATCTGTAATTCAAATTTCAATCGAGAACTGCTTAGAGCTGCGCGCGCGAAAGAGAAGTTTATTATTACAGATGTTCACGTATTGAATACTGTTTATGATGATTATAATCGAGATTTCATGTCCAATTCGGATGTTCTTTTTTTAAGCGATGAGCAGATTCCGTGTGATAAAAAAGATTTCATGTTTCAAATATACAATGTATATCATAACAGAATAATTGTAATGGGCTGCGGGAAAGACGGCGCGTTAATTCTTGAAAACGGGAATTTCAATCATGTACCGGCAGTGGATGTGCGTCCGATTGTAAATACAGTAGGTGCCGGCGACAGTCTTTTAAGCTGCTTTGTGCATTTTTATCTGATGAAAAATGATTCCGTTGCTTCACTGAAACTGGCGTGTACGTTTGCCGGGTATAAAATCGGTGCGAATGGTGCTTCCGAAGGTTTTATAAGCCACGATGAAGTAATAAAGTTTGCAAGCATGCAGAAACGCATCTAAAGTGTCCGTTATAAGGCGGGCACTTCAAACAGTGAATTGTTGCATTTTCGGTGTATCAAAAAATATTTTCGTCATTGTTATTTAGTGAAATGAGTTTTTGCAGATCGTCGCCGATGTGTTCCAATTCTTTTATTATATCCAGAAAAATCAACCCGTGGACTGTTGCTGTTTTATAGTTTTTCTTTTTCATCATGGAAATTGTGTGATGTTTCATTTTCCAATAAAGTTTGTCGATATT
>JAFLVQ010000057.1 GCA_022508205.1 Spirochaetales bacterium
CGACCTTGCCAAGGTCGATGCCGGGGGTTCGAGTCCCCTTTCTTGCTCAGTAATTCGGGAAATCACCTTGTTATGCAAGGTGATTTTTTTTATCCAAACTTTCGATAAAACAGAAAAAAAGACAATTTGACAAAACGGAAGATTCATATATAATCCCCACCATGAAAAAGCCAGTCTTTATGAGTATTTCTTTTGCAGCCTTTTTAATTGTGTCTTTTATCTACACACTGTGTTTCCCAGTACAATTAATTACACGTCCGGTTTATAAAGTCGATTCCATTATCAGCATCGAAAACGATATGGAAATTACACAGCCCGATGCTTATTTTGTCGAAGATGATATGATTGTGTATTTTTCAATAAAAAATGAAACCGTAACTTTCATAGAAGATTTGAGTATTTTTAATAATGAATATGAAAAAAGCTATATTGCCGGAAATGGCAATGGTTATGTCAAATACAACAAAAGCGGAACATTGATGCAGTTTTTTTCACCGAATGGGACATTATTGAGCGAACAAAGGAGTAAAGAATGTTATCCGTACATCAGAGATGATTCTCCGATTGTGTATGCGGTTAAGGACGGCGGACAAACTGTACTGTCATTTTATTTTAACGGGGAACCGTTGCTTCATGAATATGCCAATAATTCTTTGATTTGTTCGGTATCGGCATCGGAAAATTTAAATACGGCAGTTTCATACGCAGACGGATATTCTCAGCTGCTGAATAAAAGCGGAGAAGTCATATTTGCATGCGAACAAAAAGAACCGGAAATTAGAATAGCAAAAGCAAGCTGCTATTCCGCAGACAGCAACTATTTTTGCGAAATATCCGGTTTATTTCCTGAAATTCTTACGATTTATAATGTCGATACGAAAATGAAAATTGCACAATTCCCGACAGGAAGTAATTTCAGATATGCACCGCTGATGAAAATTTACAACAATATTGTTTATTATGAAACGGAAACGACTTTGACATTGTATTTTATTACCGAAGAAAAAAAATGTTCGCTGCAGTTTAACGGAGAATTGATTGATTTCAAAGTAAATATGCAAAATGAGATTATGCTACTGAGCGAAAAAGATTCCATGAATTATCTTTATATTTACAACAGTGACGGAATCTGTTCTTTTTATCAGGAATCATACAACAGCATATCCAACCTGAGAGTTTACGATAATGAAACTTTTTATTTTAAATTCGATAAAGAAATCTATGTTTTGCGCAGGAAAATGGTTTCATGAATATAAAAAAATATTTTACGGCAGTTTTGCTGATTATGATTGCTTCAATTCCACTGGCTGCTCAGGAAAAAAAATTAGCTTCGATAATTTCTCAATTCGGCAGCAACTTGGGAACTCGTTTTCAAACAGGAATGGACTTGCAGAGTAAAGACATGCCTTTTTTTGCGCGGGAAGACTGCGAAGTCGTTTTTGTCAATAAAAGAAAACCGGACAGCATACAGTATCCCTGCGGAAATCTTATTTTGCTGCAAAACAAATCTTCCGATTTACGCTGTTATTATTCCGGAATTGCCGATGATTCGTATGACGAACATATTGTAAGCTATTCACAGGGTGAGTTTATAGGAATGGCGGGAAACAGCGGAACAAATGATAAAGAAATTCTTCATGTGGAAATGGAAGATCTTGAAAATCATCGGCTGCTTAACCCGGCAATATATTTCGATGTGCCCGATACAAAAAAACCGGTCATTAATGATTTATTTTTTATTGATATACATAATCGCGAAATATCACTGTTTCAAACAAAAAAAGTTATACGCGGCGGAAAACTGTTCATAAAATGCAGTGATTATATTACCGATAATTCATCCGTACTTATGCCGTACAAAATAGATGTATTTATCAACGGTGAAGAATTTTGTTCATTGAGTTTTGAATCTATGGATAAAAAAAACAAAGCCTTTTATTTGTCCGATTCGGAAAAAGATTTTTTCGCACTGTATCAAATAAATTCTCCCAATGTCTTTTTTTTAAAAGAACAATATTTTTTGCCCGGTCTGCTTGGAATAAAGGTTGTGGTAAGAGATTTTGCGGGGAATTCGAGTTCTTACACTACATCTTTCAGAGTATTACCTAATTAATAAAATCACAGATTACAGCAGTGCTTCAAAACACAGCCTCCTGAATTTAGAAACGTATTTTCCCGTTTTTGCGGGCATATTAATTGCTTTTTCGGGAAAAATATAATTAAAAACAGGAGGCTTTAATGTTGCTGAAAAAATCAGAAAGTTTTTTATTGATTTTAACACTCGGACTTTTTTTATTTTCATGTACGGTTGAACAAAATAGAAAAAGATCAGACTCGAACAGCAAATTGGCAGGTGATGAATATAAAGTTACTATAGAAATAGTAAATACACAGTCTATTGAGAAATCGTACTTCAAATTTGAAGGAACTCTCGACGGAAATCCTATCTATATCCCGGATGATACTGCCGGAATAGGGAAGCAGGAAATTCAGCTTGCTTCCAACGGAAAATTAAGGGTTACAGTACGTGCTTATTCTTTTGCAAGCGGTGAAATAACAGCAACCGGATACGCCGAAAAGGACATTTCCGGTAATATAAGTTTTGAAATCATGCTGAAAAAAGTGGCTGACGATAAATTATTTTATTTAACTTTTTATAATGAAGGTCAGGTAAACACAATTTCTTATTCCGAAAACGAACTTGTCGGAGAATTCGCGAATCCTACGAGAGACGGTTATATTTTTCAAGGGTGGTTTACACAGCGAAACGGCGAGGGAACAAAATTGACTTCAAATCATATAATGACTGAAGATCTTTTCGTTTATGCTTATTGGACAAGTGCAAATTCAAACGAGCAATTTGTCGTTACTTTTAATACTAACGGAGGAAGTACGGTAGCTTCCCGAACTGTAACGGCAAACAACACAATCGATGCGCCGGCATCTCCTACAAAAGACGGTTATAGTTTTACAGGGTGGTACAGTGACGAACAATGTACCGCTTTGGTTAACTTCCCTTATACAGTGACAAAAAATGTTACTTTATATGCCGGTTGGGTTTCTTCCGACAGAGTGATAAAAGTAACATCCGTAGTATTGACCGAGACTTCGTACACATTCGACAGTATCGACAAAATAAAGAGTCTTACTTGTGTGATTGTACCTACCAATGCTACAAATAAAAGTGTTTCATGGAGTTCATCTAATCCAAATGTTGCAAAAGTAAACAACGGTGAAGTTACTTCGGTCAGTGCAGGTACGGCGATAATTACCGTTACAACGGCGGACGGCGGATATACAGCGACTTGTTCGATTACCGTAAAAGGAGAGCAGGAAATCGCTGTTACCGGAGTGACCTTAAACGAAACAACGAAGTCGCTTGAAAAAGGCGCAACTTTTACACTTACAGCTACAGTAAGCCCCGAAAATGCAACTAATAAAAGTGTAAAATGGACAACAAGCAACCCTTCCGTCGCAACGGTAAACGGCGGAAAAGTGACTGCGATTGCAAAAGGTACGGCAACAATTACCGCTACAACGACAGACGGGGCAAAAAATGCAAGTTGTTATGTTACCGTAACATCTCCTTTAGACGGCAAGCTGATAATTTTCGTAAAATCAACTTCTGCGCCGTATATTTGGGCATGGGAAGATAATGGTACTGCGCTGTCCGAAGCTATTGAAAAATGGGAGACGCAAAAAGAAGCGGAAACTGTTCCGAGCAATTATATGAACGATCCTACGGGTTGGTGGATGAAAGTTTTTCCGTCCGATAAGGTATCGTTGACAGGAAAGGGAAATATTATTTTTATTCTTGATAAGAATGATAAGCAAAAACGCGATTCGGGAAAGAAAGCGACTTTCTGGTACGACGGAACTAAGTATTACGACGAAGATCCGACAACGCCCGTAATTGTAGAACCGACAAAACCTACTGTATCAATCAGCCCCGCAAGCGGAAACATTTCGGTGGGTGGCTCCGTAAGAGTTACTTTCACCGACGGAAACGATACGATTACATCGGCAAGAGTTACGATTAACGGAAGTTCTTATGATATGGGAACAATAGCCGGAACATTTACAAAATCCGTCAATGATTTGGGAATTAATTCGGTCGGCACTTCGTTGTCTGTCAAAGCTACCGTAACAAACAATGTGGGTACGACGACTGCGGAAGCGACATTGACAACTACCGATACCATTGCCGAAGATACATTTACATGGGATAATGTAAATGCGTACTTCGTGTTGACCGATCGATTCTACAATGGTGATAAAAACAATGACTACAGTTATCACAGACAGAACAAATCAACTAAGAGTTCCTTAAGTGAGGATGAAAACGTAGCGACATTCCACGGCGGAGACTTGAAAGGTTTAACCGAGAAAATAGATTATTTTGACAAATTGGGCGTGAATGCAATCTGGATTACGGCACCTTATGAACAGGCTCACGGCTGGGTCGGCGGTAAAGATGGCAAATTCCCGCACTACGCATTCCACGGTTACTATACGCTCGATTGGACTGCGCTTGATGCCAATATGGGAACGCTTGATGAGTTCCGTGAGTTTGTAGTGGCTTGTCATGAAAGAGGCATTCGTGTCATTATGGATGTCGTAATGAATCACGTCGGCTACAATAATCAGACAGATATGATTACTTATAAACACGGTAAAACAAGTAATACAAATCCAGCTTGGCTTGAAAAGACTAATGGTAAGTGGGATGCGAATGTCGGAGTAGACTGGGATCACCAATATTGGGATTCAAGTTGGTGGGGTCCATGGGCTCGCTCATTCGGCTATGCAACTGGTTCCGAATACGGCGGACCCTGCGGAGGGTTGCCTGATATAAAATCGGAAATTACTACCAGTGTCGGCATGGCTCCCGTAATGGTAACGAAGTGGAAGACGGATTCTGCCGATATAAAAGCAAAATATTACAATCCGTCAGTGGCTAATGCCGATTGGAATGGTTACAAGGGTGACTATCGTACGGATAAAGGTATTGCTCCTGCGGATTATCAGGTTGTATGGTTAAGCGCATGGGTACGTGAATTCGGTATCGATGGGTTCCGCTGTGATACGGCAAAACATGTTGAACCGTATCGATGGGGACAGCTTAAGGTTGCCTGCCAAGCCGCTTTGGAGGCTTGGAGAAAAGACAGTTCAAAGAAGGACGACTCCGGCGCGAAAGGTTGGGACGAAAGTTTCTGGATGACAGGCGAATGCTGGGGCTGGACAAATATCAACGGCGGCGGTGAGTATTATTCGACAGGTAAATTTGATTCGATGATTAATTTCTCATTCAATGGGGGAAATAACTGGGACGGAAACTATCGAACAAGGTATCCGGGAACATCCGATTGGAGCAGTTATTTAAGCATCAACCGCAACGGCGACAGTGACGGTAATGGTCACCGAGACAATGTGTTGTCGTATATTTCAAGCCACGATACAGGCTTAACACGTGTAGGCGATCAATATGAGGTCGGAACAGGTCTTGTCCTTTTGCCGGGCGGCGTTCAGATTTATTACGGTGATGAATCGTATCGTGGAAAAGCATATACAGGCTGCGGTGACGGCGATATGTATACACGAGGCGATATGAATTGGAATTACGATGAAAAATTGGTGGCTCACTGGGGCAAGGTCGGAACGTTCCGAAAATATAATCCCGCAGTTGGAGCCGGTACCGGTTCGGCTTACAAACGAACTTACAGCGGAGCAGCCGGTGAAAGCAAAGTTGCAATCGGTGTAAATGGCTCTTCCGTTGACGTAAGCGGTTTGTTCGACGACGGAACGACTGTTTACAACTGGTACGACGGAAATTCCGCAACTGTAAGCGGCGGAAAAGTTACTTCTTTTTCAGGCGGCACTATGAAGCAGCCGATACTTATAAGTGACAAAAATCCTGCCGACTTTAGGTAGCGTTCTGATTTAACTGATAGAAAAAATAAAGCTGTTCGATTTGTGAAGTGAACTACACTTTGCAATTGGGCAGCTTTTTTATTGAAAAACGGAAATAAAAGTAATTGCAGTGCAGATTCAATGTATTTCTTTTGCGTTATTTTCGGCTTTTTGGTATATGAATTGGCATAAAATCAACAAGTAAATCGGGGAAGTTATTTTGGGAAAAGAAATTAATTTTGAATTTGCATTAAAACGGTTGGAAGAAATAGCGGCTAAAATGGAAGAAGGGAAGTTGCCTTTGGATGAATCGGTAAAGTTGTATGAAGAAGGAGTAAAGCTTTCCAAATATTGCAGCTGGAAATTGTCTAATGTAGACCAAAAAGTCGAAACTGTTAATCAAATGGAATTTTCGGAAGAAACCGCTGCAAAAATGGAATGTTGTCAGGAAGATAATTCGCTTTCTCAAGAAAATGAATCATCTTCAAATCGAAAGAAGAAGGCAAAAGCAGAAGAAAAAAAGATCGAAGAAGAAAATGTCGATTTGCCGTTTTTTATATCCGAAGAAGAAATTTATCATTCTTAGCAGTGAATAAGCAGGGAAATTATTTTGATATTAAATTCAATTTCTTTAACAGATCACCAAAAAAAACAAATTGAATTGGAGCTGGAACTGCAGCGAGAGTTTCAAAAATCGTCTCCGGCAGATGATAATTCGTCGGAATGCAGAGGACGCTGCGTTGCCGTTGCCGATAATGGTTTTTACCTTGCCAATAGTAACGGAATGTTTTTTTTCCATTATGATGAGGAATGTCCGCCTGAAAATGCTTTGATAACGGTTACAAAATGCAGTGACGGAAAAATCAATTATAAAATTGATACTCCGTTTTTGTCCGACAGTTCGACTTTCAGTCACAGCGCATTTCAGCGTTTGCAAAGTGATAATTTGCGTATGGTTGAATTGCTGCGTGATAGAACACTGTTTTTCAGAGGTGTGCATAATTTTTTTGCAGGAAAAGGATTTCAGGAACTGCACACTCCCACACTTGTGGAATCTCCCGGAATTGAAAAATATTTGGAAGTTTTTTCCACGTTGTATCAAAAATTCGACGGAATTCAGCAGCAATTTTTTTTACCTACATCACCGGAATTTTCTTTAAAAGAAGCATTGTCTTCCGGATTGCCGCGAATTTATGAAGTAGCGAAATGCTTTCGTAATGCCGGAGAATGTTCGCAGACGCATCGTCCTGAATTTTTTATGCTTGAGTGGTATCGTGCTTATGAAGATTACTCCGTTGTAATGGAAGATTGCGCGCAGTTACTATTGTATTTGGCGCAGCTGCTTTATAGTAAAGACCAGATCGTATTTCGTGGAAATACAGTAAATTTACGCAGTTATAAATGTTTTACTGTGCGTGAGTTATTTGCCGGGCAAAATATCGAACTTGATTATTATTCGTTGAAACCGCAGCGTTTTAAGGCGCAGGCTATGGATACTTTGGAGCTTCCCGAGTCGGAATGCGAAAATCTTACAAAGGAAGATTTGTTTTTTAAAGTTATGCTTGATAAAATCGAGCCTTTTTTGGGAAAAGATTGCCCGGCTTTCATTTATGAATATCCGCTTGAAATGACGGCATTGTCGGAAAAGGCTTCTGCGTTGTACGGAAAAAGATTTGAATTGTATCTGTGCGGAATCGAGCTTGCGAATGGTTACGGAGAGTTAGTCGATGCACAGGAACAGGAGCGGCGTTTTATGTCCGTTATGGAAGAACGCAAAGCACTGAAAGTATCACAGCTTGGTTTTCCGTCACGCTTTATTAACGCCATGAAAATCGGCATGCCGCCAAGTTCCGGAGTTGCTTTAGGGTTGGAACGATTACTGATGATTTTAGCCGGAACGCAAAATATCGGTGATACATTATTGATTGATTCTTTTCCGTGTTGAAGAAAATGAATCTCTGCATAAAAAAATATACCTCCGAAAAATTATCTTTTATTTCGGAGGTATATTTTTTTGACTGTGAGCATTTATTTTATCATTTTTAAAATTTCGACAATATTATCATTTTCCGGCTTCAGTACATTTAATTCGTACGATGTATCGAATATTGTGCAGCCTTCGGGAATTGTTTCGATTCTTTCGATTTTCTCGGAAGGAATTAATATCATTTTGTTGTTGTACTCTATAAAACAGCCATTCATTGTGTTCCATGTGATTTCGCTTAACAGCATTCTGTCGTTTTTCAAAATTATTTTTGTCATTTATTTCCTCCTCAATTAGTTTTAAGTGAAACCGTGTTTCTAAATGTTAATACTATTTTGTCAAAATGCAACTATTTTTTTCTAAAAAATAAAAAAATAATTTTTTCTCAAAAAATTACAGTGCAAGAATACCGTCGGTAATATATTTACACGAAATAAGGCATAGCAATGCAGAAGAGATGAATAATGCCAATCTTTTAAAACGAATCAGTTTCAGTGCAAGTTTTCCCAAAAGAAAGCCAGTTATCGGGTAGATTGACGATGTGATTGTAAAAAGTATTGCGATTGTTGCAGCGTGAAATGCAGAGGCATTGATTAAAAGCGGCAGAAGAAGCATTAATTTTCCGCAAAGTACGCTGCCTCTGAATATTCCGAGTTGTATTCCAAATATGGCCGCTGATATTCCTTTTTTATCTTGTTTCGACATTGCCATAAGCTGGTTCATTTTATCCGGTTGCGCAAGACAGTCTCCGTTTTCGCTGTGGCATACTTCGCAAATATCCCTGGTTTGTGACTTTATGCACGAGCTGCAATCGTGAGAACAATTTGAATCATGATGAGTATTTTTTTTCTGTCCTTTTATGATCAGATAACGCACACAGATGTAAATACTGTATAAAAGTAAAATTAACCCGGAGATTATTTGCAGTTGTGCAAGCGGAATTGGCAGCAGCTTTCCCAATAGGGATACGGCAAGTGCCAAAATGAAAACAGCTATTAACCGACCTGCCAGAAAGCCGAGACAGACATTGCGGTTTGTTGTTTGAAGTGTGTACGTTAATAATACACACAGCCACAGATTCCCGAAGGATAAACCCACGAGTGTGGCTGTAAGTAAATCATTCATTATTTATATTTTATGGAAACATTTGTTACCGTATTTTCTTTTTCCGCATCGTTTTTTTCTATTGAAAAATACTCGACAGTTGCATCGCAGGAATCTTGATCTTTGCTTATGTCGATTTTTCCGGTCCATACGGCTCTTTTTTCATTTCGTAAATTAGATTCTACTTTTAAATAGTATATGCCTTTTGGTACAGGAGAATTATTTGCATCGGTTAAATTCCAGCAATACAAATTTGCTCCGTTTTTCGGAGTCGGCAGTGTTACGGCATCTATTTCGATAGGAACAAAGTCGCTTATTTCTGCTTTACTTCTCCATAAAGTCAGACAAGCGGGACGTTTCTTAAATCCGCCGTCTCCTGTAAATTTCGATACATAAATTGTTTTTACGTAATTGCCGTTCTCATCTTCCACCCATACGGCGCATTGGTTTGAGCCAAAACCGGCAGCTTGTTTCCATTGAATGGAAATTTCTACTTGTTTATTTTGTTTGTTGTTGCCAAATAATAAAAATCCCAATAAGAGCATGAAAATAATCACTGTTTTCTTTTTCATATATAATCTCCTTATAATTGTAATATTCTCTTTTCTCATTTTATAATTGAGTTGTCAAACTAATTATAGATTGATTTCACAATGAATAATTATATTTGTATTTCGTAAAAAATGACTTTCCTTTTTTTTTGAAATAGAGTAATGTCGGAATAAATTAACTTTATTAGAGGTGAATTATTATGGCACACAAAATTTCTAATGATTGTATTGCTTGTGGTTCTTGTGCAGCAGAGTGTCCTGTTGAAGCTATTTCCGAAGGAACTCCATACGTAGTAGATGCCGGAAAATGTACAGATTGCGGAGCATGTGAAGGTGCTTGTCCGGTAGGAGCTATTGCTGCTGAATAATCAGACATTATCTGTCTTGTATTTTGCCTTTTATAACTCGACAGCGAAGTTATAAAAGGTATTTTTTTGTCTAAAATATGAATATGCCGACTGTGGCACCAGCAATTATGTAAAGTATAGGGTTCTTTTTCAAGCAAAAAATTGCAGTCAGCATTACAAGGAACAGCATCATTTCCTTGAATTTGACTGCATCTATAAACTTTTGTGCTTCCGGAATAAATAACGAGATTTTTACTATTTGAACTGTTGCTGATATTACCAAACCGGTAGCCAGCGGGCGAAGTATGTAGAAAATAGATTTTACGTATTTGTTTTCTTTGAATTGGGTTAATAAACGTGCAATAATTAATATTATTATTATTGACGGTGATACAAGTCCCAAAGTGCTGATAATTCCGCCCGGAATTCCTGCTGTATGGTAGCCTACATAAGTTGCCATATTTATGCCTATCGGACCGGGAGTAGACTCGGAAATTGCAATCATATCGGCAAAAAGTTTTTGGTCAAACCAACCGTATTTTACGGACAGCTCTTGCAAAAAAGGTATTGTGGCAAGTCCGCCGCCGATAGAGAACAATCCGATTTTAAAAAATTCAAAGTAAAGTAATAGCAAGTGGTTTATTTTATTTTATCCTTTCTGCAAAGACAGTTTATTATTCCGATTATTATTCCTGTAATTGAGATATATACAGGCGATATATTGAAAAACAGGGTAGAAACAACCGCGGCGGTAAGCAGAAAAAAGCATAAAATGTCTTTTATCGACTTTTTTATCATTCCCCAGATTGAGTAAATCATCAATGCACAAACGGTAACACGAATTCCGGAAAGTGCTTTTTCGACAAACGCATTTCCCAAAAAAAGATTGATGATATTCGCAATTATCATAATAATGATGATCGACGGAGTTATTATGCCTAATGTTGCTATTATTCCACCCGGAATTCCGGCAGTTTTACTGCCTACGAATGTCGCTGTATTTACTGCGATAACTCCGGGAGTACACTGTCCGATGGCATAGTAATTTATGATGTCTTCATTTGTAGTCCACTGTTTGCGCTCGACAATTTCACGCTGAATCATCGGCAGCATGGAATAGCCTCCGCCGAAAGTGAAAGTACCTATTTTTGCAAATGTGAGAAATAAGTCGATATATTTGTTCATTCCATATTTCCTTTTTTTAACGTTTTTAAGAATGACTGAGCGTCTTTAATGTCAGGACGTTTGCTTTTTGACAGAAAATACGGCGTGAGAATTTTCAGTAAAACATTTTTCGGTAAACGTAAAAGATAATCAATCGGATTTTCAAAATTGGGGATTGAAAAGCTGCATGTTTTACTTTTTCCTTCTGCCGATTTTATATAGTCCTCGAATTCGGAAGCACTGCTGATTTTTTTCCATGGAATAAACGGTGAAGATGATACTGTTTTGCAGTTCAATAACGGAAGTTGCAACGTATAATAACTGTTCTGGCTGTTTCGGCTCCACGTCCCAGAATATTCTAAATTTTGGCGATAATATAATTTTGCATCGTACTGCTCGCAGCTTGAAAAATACGAACTGTGATGCAGTCTGTAGATTTCATGGTAATTTCCTTTGGAGTAACTGATTTTTTTATTAAATCCAAAATCTATTCCGATGCAGACTACAGGCAGCTGCGGAAAATATGTATTGAAAAATTGAATAATACTTGCTCCGATATTGCCGGATGAAGTGTCCATACGCGGCAGCGAATCGAGTGAGAAGCCACAAAGCGGGAGCAGCGGAAAATCGGAAAATAACAGTGAAAGTTTATTATTTTCCATTTTGAGAGATGACGTGTAATCAATAAAAAATCGTGTTGATTCGGAGGGAATCCCGACAAAATGATAAGCACTGTATGGGCTTGTATCCATTGAGAATACGGAGTCGGGAATGATTTTATTTTTTACCAAAATCGGAAATGCCGTATCTGCCGCCGCGATATGCAGTTTCGCACGGTTTTTATGCAGCAGCGGAATAGAATCTTCAAGTGAAGGACCGGCTCCGCATACGGCAATTGCTCTATTTTCAATACAAAGCGGTTCGGTACAAAAATGTTGCTTATTTAAAAGATTGAATAGTGTATTCTTCAGCCATTTTTTGCCGAAAGTGCGCAAGGTTTTTATATTTGTAAATTGAGGATTGAACACATTTTGTATCCAGTGGACAATTTTGTTTGTTTCTTCGGCAAATAAGACAGACAGTACCGGATGAAGAATTATCTGGTAAGAACCGCAGGTAAAAAAAGGGAATTCTTCCAATAATTCTTCCGATGTTATGATTTTTAAATTGCCGTTTGGAAATAATGTATCCAGCGGAATTTTTTCTAAGATTTGCAGCGTAAGTTCATGACATATACTGATTGCGATAACCGGAGCTTGTTTTGCCACGGATGTCAAATGATATAATCCGCCGGCACCGACGGCAATTACTGCACAGTTTGGCTGTGAAGTATATTTACTGCTTTCTTTTAATGGAAAATATCGTGAGTGAAGGGCCTTTTTCTGGTATATCGGAACTGGGAAACCGTCTTTCGACAAAGCGAATTCCAATGCAGTTTCTTTTTGCGAAGTATAAGATAACAAGATTTCAGAACAAAATTTTTCATTTTCCTTTTTCATTTTCTGTTTTCCAATGAAAATAATGATGTTGCAAACTTATAATTTTTTTTGTCGACTGCAGGTAAGTTTTCAAAAAAATCTTTTCCCAAAATAGGAAGCCATCCGCAAAAAGAATTATATGGATTCCCAGCGAGGAACAACGGCAGATTTTGGGACTTCTCGATAAAATGATTATAGTAAACAGACATAGCCGTATCTGTTTTCAATTTTTTATCTGCATCTTTTATATAAGTTGGCAAGCGCGAATATTCGAGTTTTTTGATTTTATCTTCGGTTTCGGAAAAATAATGTGACTGATAAATATATTCCGTTTCAAAAAAACCGCCTTTCACATGAGATGCTCCGTTTATAAAACAGAAATCTTGTCCCAGTAAAATAATGTATTTATAGCCGGTTTTTTTCAGAATTGAAAATAAATTAAACGCGACAGAACCTTCCGATTGACTTTTAATAATATTCGTATTTTTGAACAGTTCATTTTCGGTATTGCTCCCGTAATTAAATATCAGCGGAGTA
>JAFLVQ010000058.1 GCA_022508205.1 Spirochaetales bacterium
CCTCACCCTTCCTTGGGCACGCCGGCTTCGGTTTGCGCTGGAGCAGAAATAATTTGCGGGGCAAGCTGTAATAGGGTCAGACCTCAATACTGAATTGGAATATAGGTCTGTCCCTTGAAAGCATAACAATCCCCGACAGCGAGACGCGCGGTTGCCGGTGTTTACATTTGAGAATGCAATCGCATCAAAATGATACCGAAATCCTTGCAAGAATTTCGTGGCTGGTATCTTTCGGCGATTCGGCATTTACCGTGTACAGTACGGGAGTGTAGGAAACGGCAAATCCGACGTTTTTGTATGTGAACGCAGTTTCCAAGAATAAACCGAGTCCGGCGGTGTCGCTGCCGTCGACAATTTCGGCATGTTCATTCGTATCGAATAAAAAATCTCCGTAAAATGCAGCTTTTGCATCAAACCACTCTACAGGGTTTGTGTGCAAACCGGCGTATAATTCGTTTTCAAATGAACATGCAAAAAAATCGCCGTTTTTATCGAAATAATGATCTGTAACTAAATCATTGTAAATCCAAAGTCCCGTGTTCAAATCCTTTTTAGCAAAGTTTAAAAAATCGAATTTCAACTCCGCTTCCAATTCATTGTCAATATAGTTTTTATAATCATCTGCCTCCGTAATTCTCCAAAGAGGATTGAAGCTATCCGAAAGTTCCAGTGCGAAGAATGAATTTTCGTATGCAAAGCCTGCAGAGGCAATAAAACCGGAATCAACGGAGAAAAAATCCGAATCCGACGGCTCAAATTTGAGATTGTGTGCGAGCCCGAAATCCAAAGTTATAGGTTCTGTCGGATTGAAAGACAGCCCGATTCCCAGTTCGGGAGAAACTTCTGTTACTTTTATAGTATCGGCATTGTCTACTTCCAATGTCATCGGTGCCGCAATGTAAAAATCAAATGTCAATTTATCCGCAAGATCGATTGCCGATGCAAAAGTTAAATCCGTTATTTCAAAGCAAAATGAATCGAAAGCCAATTTGTTTTTGCTTCCTGCCATGTTGAAACTCGCTTCCGTTTCAAAGTCAAAAGAAAACGATATTTTGCTTTCTTTCTCGGCGTCTGAATTTTCTGCGGCAGCAGCTTGAGTGTTTTCTTCCGCAAAAATATTCAATGCAGAAAGTATTGATAATAAGATTAAAAATTTTTTGTTCATTGTAATATTCCTTATTTAATAGATTTGAGCTGTATAAAAAATGGTTTGCAGATACTCCGAAAGAACGCGATTAGAAGAAGGAGTGTTTGTTTGTTCGCAAGCTATTGCCAAAGTATCTGCACCATTTACTTTCATTGATTCACTGCAAACAGCAAATCACGTTTGTTCATTTTTATCTTTTGATTCCCCCTGTACGTAGTTTCTCCGATGCTCGGAGTTAGGATTAGCTAATCAGTGGTTAGTTATCACTAACTAACAACCTTGTCAAGAAAAATCGATTTTATTTTATGTCTTTTTGTGTTACACTGCCTGATATGACAATTACGGAAACTGTGGAAAATTATTTAGAAACTATTTTAATGCTTGAAAATGAACTTTCGGAAGTTCATGCGGTCGATTTAGCCCGTCGGCTTGGTTTTTCCAAACCGACAGTAAGTGTGGCACTGAAAAATTATAAGGAAGCCGGATTTGTAAGAGTTGCCGATAACGGGCATTTGTCATTGACGGCATTGGGACGCAAAATCGCAGAACCTATTTATGAGCGTCACAATTTGATTTCGGAATTTCTCGTAGCTCTCGGTGTTGACAGAGAAACTGCTTGTCAGGATGCGTGTAAGCTGGAACATGATTTAAGCGAAGAAAGTTTCAAGGCATTGAAAAAATATTATTTGCTGAATATTAAATAATAATTAATTTTGCTTGCCTCTCATTCCAAAGAAAAAATTCTTCTTTTATTTAAGGATGGTTTATTATGAATCGAATTGAACTGCTGGCTCCTGCCGGTTCACCGGAGGCTCTCGATGCGGCAATCGGTGAAGGTGCAGATGCCGTTTATTTGGGACTGCGCGATTTTAATGCAAGGGCACGTGCAAAAAATTTTGCATATCGGCAGTTTGAATGTGCGGTAGACCGTCTTCATGCGATGAAGCGTAAAGTGTACGTTACACTGAATACGATAATAGAAGAACATGAAACTTCAAGATTGTATAATTTCTTAAAATATTTGTCGGCAGTGGAACCGGACGGTTTGATTGTGCAGGATATGGGAGTGGCAGCTATGGCAAATGCTTATTTCCCCAATTTGCGGCTGCATTGCTCTACTCAAATGAATGTATCGTCATCGGAAGGTGTTAATTTTTGGTCAAAGCAGAATTTTCGCCGCGTAGTTATTTCACGAGAGCTTGATTTACAGCAAATTAAAGAAATTCGCCGAAATACGTCTGCCCAACTGGAAGTTTTTTGCCACGGTGCGTTGTGCGTGTCTTTATCCGGCGCGTGTTTGTTTTCAAGTTATTTCGGAGGAAAATCTGCAAATCGCGGGCGTTGTACTCAAGCCTGCCGCCGTTTGTATGCAAGTGTCGCAAACCCGGCGAATAAAAAATTTTTCTTTTCACTGAATGATTTGCAGTTGATAAATTATATCCCGGAATTGGAAGAGGCTGGAATCAACAGTCTGAAAATTGAAGGAAGAATGAAGTCACATCAATATATTGCGTCGGTAGTGCGTGCTTACAGAACGATGATTGATGAATATCCAAATGACAGAGACGCAGCTTTTCAAAAAGCAGCTGCAATTTTGCGGAATGATTTTGCCCGTGATAAAACAGAGTTCCTTTTTATGGACAGGGGAAATCGCAATATTATAAGTCCGGAAAAATCAGGGCAGACAGGAATCGCACTCGGTTCGATACAAAGCGTGCTGGCAGATAATGCGGAAGTGATAATTACATTGGCGAAAAATGCCGAACTGCAGCCCGGCGACCATCTGCGAATACAGGCTGAAGATGACAGCTCCCGTGAAACGTATAAAGTTACAAATGTTGAAAATAGAGAAATTACGCTGCGATTGACCGACGGCAAGCCGCTTCCGAATGAAGGCGACAGGGTTTTTCTTGTATCGCGTCAGGATTTTGACAAACCATACGAAAAAATTATCGGTGCCGATTTGGAAAAATATCGCCATCATCCCGGAATTACGCCGGTTCCGCAGTTGTTGCCGATTGTTCCCAAATCACTGCTGAAATTAAGAGACGGAATATTTGTCAAAATCGGAAAAACGGCGGATATGTATCCTCTTCAAACTCAAAAGCCTGATTACCTTATTTTCCCGGTGACTTCCGGCAATATCGATGAATTTTTGAGTACGATTTCAAAAACTCAATTCAAACCAGATGATGTAATTATTTACATGGAACCTTATTTTGATGAAAATGCGTGTAATTTCTGGAGTTCTGCGGCACAAAAACTTGTGGACAGAGGTTTTAACAAGTTTATGGCAAACAATTACGGACAGCTCAATGTATTGCGTCGGTTTTCGGCAGAACGGATTGCCGGTCCGTATTTGTATGTTTTCAATTCTTTTGCTGCGGCATTTTTGGCAGAACAACATGTGCGTAACTTTGTATCGCCGCTGGAAAACAATAAACGTAATTTGTATCAAGTACAGGAACATATAAAAAATCAGAATATTATAGTGCCGATATTTGCGTATCCGGAACTTTTTCAGATTATAAGTCGCTTGGACAACCATTTTCACGAAAAGTTTTTGAAAGATGTGCAGACTGATTACGAATTTTCGGTGGAATACGGAAAAGAAAAAATCACTGTACTGCCGGAAATCCCCTTCTCGATTACAGATAAAGTGAATGATCTGAAAAAACGCGGCTTTAAGAAATTTTTTGTGGATCTCACGGGAATGAAAGTTTCCAAAAGTCTGTATCGTGAAATTTTACAGTATATAAGCGAAAGCCGCCACATGGAACAAACTTGCCGTTTTAATTGGAAAGACGGTTTTTACTTTGATAAAGCAGATGACAAATAGTAGGTAATGAACGGTTTTTTTGAAAACAGCAATAAGTATAAAAAAAGACCACCGGCATTTCACACCGGTGGTACAAACGACAGCCATAGCTGACGTATCTATAAAGAACAACAACAACAAACAAATAGAAATATTACACAACGCAACAATTCTATTCATCTAAAATCTCGGAAATAGGATACTATAAATTGAATTTATGATTGCGTTTATGCGTTTTCCCCCGCAAAAGAAATCTTTTCTGATAAAATCTTTACATTTTAGTCTCGAGGAATCGGTACACATTTTCGATTGGCTTCTTTTCTGTAAAAACAGTGTACCTGAAGCCCAGTAAAAGTAAGCTCCTGCGGTACACTGTTTTATTTAATCGTTTGTTTGAGCGGAAGACGTTTCTTCTTTAATAAGTCCATGTTTTTTTTGGTATTCTTCCGTAAGATTGTAGTATTTCATTGCTTCAGCCGGGTCCAATGGGAAACGAGTGAAGAATTCTTTCCAACAGTAAAGGAACCCTTCTTCCATTTCTTCCTTTGTCATTTTTTTCGGACGGAAAACGCAGTGCGCCCCGTTGTATAAGTCGAAATCTTCGGTTAAGATGCGGCCTTTTGCCTTGTATTTGCGCCACATCGGAGTTCCCGGATACGGAGTCGCAAGCCAGAATTCCACAAATCGTATTTTGTTGCGTTCAAGGAATTTCAAATGCTTTTCAAAAATATTTTTGTCATCGGATTCCAGCCCCATTGTAACGGAAGCAAAAATTTCCAGCCCGGCATCTCTCATTCGCTTAAAGTTTGTTTCCGCTTCTTCCGGCATATCATGCGTAACGGCTTTCATGCTTATCGGGTCGAATCCGGTAACGCAGTATAAATGGTCTACGCCGGCATCTTTTACCAAACGCAGTAATTTCTCGTCTTTGGTAAGCATCGCCGACCCGGAAAGGAAAATAGATTTTTTATAATTCAAATCTTTCAGACGAGTGAAAAAATCGTACGCATATTTTTCTGTTACTTCGGTCGGAAACAGCAACTGGTCATCGGCAATAAAAAGTCCGTCCATATCCATATTCATTTCGATTTCTTTTATGACATGTTCAGGCGGACGCATTCTTATGCAATTCCCATGAGCACTCGGAATAGCACAGTAATTACAGCGCATATCGCAACCTCTGAAGCACTGCACAAGTACCGGGCGCCAGTCGTACCCTTTTTTATTTTTGAATAATCGTCTGTCAGGCATTACATACTTTGTCATATCAAAAGTATTGTCTCCCATGTAAAATTCTTGCAGTTTGCCTTTTTCCGCATCTTCGAGAACCTGCGGAAACGTTTGTTCTGCCTCTCCGATACAAACGGCGTCGCAGTGCTTTTTTGCATCTTCCGGATAATTTGTCGGAAGAATCCCGCCCATTACGGTTTTTACACCTCTGGCGCGGAATGTATCTCCTATTTCATACGCATGTTTTGCCTGCGGAGTAAAGCAGTTGATAACGACTAAATCAAAATGTTCGTCGTATGGGATTTCATCTATATTTCCGTCGGCAAAATGAACATCGTGCTTGTCGGGAGTCAATGCCGTCATTATCGGAATTCCCAATGAGGGAGTACTTTTGTACGATGCATACAAAGGAAATTTCAATGCTTTTAAAATTCCCGGATTGGTCTCCAAGTATTTCTTGAAATGCGGATAAACGAAAAGAATTTTCATAAAATTGTCCTGTTTTATTAAAAATTGAGGTAAATGAAATATAGCACATAATTCGATTTAAAAGAAAAAATATTTTCCTGCGGTGCAATAAAATGTAAATGCGGAGTAATGCTTAAAATAAAAAAAAGAGACTGCTTAAAACATAGTGCGGATTTATGTGTAATGAAATCACGCAGTGTTTTTTACAGTCTCTTTTCTTTTTGCCGAAAAGCGGGTTATTTGTTGTTCTGAGGGAACAGAATCGTCAAAATCAGAAGTTCGGTAACAAGTGTCAGAATCCATTCCGTAACAGTGTTGTTGATTTTAAATTCGTTTTTGGACGGCCAGCCCCAAACAAACTTTGTCAAAACAATTTGTATTGCCCAGCAGATTGTAATAGCAAGGGTTCCCATAGACGAAATATTTGACGGAATGGCAATAAAGCACTCAAGGATCAAGAAGATTCCGCAAATCATATTAATTACGGCAAATACGGTCGGAATCCAATTGAAATCTTTCGGCGTTTTAAACTCAAACATTCCTAACTTGCCTTCTATGATTCCCAAGCCGATGATTCCCAGCACAAGGAAGAATACGCCCGTCATTAATCGGACGATTGAAAAAGAAGATGCTTTAGACATAAAAATCCCTCCAAAAAAATTATTGTATAAAGGTTTTTACTGTTTTCCAGTGTTTTCTGTCAACAAGATAGAAATTTTTAACCAAAGACGAGAACGGATAATCGCTCATGCTGTCGGAAAAACCGACGGAGCTGCTTTTGTCTATTTCCCGTTCGGGAATTTCTTCCAAAATACGGCGGATTTTTTCTTGTCCCTTACAATTTTGCCCGATGATTTTCCATTTTTCACCGACAAGCCGGACTTTTGTTCCGAAAAAGTAATCAACATCGAAATATTGGGCAAGATAGCGAAAGTAGATTTCAAATGAGGCTGTCGCAAAAATTATTGTATAACCGGAATCTTTGTACTGCTTGATCGCATTTTCCACGCCCGGTTTTAAATCGGGGATAATACATTCATTAACTAACTTTTCGGAAAATTCCGCAATTTCTTCTTCGGAAAAACCGTCGGCGAGTGAAAGCCATTTTTCTTTGTAGCAAGTTAATTTTTCGGGACTTCCTATTGCAGTGATTCCGAGAAGTATCAATTGGGGGATTTTCAGCAGGCGGCTTTTTTTCTTTTTTAATATAACAAATATCCATTTAAAAAAACTGTCATAAGGGATCAGTGTTTTATCAATGTCAAATAAAGCGATTTTTTTCATGGGGAAGAGGATAAACTTTTTTTACTGAATGCGTCAATACTGAAAAAAAATATAAAATGGGATAGATTTTTTTGTTTTTATAAGTATAACAAAATTATGAGAAAGATAATATTTATATTGGTTTTGGCAATGTCGTTTTTGGCATTACATGGAGAGGAAAAGCGTATTGAAATTACGATGGTGGATATTGTTCCCGGCAAGGATCGATATTATTTTGAACTGATTAAACGCAGCTTGGAGAACTGCGGGTATGATGTCAAATTAAATATTAAAACTGATATTCCGATATTGCGCGTGGATGAATATTTGGCAACATCAAAAATCGATGCACATTTTTTTATGGATACGGCTGCACGGCGAAAAAGATTTCCGAACATTGCGAATGTGGGATTAACAAACGGACTGGCCGACAGGCGCGTACTTTTTATTCCGAAAGGCTGCGCTTATATTTACAAGGATGTTCAAACGCTTGATGATTTCAAAAAGCTGAATAAAACCGGAGCATTCGGCGAAGGCTGGACTGATGTTAAAATATGGAAGCACAATAATCTGAAATATTATGAAAAAAGCGGTGATTATCGATTGATTTTCGACATGTTAATATCAGGCAGGCGTAATATCGATTATTTTTCACGCAGTGTTATGGAAATAATCGATGAAGTGGATTTGTATCCTCAGCTTGACATTGAGCCGCATCTGCTTTTTGTATACAATAACCTTGATTTCAAATTGTTTTTTTCACCTAAAGCCGTAGAAAAGAAAGAAATTGTGGAAGCTGCTATTTTGAAAGCAAAGGAATCCGGTTTAATCGATGATTTGCTCAAAAAATTTTACCCGAAAATTTTCAGTGATACCGATGGCTTGGATTTGTTGAACAGAGTCGAATTGGATTTGGCAGTACCGGAAGAAATTCTTCCGCATGAAAAAAAATAATTCTTCATGTATCAGCGACTTCGGATATTCGGTTTGCAATGCGGAATAATATTTATTATTAATTTCAATAATGGTATTATGTCGCTGATTTTTTGACATGGGGAGAAGAAATGAAAATACTTGTTGGGGTATCCGGCGGTGTGGATTCTACGGTTTGCGCAATGATGCTGAAAGCAGCCGGGCATGATGTTGCCGGTATAACAATGAAAATTTGGAAAGACGGGAGATATAAAGGCGGCACAAAAGACGCATGTTTCAGCCCGACCGAAAAAGATGATGTAGCCAAAATTAAGGTGCTTTGTGAATCAGTGGGAATTCCGCATTACGATTTTGACTGTTCCGATGAGTATGAAAAAATTGTAATTGAAAATTTTCGTAGGGAATACCTTTCGGGAAATACTCCGAATCCGTGTGTTCGCTGCAATAGTTTTTTAAAATTCGGAGTTCTGCCGAATTTGGCAAAAAAATCGGGCTTGGAATTTGACGCATTTGCAACAGGGCATTACGCCAAAATCGGGCAAAATGAAGCCGGACGGTATACATTGTCCGTTGCGGCAGATAAAACGAAAGATCAATCGTATTTCCTTTACAGATTGAACCAGCAGCAGCTTGGGACACTGATATTGCCGCTTGGAAACATGACAAAAGTACAAGTTCGCGATTATGCGAGAAAAGCAAAATTGACTGTCAGCGATAAACCCGACAGTCAGGATTTTTACAGCGGCGACCACAATGAACTGCTCGAAACTCCGGACAAAGAGGGAAATATCGTAGATTTGTCGGGGAAAGTTCTCGGTAAACATAAAGGCTTTTGGCATTACACTATCGGACAGCGGCGGGGATTGGGAATCGGTGCCGGAAGTCCGCTGTATGTTGTGGAGCTTAATGCGTGCCGCAATGAAGTAGTTGTAGGCAGCGCATCGGATACAATTCGCAGTAAGATTAAAATTAGTTCGTGCAATTGGGTATCGATTGAGGAACCGAAAGAAGCCTTGAATGTAGAAGTGAAAGTTCGTTCCGCGTCAAAACCGGTACCGGCACTATTGAAGCCGATAGGTGACGGAACTTTTGAATTGGAATTCCCAAACGGAGTTTCCGCTGCGGCAGCCGGGCAGTCGGCTGTTGTGTATAACGGAGACTTATTGTTAGGCGGCGGAATTATCGGTATTCCGTGAAAAAATTAAAACAATTGTCAAACTACAGGCTCGCTTTGTTATAAAGCGAGCCTTTTTTAGTTACGGATTTGACATTGTTTAATGAAAATGATAATCATTCTCATTGTGAGAAACAATACAAAAGCTCGTGAAGTTATTCTGAATCTTTTACAAACACATACAGACCGCCAATTTACGGCAGAAGAAATTGCCGATGAAATGATAGCCGGCGGCGTGAGAATCCCGATTGCAACAATTTACAGAACGCTTGTTTTTTTTGAAGAACGGAAGCAGATAAAAAAATTTGTTGTGCCGAACAGTAATCGCGCTTGTTATCAAGGAATTCCGAAAGGGCGGGATTGCAGCAAACATTATCATTTGAAATGCAACACCTGCGGAAAACTGCTGCATCAGGATTGTGACGCAATGACTGCATTTATCAGCCACATGGAAAACGAACATGGATTTGTAGTGGATTTGGGACAGACAGTATTTTACGGAACGTGCGTGGAATGCAGAAAAAAGGGAGGCAAGTAAAATGATAAAAAAGATTTTACCGATTGTCATCTGCGCAATGCTTGTTGCAGCTTGTAATAAAAATAAAACGGTAAATGAAACAACCGTATTTTCCGTCGTTGCGGCAAATTTTATCTGTTATGACTTAGCACGCGCCGTTTGCGGAATAGGTGCCGCTTCTATGAACGGAACAAGTTCCGTTTCTGTGAACGGAACAGGTTCTGTCTCTATGAACAGAACAGGTATGCAGAAAACACCGGTTAATTTGCAGCTGATTTTAAAACCGGGAACGGATCTTCATTCATTTGATCCGTCACCCAAAGACATTGTGGCGATTGAACATGCGAAAATTTTTATTTACACCGGCGGCGAAAGTGACGAATGGGCTGACAAGTTGTTGAAAACAGTGAAAAATCCTCCGCTCCATATTTTTAAACTGATGGAACATATTGCAGCAGAAAAAGACGAACATGAGCATAATCATGAAGCAGATGAACATATTTGGACTTCTCCCGCAAATACGCTGCAACTTATAGATTCTTTGACTGCCGCACTAAGCGAATGCAATCCTGTGATGGCCGATATTTACTTGACAAATGCTGCTATTTATAAGGAAGAAATTGAAAACGCAAGAAATGCAATAAAAAATGTACTGGCAAAAAAAGAAAAGCGTGTGATTGTAATGGGAGACAGATTCCCCTTGAAATCTTTTGCGCAGGAATTCGGTATTGAATATTATGCCGCTTTTGCCGGATGCAGTTCGGCAGTGGAAGCCAGTCCGGCAGCTGTTGCAAAATTAATAAATATTATAAAGGAAGAAAAATTGCCGGCAGTTTTTACTATGGAATTAAGCAATCGCCGCATTGCAGAAACTATTGCCGAAAGTACCGGAGTAAAAGTGTTGGAATTGAATGCCGCTCACAACCTTACTCGGCAGCAGTTCGATGCGGGAATGACTTATGTCGATACTCTGTATGCAAATGCCGAGTCTTTGAATGCCGGCTTGAGATAGGGAACGTTTTATGGGAAAAAAAGAGTTAATCTCATGCAGAAATGTAAGTGTACAGTACGGTTCGCTTATTGCGGTGAAAGATGTTTCTTTTTCACTAAATGAGGGTGATTATTTGTGCATTGTTGGCGCAAACGGATCCGGGAAATCGACTTTGGTAAAAACAATTCTCGGATTATGCCGTCCGGCGTGCGGTGAGATTGTGAAAAATTGCAAAGACATCGGCTATTTAGGTCAGCAGAATGCAGCTCAGCGGGATTTCCCCGCAACAGTCCGTGAAGTAATAATGTCCGGCTGCGTATCTCGAAATAAATTGCCGTTCTATTCCAATGCCGAAAAACAGCGAGCCAAAGAACAAATATACAAACTCGGTTTGGAGAAATTGACAAAAAAATCGTTTAAAGAGCTTTCCGGCGGACAAATGCAGCGCGTTCTTTTGGCTCGTGCGTTTTGTGCCGCATCTGAGCTTTTGGTGTTGGATGAACCGGTCAATGGACTTGACCCTATTATCACGGATGAACTTTATTCCATAGTGCGCAGCAGAAACAGAGATGAAGGACTTACGGTTTTAATGGTTTCGCATGATATACATCGCGCAGTTCAAAATGCAACTCATATTCTTCATTTGAATTGCAATGCAGTGTTTTTCGGGACGTCCGAAGATTACAAAAAAACGCCTTTATATAATGAAATGACTGCGGTGGAAACGTGTTCCACCCATGCATGTACACATTGCGCAAGAGATTGTACCGCGAGTCATATCCGATTGGGAGTATATCCGTCATGATGAAAATAGTATCATTATTCTCATACGATTTTATTTTGCGGGCATTGATTGCCGGTTCGTTGGTTGCGTTATGCTCGGCATTGTTGGGAGTGATTCTTGTGTTGAAGCGTTATTCGATGATTGGTGATGGATTGAGCCATGTAGGATTCGGTGCAATAGCAATTGCAATGTCACTGAATGTCGCTCCTTTGGTAATTTCGCTTCCCGTTTCGCTGATTGCAGCATTTTTCTTATTGCGTATAAGCTCTGCCGATTCGGGCATAAAAGGTGACGCCGCAATAGCATTGATTTCCACAAGCGCGTTGGCAATAGGAATTTTGGTAACATCCGTAACTTCCGGGTTGAATACCGACGTTACGGCGTACCTGTTTGGGTCGATATTGGCATTGAGCAGTCTTGATGTTTGGTTGTCGATACTACTAAGCATCATAGTTTTGACATTGTTCATTTGGTGCTATCAGCGAATATTTGCCGTTACATTTGACGAAACATTTGCCACAGCAAGCGGAATTTCATCTGCAAGATACAACCGTATATTGGCACTGCTTACTGCGTTGACAATCGTTGTCGGAATGCGTTTGATGGGCGCGATGATGATTTCCAGTCTTATAATTTTCCCCGTATTGACATCGATGCGTGTATTTAAAAGTTTTTGCAGTGTAACGATTTCATCGGCGGTTTTATCTGTAGCGTGTTTTTTTATCGGGCTGATCGCTTCGTTCCTGCTGTCGGCACCTACGGGAGCGAGCATTGTAGCAGCAAATCTCGTTATGTTTTTAATCTTCGCGCTTCTCGGCAAAATCTGCAAACTTTCCTAATCCTCTGTCCGGCATAAAAACAATTATGATTGAATAGTTTGAATCAATCTATGTGAACATTTTTAATGTAAAAAACGTCGGTGAAAATATTGATAACGGAACATTGATAATAAGAACGAACCTTAACCAAAGAGAAGAACCGTCTTGCGATAGTGGAATTTGGTACAGTTCGGGTTATGCGGATAAAGAATTGAAAATAATAAAGTGAACACACAAAGCAGCGCGGGGATTTCCCGTTCTGCTTTTTTCAGCCCTGCCGCTTTTGTGTGTTACCTGCCGAGGTCGGTTAATTTCCCGTGTGTGTCCATGCAGCGCGGTTATGCCCGACTATTGTCTTGCCTTTTAAACCGGTATTACCCTCGAATTTTATCTTATACCAATCGCTTTCCGCTCCGTCGTAAATAACCAATAATTGTGAGGAGCACTTCTCGAATGTACCTCCTCTTATATAAGTGACGCTGTTTGGAATTGTTATGCTTGTAAGCGATTTACAGCCCTCGAACGTACTGTTTCTTATGGTAGTGACACTGTCGGGAATGGTTACGCTTGTAAGTGATATACAGCCCTTGAATGCATAGAATCCTATAGCAGTGACACTGTTTGGAATTGTTATGCTTGCAAGCGATGTACAGCCCTCGAACGCACGGCTTTCTATCGTAGTAACACTGTTCGGAATTGTTATGTTTGTAAGTGATGTGCAGTTCTCGAACGCACTGCTTCCTATGGTAGTGACACTGTTTGGAATTGTTATGCTTGCAAGTAATGTGCTACCTTTGAACGCCGAATTATAAATGATTTTGGTTTTTTCGTTTATTTCGCATGACGTTATTTTTTCTTCCTTG
>JAFLVQ010000059.1 GCA_022508205.1 Spirochaetales bacterium
CCCCTCTCCTAACACTTCAGAAACTTTGAACAAAGTTTAACCACAGCGCCGAGTTTACTCGGCAAATTGTCCCTTAACCCAGCGCAAGCCGAAGCATTGCTATTGATTTCGACTTTCTGCAAAATGCGATAAGTGCTTCATCAAAGACATTTGCAAAAAAAATCGAACGGCGTTATAATCAAGCGAAAAATCAACCAAAAAACCATTGAAATTGCGTCTTTCGGTTTTTTACAGGACAAAAAATTATGAACGAAATTACAAAAGCCGGCGAAAATGCCGTACACGAATTTAACGGAGCGTTAAACCCACTTTTGACTTACTTAAAATCTTTTTTGACATGGAACAATCTTTTTAAACTGATCGGCATATTATTCGTGCTTTTGATCATGACAATCATCTACAAACTGATTTTGCGGGCAGTAAAAAAAGTCTCGGAAGAAAAACTTCCGCCTCAGCGCGCACTCATAATCAGGAAGATCATAAGCTACATATTTTACATTATAATCGTAATGTTCGTTTTGAGCCTCTTCGGAGTAAAGCTGAGCGCTATTTGGGGTGCTGCGGGAGTCGCAGGAGTTGCAATTGCATTTGCGGCGCAGACTTCGGTAAGCAACATGATTTCGGGAATTTTTGTTGTAGCCGAAAAAGTCCTTAAAATCGGGGATCTTATCAACGTTGCGGGAGAAACGGGAATTGTGGACGATGTAGGATTGCTGAGCGTGAAGATTCATACTCTTGACAACCAAATGATCCGCATTCCAAATTCGACAATCATCAACTCGACTTTGCGTAATACAAACTATTTCAGCATGCGCCGAATGGATTTTCAGGTTTTGGTTGCATACGATACCGATATGGAAAAAGCTCTCAGCTGCTTGTCGGAAGCACCGAAGTACTGCAAGAGCGTCTTAACGGATCCTGCTCCGCTCGTTTGGTTTGAGGGATTCGACGACAGCGGAATAAAAATGATTCTCGCAATTTGGTTTAAACCCGAAAATTTCTTGGCGGCAAAAAACGAAGGTTTCATTGCGATAAAACGAATTTGCGACGAAGCGGGAATCGAAATTCCGTACAACAAGCTCGATGTAAAAGTTTACGACGGCGACCCTCAATTTATCAAAAAAAGCATCGATCACAAGAAGCAGGAAGCATAACGAAAAGGTAAAAGCGAAAGCAATTTTAACGAAGAAAAAAATCATTTCACAATAGAAAAACGGCAAAACCGATTGCTGTTTCACTGAACGAATCCTGCCCCCGCAGGAGGATTCTTTTACAGTTCTTGTCCGCAAATCGGCGGACAGGAACTGCGGCATCGGCAAAGAAGCTATTGCCGAGTTGCTCCTGTTCATACTGTAAATTCTGTTTGTTTTATAATTCAATTGTAAAATATTTTTTTTACTGACAATATTAGTAACATGTGTAAAAATAATTGACAAAAATCGGGAGAGTATAACCTTTATCGGTTCACTCTGGAAAAGTATGCTGCAATTTCAACAACACAAGCGAACCGTTTCCCCGATTTCGGTGCGTACACTTTATTTATCAGGTGGAATTATGAATGTAAAAAACGCTGACATTTTCGGACGGAAGGTATTCTTCATCGCTCCCAACAGTTCACTTATCCCGTTGTCCTTTATGGAAAAATTCTGTACGCTCGGCTACGAGTCGCACATTTTAGAACGCGGCAACGGTTCGCTGACGGAAAATATTGCTACTGTCACAGAGCATTTCCCGGATGCGGTTTTGCTTTTCAATATCGACGCGGACGCACCGAGTCCCGGCTGGCTTGCACTTATCAAACAGCTTCGACGGCAAAACGAACAACTGCTTATCGGTGTGATTTTTACGGCGGATCATCGCGAACGTATACATGACGTTGAAACAAAATACGCAAGTGATGTCAGTCCGCAGGCAGGCTGCATTGCGCTTTCCTCCGGAGACGAAAGCGGAAATTTCAAAACAATCGTTGCCGCTATGGAAAAAACCGGTGCAAAAGGACGAAGAAACAATATCCGTGCAAAATGTGACAGTTCAAGTTCTGTTACGTTCAGTACAGGCGGCACGGTATTTCATGCAAAACTTGATGATATAAACATTTCTCACTTGTGCTGTATCCTCGACGAAAACAGCACTCTCGACATGAAAATCTACGAAAAGGTACGCGATGCGCATATCTGCGTTGACGGATTTGAATTTACATCGGACATCATGCTGATCATGAAACGAAACAAAGGCGGCACTGCCACTGCAATTTTTATGTTCATCAGGAAACCGAACGACGAACCGGGTCTTGAAAATGAGCTTGAATTTTCATTGAACAAAAAAATCTATCAGATTACATCAAAAGAATTCTCCGCACTTCTGCGCAAGTCTCATCTGTCAAATTAAAATACACATTAAAAATTAATAGGGGGAAAAATGAAAGAGAAAAAAGGACTTAGTCACCTTGCAGCAACGAGTAAAAAGGATATGCAGATTCAAACAAAACTGCTCCTTATCATTGCGGGATTTATCATGCTCACAAGCCTTTTGGTGTCCAGTGTAGCACTTGCGGTGTTTAATCATGAAGTCGAACAGATTACAAATGAAGGACTTTTGGCTACTTCGGACGGAATTCAGCGTACGCTTTACGATTGGATAAGCTGTATCGACGGTTACAGTACAATCTACGCGCGCGACAAGGAGATTGTGGATGCCGTTCAAAATGACCATGCAAAACTTGCCGCATTGATGGAAGCGCGTGTTTCCGATACAGACACAGACTTTTACGCCGTTACAAACGATTCCGGAATGACAATTTGGACGTACGACGTTTCGGCGGCAAACGTGTCCGGCTCTCGTGCTGTTTCAAAGGCACTTCGGGGAAAGAAATCATGGGCATTTGAGCAGTTTTCCGATATTCCGTACGCAATGGTTTCGGCTGTTCCGCTGATGGACGGAGAAAACCTTGTGGGAACTATTATACTCGGTTACAGTTTGACGAATGATCTGCTCGTGGAACAGGTAAAAAACAGTTACGATGCCGAATGTACGGTATTCAGGGAAGATCTTCGCGTGGATACATCACTTGTCGACAGCAACGGTACGAAAATTATCGGGACGAGGCTTGAAAATCAAGTTATCGTAAATCAAGTTTTAAAACAGGGAAAACAGTACATCGGGCGAAACTCAATCGCTGCTACCGGCAAAGACTACGTTTCGGTGTATATTCCGCTTGCGGGTGAAGACGAAGCAGTAACGGGGATTCTGTTCGTAGCAAAGTCGCTTGAATCCATTACGGAAACAATTAAAAGAGCGACAAGCATTATTACACCGTTTGCAATCATCCTGGCAATTATACTGTCGTTCATAGGCTACTTGTTTGTGCGCTGGTTTATGTGGCGAATCCGAAGTGTTACGAATTCACTCAAGGAAATGGCAACCGGCGAAGCCGATCTGACAAAGCGATGCGATTTGTTTGTCCACGACGAAATCGGCTTTCTTGTTACACATTTTAACGCATTCTGTGACAAACTCCAAAAAATCGTGAGTGAAATCAAGGGAACAAAAGGAGATCTTTTAAGTTACGGCGACCATCTCGGTACAATAGTTCAGGAAAACACGACATTTGTCGATCAAATGATCGGCAATGTTCACAGTGCCAAAACCGAAATCGAAAATCAAAATATGCTGATTAAAAATACATCAACTGCCGTAGACGGAATTTCGGATTCCATACAGCAGCTGCATGAACTTCTTGTAACGCAGAACAGCGGGATGCAGAATGCTTCGAGTGCGGTTACGCAGATGATTGGAAACATCGGTTCGGTTTCGATCTCCATTGAAAAAATGGCACAGGAATTCAATGTGCTTCAAGAAGATGTGAGCAAAGGAATTTTGCGACAGCGCGAAGTAAATGAACAGCTTCAAAACATTGAACAGCAGTCTAAAATGCTCAATGATGCAAACGATGTTATTTCATCGATTGCAAGTCAAACAAATCTGCTTGCCATGAATGCGGCCATTGAAGCGGCGCACGCCGGAAACGCGGGCAAAGGATTTGCGGTTGTCGCGGACGAAATCAGAAAACTCTCGGAAAATTCATCGGCACAGTCAAAGAATATCGGTGCCCAGCTGATGACAATTCTCAAATCAATTTCAAATGTTGTCGAAGCGTCAAATGTTTCGGACAAGGTGTTTACAAGCGTTTCCGAAAAGATTCAGGAAACAGGCGATTTGGTAAGTCAAATCAAACTTTCGATGGAAGAACAGTCGGAAGGTTCCAAGCAAATCAGCGAGTCGCTCGGCTACATGAATGATGCTGCCGGCAAAGTAAAAGACGCGTCGGACGATGTCAACAATGCGTGCGGCAAAATTATCGATGATGTGGAAAATCTTCATTTATCGGCGGAATCCGTGCATACATCGCTTAAAACAATCGAAGGCAGCGTAAAGACAATCGAAGAAGTTGATGATTCGCTGCTGAATATCGCAACGTCTATTTCCGACTCAATCTACCGCATTACAAGCCAGATCGACCAGTTCAAGGTATAGCAATTTCGGCAATAGAAAAAAATACTGCGGTTCTTTTAGAACGGCAGTATTTTTTTATGCACAGTAATGCGGAAATTGGAAAGCAGCGGCAGAAAAATTTATTCAACTGACAATTTTGGGAAAAAATACCATTTAGGAGACATACATGGATTTACTTACCGATTTTCACTGCCAAAAAAACGGTTATCCGGTTTCAAAAACACTGAGATTTGAACTTATTCCGCAAGGAAAAACTTTTGAACATATTGAAAAAGACGGTCTTTTGACAAATGACGAAAAACGTGCGGCAAACTATAAAGACGTGAAATGCATTATTGATAATTACCACCGGTATTTCATTGAAAATATTTTGCGAAACGCAAAGTTCGACTGGACAAATCTGGAACATGCACTCAGAGAATACAGAAAAAACAAAATGTTCAATAAGCCGCTGGAAAAAGAACAGCACAAAATGCGTACTCAGATTGCGGCATTGTTTGAAAAGGATACGCGTTTCAATCAGCTTACCGCACCGACGCCGAAAGATTTATTCAAAAAACTTTTGCCGCCGTTCTTTGAATCAAATGCAACCGATAGATTGAACTTATCCGCAGTGGAAATATTCAACCGATTTTCAACATATTTTACCGGATTTCAGGAGAACAGAAAAAACGTATATGCAAAGGAGGACATCATTACTTCTGTTCCGCACAGAATCGTAAATGACAACTTCCCGAAATTTATACAAAATGCCGATACGTACCGGGAACTAAACAAAAAATGCCCCGAAGTCCTGCGGCAGGCGCAAGAAGAGCTCAAAGACATCCTCGGCGGGAAAACACTCGAAGCCGTTTTCTCGGCAAAAGAATTCAACGCAGTTCTGACGCAGGACGGAATAGATTTTTACAATCAAATCATCGGGGGAGTTTCCGACAACGACGGAAAGAAAAAAATACGCGGCATAAACGAATTCGCCAATTTGTACTATCAGCAGCACACTTCGGAGCAGAAACGTAAGAAAATGATTCCGCTTTTCAAGCAGATTCTCAGTGACAGAAGCACAATGTCGTTTGTAATTGATGAGATTAAAAATGATGAAGACCTAATTGCGAAAATCGACGAATTTACAAAAGTGCTTGGACTTAATAAAGAAAACAATGTATTCAAAAATAGTGCACAGCTTTATGAAATGACCGAAAACGCAGGCAATGATTTGCTTGCGCATATCTTTGTGAATGCAAAAGATTTGACATTTGTTTCTCGGGTTTTGTTTGGTCATTGGGATGAACTGCAAAGGCGCATGAACGCCTATGCGGATGCGTTGCCTTTTGCGAAACAGGAAAAAACACGATGGAAACAAGAGGTTAATGACGCAGACAGCAGCAGCCGCAAGGGGGAATTCAGTTTTGCGGAACTGAATAAGGCACTGGAATTTTCATCGGAAGAAAACGGAATCGAAACGACTTCCGTGCGAATGAGCGACTACTTTAAAACCCGATACAAGGATCCGAATGCCGGACGGACAAAAGAGAATGAGTCATTCTGCGCTGTCTGCGATTTTCAAACCCGTGCAAAAGAAACATACAGCTCCATGAAAGAATATTTGGCATATCTCGGCGATAGTCCGATAAAAGACAACGAAAAGGCTGTCGAACAGATAAAAGCATACCTTGACTGTATACTGGAGTGTGTTCATCGTCTGAAACCACTGAATGTAAGCGCGGACGCGGACAAGGACACGGAGTTTTACTCAATATTCGACGAAGCGTACCAAACACTTTCCGAAGTAAATTCTCTCTATAATAAAGTCAGAAATTATCTGACAAAAAAAGTGCTTAACACCGGCAAATACAAACTTACTTTTGAAAACCCGACTTTGGCTGACGGATGGGATTTAAACAAAGAAAATGACAACATGTGTGTTATTTTCCTGAAAGACGGCAACTACTATCTTGGAATTATGAATACAAAGCACAAGCCGAAATTTACCGGCATCGAAAAAACCGAAAACGAACCGTGTTACCAAAAAATGGTGTATAAGTTGCTTCCCGGCCCAAACAAAATGCTTCCGAAGGTATTTTTCTCCAAAAAAGGAATGGAGCAATACAATCCGCCGCAAACGATTTTGGAGATTTATAAAAGTGGGAAATGTACAAAAGGCGAAACGTTCGACTTGGACTCCTGCCACACATTGATTGACTTCTTTAAAGAAGCTATCGCCCGTCATCCCGATTGGAAAAATTTCAATTTCGCATTTTCCGACACGAAATCTTACAACGACATCAGCGAATTTTACCGGGAAATTTCCGAACAGGGATACAAAATCACATTTATAGATATTCCGGTTTCCGCAGTTGAAAAAATGGTCGAAAACAATTCACTTTACCTTTTTCAAATTTACAGCAAAGATTTCAAACCGAATGCAAAAGGTACGCCGAATCTCCACACACTGTACTGGAAAGCGTTGTTCAGCGAGGAAAACCTGCAAGATATTGTTTTCAAACTGAACGGTGAAGCAGAGCTTTTTTACCGCAAGACCGCAGTAAAAAATCCCGCTGTTCACAGAGTCGGAGAAAAAATGGTAAACCGTACAACAAAAAGCGGAATGTCGATTGCCGAATCCGTGCATGACGAACTGTTTAAATATGCAAACGGAAAATTAACCGGAACACTTTCCGACGACGCAAAAAAACTGCTCGATAACGAAGATGTCATTATAAAAGATGTGAAGCATGAAATTATCAAGGATAAACATTATACACAGCCGAAATTTCTGTTTCATGTTCCCATTACAATCAATTTCAAAGGAAGCGATAAAAACAGGTGGATGAATGAGCGCGTCCGTAAGTTTTTGCAAAACAATCCGAATGTAAACATCATCGGGCTCGATCGGGGGGAGCGAAATTTGATATATCTGACGCTGATAAACCGCAAAGGAGAGATTATAAAGCAAAAGTCGTTTAATACACTTGAGGTTGCCTACATGAACGGCGCAAAAACGCGTACTGTCAATTATCACGAAAAGCTCTGCCAACGCGAAAAAGAGCGTGATACCGCACGAAAGAGCTGGAAAACAATCGGCAAAATTGCGGAACTGAAAGAAGGGTATCTTTCAGCCGTAATCCATGAGATTGCTTCGATGATGACGGAGTATAATGCAATCGTAGTAATGGAAGACTTGAACTTCGGCTTTAAGCGCGGTCGGTTCCGTGTCGAAAAACAGGTATACCAAAAATTTGAACGTGCACTTATCGACAAGCTCAATTACCTTACGTTCAAGAACAGAGCCGTATCGGATGCGGGCGGAATACTCAACGGTTATCAGCTTGCGGAAAAATTTGAAAGTTTCCAGAAACTCGGCAAACAGTCGGGTTTCCTGTTCTACGTTCCTGCCGGTTATACATCGAAAATCGATCCGAAAACCGGGTTTGTAAACATCTTTGAATTAAAAAGTCTGACGAATGTTTCAAAAAAAAGGGATTTCTTTGTGCGATTTTCCGCTGTTCGCTACGACAAAGAAACAGATTCATTTGCGTTTACATTCGATTACAAAAATTTCGCAATCACAGGAAAAGAGGGAATGAAGCAAACCGAATGGACAGTTTACTCGTACGGCAAAAGAATCAAGTATGACGCAAAAACAAATTCATACCGTAACGTTGAACCGACGCAGCTGCTTAAGAAACTTTTTAACGAATACAACATTGCATGGAACCACGGGAAAACTGTATTAGATGCAATTCTTAAGTACGGCGCAGCAGAAGAATCTCTCAAGGGAAAAAGTGTAATACAGTTTTATGATGAGTTATACCGTGCATTCGTTCTTGTTCTGCAAATGCGCAACAACAATGCAAATACAGGAGAAGACTATATTATTTCCCCTGTAAAAGCACCGGACGGAACATTCTTCGATTCTCGGGAAGAAGAGAAAAAAGGGGCTGATGCAGTACTTCCGAAAGATGCAGATGCAAACGGCGCATATCATATTGCACTGAAAGGTCTGCTTCTGCTTGAACGGTTTGACAAAACGGATGATTTGAAAAAAACGGATATAAAAATTACAAACAAAGAATGGTTTGCATTCCGTCAAAATTCCTGCCGTAACAGTTTCACAAAATAGGCGAAAGAATCGAATGGAATTGTACCTGAAAATTTCGTATCTCAACGATTTTATTTTCTGTCCGATTTCTGTTGTACGGCGATCTTTCCGAAAGACTTTATCATACAAACGTGCAGGAAAATATGCTACGGACACGCTCGCAATGAAGAAAAAAAAGTATTTGTCATTGACTGATTTTACTATGACGGATATGATGCAGCAATTGCAGATTGCAAACCCTAAGTCTTACTGGACAAAACTATGAAAAAAACGCTGAATTCGATTGTTTTATATGCAGCAATTGCAGAAAATCGCAGCAGACAGTACCGTTGTACAATGTCAAAGGGTCTATAAGACATATTAAATTTCTACTGTTGTAGATCCAAAATTTCAAGGGTGGGGTGTGGGGGTTGGAAAAACGTATTAACTTTTTATTTCAAAAAGAAGTGCTGAGATTTGCGGCAGTTTGATCTCGCTTGAGATTCGGCATCAGCAAAACGAGTACGCTTCACCCGACTTGCGGATCAACTGCTCTTCGACGAGTTTCTGAGCTGCGGAAAAAAGGCGTTCCATGTCGATATGTTCGGCAGCGGCGATTTGCGTAAGCGAAATTGTTCCGTTTCGAGAAAGCTGACGAAGAATTGCACCGCGCGCTTGCCTCAAAGAACCTTCAAATTTAGACTGCTTTGCGTATGATGAACTTCGGCGCGAAGGATTTTCCGCTTTTCGCTTGACGGCAACTCCGTAATCCATAAGCGCATAGTACCATTCGCGCGGGCGCTCCCGATCAAGAGTTTGTTCGATAAGCGGCAGAATTTCAGCATCCGAGACTGAAACTGCATCGGAAAAAAAGAAATCGATAAATGCCGAACGGATATTTGTTTCGATAAACACTTGCGCCTTATTGAACGCGAACGCAATTACAGCCCGCGCAGTGTACGACCCAATTCCCGGAAGTGCATCCAGAAGCTGTGCATCGCATGGCAGAACACCGCCGTATTCGGCACAAATTTTCCGACACGATTCATGCAAAAATTTTGCCCGACGATTATAACCAAGTCCATTCCACAGCGAAAGAACTTCGGAAAGCGCAGCATTTGCCACAGACTGCACATCGGGAAAATGCGCAAGCCACGCTTCGTATTTGGAAACAACACGGTTCGTCTGCGTTTGCTGAAGCATAAATTCGCTTACCATAACGGCATACGGATCGGATGTTTCACGCCACGGAAAGCATCGCCCCATTTCCGCATAATTGCGCCATACTGCCGTTGTAAAATCGGAAATCAAGATTGAAGAAATCGCTTGCATAGGGAAAGTGTATCACAATCAGTTAATTTCATCTATTATGAAAGATGAAATGACGGGGACAAGCGGCGACAGATTTCGATTGAAAGGATTTTTGTCAAAAAGATACATCCCACCGTAAAAAAATGCTGTTTTTCTTGACAAATGCGGGGGGGGGGGGGTAAGATAAGATGTTTTTTATAGAAGCGACAAATATTTAGCAGAACGGAAGTGAAAATGAGTGAAAGGTTTTATTGCAAATGGTGCGGAATAAGCTACTTTTCCATCGGCAGCATGTCACGCGGCTTTTGCAGTAAAAACCCGAACGGCAAAAAGCATGAATTGTATGAAGGCAGCGAAAAGTCAAAATTTTATTGCAAATGGTGCGGAATGAGCTATTTTTCTATCAGCAGCATGTCATGCGGATTTTGCAGTAAAAACCCAAGCAGTAGGAATCACGAACCGGCATTGTAATGCTTGCAAAATATTGAAAATACAAGAAAGAATTATGTAGCGAAAATAAACCGACAATCGCAACTGTTTTGAAGATGAATTGCATTGCAGCACGCGCACCCGCGCGGAAATGGAGACGCTTTCCGCCGCAGTTGACCTGCGCTATCTGCTCGCCGTTATGAACTCGCGCTACGCTCGAACAGCAGAAGCCCCTCATCACCCTTGCCGACAAAATGATCGCGCTCAACGCGAACGCCGTATTGAAACAGAACAGGTGGGAATCGCATTCAGGTTCTGACGGCGGGGGAAAAAGGGTGACGCGCGGGGACGTGGAACGAGAGTTGATTTTCATGGAAATATACCTTACAATAGCAAACTGAAAGGAGGAGAGCATGACCTATCTTGTGAACATGACGTGGGACAATGAGGCGGCCGTCTGGGTCGCCACCAGCGACGATGTTCCCAGACTTGCGCTTGAAAGTGGCTCCCTTGACGCACTCATGGAGCGTGTGCGATTCGCAGTGCCGGAACTTTTGCGGCTCAACGGCAGCGCGGAGCAGTCCATTCCGCTCGCAACGCCCGAACAGCAGAAACCTTTCATCGACCTTGCCGACAAAATGTTCGCGCTCAACGCGAACGCCGTACTGAAACAGGCGGGAATCGCGTTCAGGTTCTGACGGCGGGAAGAAATTGCGACGGGGGAGAAAAGTGTACAGACCGTTCCATAACAATATGAAATCCCGCCGCAAAGAAAAACCTTTCGGATAAAAGCAGTGTACGCTTGGCACGCACACCGCTTTTTTGACCATTCGAGGTCTTATTATTTTTTCAGCTGTTCGGCAGACTGCTGGTTAGCGGCGTTGCGTCGCTGCATTTCAGCTAACATCGACTGAGCCTGAGGATCTCCGCTGCTTGCCGCAAGTGCTTCCATCAGAACAACTGCCTTATCCGTACCCTGCGCTGCTTCTGTAAGAACTGCCTGATTGTAACCTGCCGCAAAATCTTTTGTCTTGGCATACAGATTGCCGTATGCTTCTGCGGCACCTGCATAATCTTTTTCACTGACTAATTTTTTTGCTTCGTTCATTGCATTTTTGACTTCCTTGTCCTTACTGTTCGATTTTATAAGTTTCACCGAAAGCGTACGCTCTGTCGGTATCATGTCGCTGATGATTTTCTTAATAGGTCGCTTTTTTGCAGAAGATATGAGCGAATCGTCACTCGGCAGTTTTGATCTATTTTCCTCATAAGTGCTTTGGGCATGTCCTGTTACTTCGTCCCTACCGATGAGTAATTCGTCAAAGCGGACAAGTTCATACGCTATGGTTACCGACGCAATTTTTCTGAACTCTGTTATTTTTACACTTCGGTAGATAATTTTTCCTTCATCGTCTTTAAGAACGCTGCCGTCCGGTTTGAGTACGGGTTTCTTTTTCTCTACATCTCTGGATTCAATGTTTGTTCGGGGAGTCGTTTCCAATGTAAGCAGCGCATCAACCCCTTCGTATTCGGGAGCGTAGAACATTGCGTTTGCAATATTGACATGCTTTCCGCCTCCCAAAATACTGAAAAGTTCGCCCATGTCCCTAAGGTCGGGAACATCAAGCCCATAGCATATACCCACCATAATTACCGAAGTACCTTTTGCCAGTGCAGCGGCTTTGCCGATTTCCGATTTTTCAATGTACACATCGACCGAGTCATTACCGACTCCAAGACGTACGGCATGCTGCTTGATTTCTGTGACTATGCCGGATATTTTGAGAGGCTTTTTCTGATAGCTTGTATTTGCTCTCATCTCATTTTCGCTGTACGATTTTATTATATCTTCGGCATTTGTTTCTATGGCATCACGCAAAAGTCTCTGCTGACGCTGCCAAAGCAGCAGTTCGTTTACTTCGTCTCTCGTTGCAATAGTATATGCGCTTGTGTTTACCAGTTCCGTTGAGATTTGTGCCGCTGCTTCGGAATCATTGGAAATAATCCCGATTTTGCTGATTCTTCTCATGTCCAGCCGCGCCGGTTCCGTGTAGGATATGGGAACGCTCTGGCATCCCGCCGACAGTACTGCAAGTCCCACCGCAAGCATTGCAGCAAATGCGCTCCTGCGGCTTTTCCGTTTTGTAAGTTTCATGTGTATTTCCTCCGTTAACATGTGTTTTATAAAAATAGATTTAATAAATCTATTTATTAAATATTTTGCGCCATTTTTAGCATTAAAAGATTGTATTGTAAATACCTATTTGATTGAATATTATGCGATTAGCTACTGAATTGTTCCTATTGGCAACTTTTAATATGACGAATATTATCCTGCAATATGAAATCCCACTGCAAAAGACTTGATTTTTCGGATAACGCTTTCGATTGTATCTGCATAAAAATAGCAACAATATGACGGAAAGATAATGTAAAAATAAAGGCATCCATTCCGATTTAATTTCAATCGTGGCGGATGCCATTTCAAATGTTCGGCTTTTACGGCTCAACCGGACAACGGTTTTGAATTGCAGATTTTCTTCAATTCAGCTTACGATTTTATAATCCTGCTTTAATTCATCAATACCTATTTTGCGCTCTTAGTTTCTTTGCGTATATCAAACAAATTGTCGATAATGCAATTTTATGCCG
>JAFLVQ010000006.1:0-25294 GCA_022508205.1 Spirochaetales bacterium
ATCTGGTACGTGTTTTTGTTTACATCGAGGAGAATGCTGTTTGTGCAGGGCTTGCAAAATGTGCTGTGGATTATCCGTTTTACGAAGTCTGGGAAGATATTGACAAGGGGAATTACTTTCCTGATTGATATAAGGGACAGGCCCTTATCCTATTTTGGTATTAGGGTCTGTCCCCAATAAAACCAACTACTCACTCGCAAGTGCTGCCACAGGGTCAAGCCTTGCTGCTTTCATTGCCGGCGAAAGCCCAAAAAATATTCCTACAAATGCCGAAAATATAAAAGAAATTACTGCCGCATTTATAGGAAGTGAAAATTTCCATCCCAAAACTTTCACTACAATAAAACTTAATAACGTTCCAACCAAAATTCCGATTGTTCCTCCGATTAACGACAGCATAGCCGATTCGATTAAAAATTGATTCCGAATATCTGCCTGCGAAGCACCTAATGCTTTCCTAATGCCGATTTCACGTTTTCTTTCAGTAACAGAAACAATCATTATATTCATTATTCCGATTCCGCCTACAAGCAGTGAAATTGCCGCAACTCCTGATAACAACAAATTCAACGTCGCAGTCGTCTTTTCGTAATTTTCAAGCATTGTCTGCATTGACATTATAAATAAAGTATCACTTTCGCCTGTTTTCTTTTCTGCAAACGCCTTTATTGCATTTTCCACGGCAACCGAATATTTGTTTGATACAGCCTGCACAACGACTGAATCTGCGATAGGATTAGGTTTAATTCTTCGTTTATAAAAACCGCGCGTTACATAAACAGAACTATCCGATGATTCAAATATTGATGTTGATGTCGATAAAACTCCGATAACTTCCAATGAAAATCTTGCTTTTCTTATAGTTATGGTAAGTTTCTTCCCCAGTGCCTCACCTTCGGGAAAATAGCTCGTTGCGATTCCCTGTCCGATAATTGCGCACAACGCTCCCAATTCATCGTCAGTTTCCTCGAAATAACGCCCGTAATCAAGCTCAAGTTTACTTTCTTCCATAAAATCAAGTTCCACAGCTCCAATCGTAGCGGAACCTTCGATATTCCCGCGTTTAATATTGCCGTTTATCTCATTCTTATAAAAAACATTTTTCACATTGGGAATAGTTTGAAGAATTTCACGTCTTGTTGTTTCATCAAACTGCAGAGCACGAATTTTTCGCATATATCCGCCACGAATATTTACCATATCCAAACCGGACTGTGAAATTGTTGATTTTACATCAGCGGAAGCACTCTCCCCTATTGCCGTAACCATTATTACGGCAGCAACACCGATGACAATTCCCAAAAGCGACAAAATACTTCGTGTCTTATTCGTAAGAAATGACTGTATCGCATTAATAATGTCTTCCATCATTTTAATCCTCCTGCAAAAGCCCATCCTTAATACGCACCATTCGTGCGGCAGTCCTTCCTATTTCTATATCATGCGTAACAATGACAATCGTTGTGCCTTCGGAATTTATTTCTCGAAACAAATCCAGCACCGAATGCCCTGTTTCACTGTCTAATGCGCCGGTCGGCTCATCTGCCAAAATAAGCGCCGGTTTTGTAATTGTAGCTCTTGCAATTGCGGCACGCTGACGCTGCCCTCCGGAAAGTTCATTCGGTTTATGAGTAAGTCTATCTCCTAATCCTATGCGCACGAGTGCCTCTTCAGCGCGCATTCGGCGTTCTTCAATAGGAATTTTCTGATAGCGCAACGGAAGCATTACATTTTCCAGAACATTTAAATTCGGCAGTAAAAAATACTGCTGGAAAACAAAACCGACTGTTTTATTACGGAATAGAGAAAGCTCATTTTCATTCATCGTTGCGGTATTGCGTCCATTGATAATAACCTGTCCCTCCGTAGGACGGTCAAGGCAGCCTATCATATTCATACAGGTAGATTTTCCCGAACCGGACGGTCCCATTATAGACAATATTTCGCCGCGCATAATCGAAAGATTAATTCCGCGCAAGGCCTGAACCTTTGACTCTCCCATTGAAAATATTTTCCATACATCCTGAAGTCTGACCAATTCATTTGTTTCACTCATAATTTCACTTCCGCTATCTTCTCGGAGGCGGTCCGCCGGGACCTCCGCCACGCTTTTGGTTGCCCTGCCCGATTTCCCGTTGCGCTTTCACAACATCTGTATTGCCCAATCCTTCCAAAACTTTTACGACACCTTTTGTCAGCGGCTCAACTTTTACACGCACCAATTCCGTACCTCCGTCTTCGGTATAACGTTCCGCAAAAGTTTCGCCTTTTTTAAACAATATACCTTCATTTTTTAATGTAAGTACATCTTCGGGTTCTTTTACATAGATTTCTCCGGTAAACGAATATCCGGGCAGCAGATAATCAGGCGGATTATCAATTCTTATATTTGTCTTTACAACCGTAGCACCTCTGTCGGTAATATCTCCGACTGCCGGATATGATTTGACATACCCTTCGATTTCCTCTCCCTCTATTGCCGGAAAAGAAAAAACCACTCGCTGACCGATTTTCAATTTCTGCACATCATCCTCAAGAATTTCGACTATTGCTTCCAGATAACTTCTGTCTATCAATTCACCGAAATAACTCGACCCCTGTTCAAAATAGTCACCGGGGTTGCAGTCCAAGCTCGCCACTATTCCGTCGAAACGAGCGGAAAGCTGCTTATCACGCAATTTTTTTTCTTTCACTTTGCGTTCTGCCAACAGTAATTCCAGCTTTTTCTTTGAACCGTTAATGCGCTGTTCTTCAATATTATGATCCACAACTTTTAAATTGTAATCCTCCTCCAAACTGTCCATCCATACAAGAGGCATTCCTTTTTTTACAAAATCGCCTTCCTTTACAAAAACATATTCCACGATACTGTTGCTCGATGCCATTAATTTCTGCGAATTTGCAGCCGAAATATTCCCCGAAATATCGATTACATTTTTTATTGTCTGCCTCTGGACATTCAGTTTCACGACAGTCGGTTTTTTTCGTATTGATTTATGAATAACCACGCACAAAACCGTTACCGCAACAACAAACAAAACCGTAAAAGACAAAATTTTATGTTTCAATGATAAACGCATTCTATTCTCCTTCGATAATATCAGCTTCCGGCAAAAAAAGAGCAGCCGTTTCGGAAACAAAAATCAGCCGTTCTATTTTTCCCAATAAATTCTGCGTAACTGCACTTTGGTATTCAATAATTCCTCGTTCATACTCTGATTCGGAAATATAACCGGCATTATACCGTTTTTCATACTCCTGCGCCTGCTGCATATACAATTCTTCTTCCGCTTCGTAAGTATCACGCTGCCATTCCAACGTTTCTTTTTTCAGCAGAAGCTCATCGAACTTCGTATTAAAATTTTTAACGGTCTGGGCAATATCAAGGCTATCGCCTTTTTCTTTCAATGTCATAATTTTATTTTCCAAACGTGTCTGCGCAATAGTAAAAGGCGACCACTCCATCGAAAAAGTAAGCTCCGGAGAGCTGTTTTGAGTAATCGGAATATTTACCCCGACTCCTGCGGAAAATCCATTGTAACTCGCGGAAAGTCCCGGCTCTATATAGTGAGATTTTGAAGATGTAGTGTACTTATTATTATCTGTTTTATCATTACCCGTTTTAGCTTCATAACCGACCGTACCCGCCAGATAAAAATTTTTTTCATTTTTTGACACCTTCCGTTCCAAATCGTTTTTATATTTTGCATAAACCGCACTTTCATACTCTTTATAACGCCGCAATGTTAAAGATTGTATATCGGGCAGTTCGGCTTCGGGAATATCGACGGGCAGCTCATCGATTTCCATTGCACATTCTGCCGCAAGACGCTGAAGTTTCTGCTGATACTCCCGCGTTTTTTCGTTGATAAGCCGCAGTTTTTTCGATACGGCAAGATTCAATCTTTTGAATTCCAAACTGTCCTCCCCGTATCCCTGCAGCTGCGCCAACCTTAAATCTCGTATCGCATCGTTGTGATCGACATTTGCCTCATCGACATTATATTTAGCCTGAAAAACTTCTTTTAATAAGGAAAGAAATGATGTGCGTACTACGGAAATCTGCTGAGCAACGGAACGTTCTTTTTCCAAAATGGTCCGCTTCAGCGAAACACGCTCGACATCCTTTGCCGTTATTTTCTTCTTAAAAGGGAAAATATCCGTCTGTGCGCTGATATGAACATCGGGAACATACGAATCATCCGCTGCTGCTGCAATCGGAATGGCAGTCGGAAATTGAAACGAAAATGAAGTATTTCTCCATTCGGGGAATTTCAACGACAATTCAGGCGTAAAATCGAGCGATACTTCATCTTTTGAAAACGTAAATTTTCCGTTTGGTATTCCGAGCTTGAATTCGACAAGATCTTTATAATAAAACAATTGCAAATTACTGCGGGCAGCGTCCAATTCCAACTGCAGCTTCTGCGCGTCCAAATCGTTTTTTAGATACCCCTGAAAAAGTTCGTCATAAGAAACCGCATTTATAGAAAATATAATTTGCAGATAAAGCAAACAGAGAATCAAGCGATACAGCTGCATTTCAGTCCTTTTATTTCATGGAAGTCACAAATCAATCCGGTATTACGGTTTTGGCATATTCCGATTTGGTAGATTTATAAACGACATGCCAAAAACAAAAATCTTTTTTAGTTCCAATATTTTCTTTGATTCCTAATTTTTAAAATCTCCGATTTTTAAAAGATTTTTATCTTGCTGCCGGCATTTATTGTATAATAAAAAGTTTTATTTCCGTATTTTATATATGAACAGTTCAAAATTTGAGGAAGAAAACATGGATATTTTGCCTGAATATCTTATTGTAGAATCACTTGGAATATTTTCCGGCAAGTCTCTTTATTGGGCACGCAGAAAATCTGACAACGCCATTGTACTGATAAAGCAATCTGAAACCGCACATTTATTTGATGACGAAATAGAGCATTTAAAGCGCGAATACGAAACCGCACAGCTTATCGGTTGTAAAGTTTCGCTTCATTTGCCAAATGCACAAAATGGACACGGCATAATAATTTATGAGTCATGCGAAGGTTTATTCTTAAACAGGTTATTGGAAACACAGCAGCTGTCAATGGATGATAAAATCCATTTATTTAAAATTGCTGCGGAAGCTTTGGGAGAATTACAGAAAAAAGGCATAATGCATTTCGGAATCAGACTCGACAAAACGCTTCTATGCAACAGCAACGAAAAAATTATCTTTTTAGCATTAGGCGATACCGTTGTATTAAACAACAACGAAACATACTTGCCGGGAAGTCATCATTATACATTAGATGTATTAAAATATCTTCCACCCGAAATGACCGGCAAAACATGCAAAGCTGCCGATCTGCGTACTTCGTTTTACCAATTAGGCATAATGTTCTACTTTGTGTTTACAGGAAAATATCCTTTTGAATCATCGGTTCCCGAAAAACTGCTTTATGCGCAGGCCTTTGAAAAACCGACAGAGCCGCATCTTATAAAAAAAGAAATTCCCGAATGGCTTTCGGCTATTATAATGAAACTACTTGAGAAGGATCCGGAAGACCGCTATCAAACGGTATCCGCTCTTTGTTTTGATTTGGAAGGATTGAAACCCGGAGTAAAATTTGTTCCCGGTATAAAAGACTGCGGTCTTTTCAAACTTACGAAAAAAGTTTTTGGATATAAAGAGCAGCTGGAAGAACTTGATTGGTACTGCAGACATATTTCATTGGCAGAAAATCGCATAGTTTTTATGAAATGCGAAAAAGGCTGCGGTAAAAAAGAATTTCTGGAAATATTCAATGAAAATGTAAACAAACTCGGCGGATATTATTTCAGTACCGATTTCTCACCTGCAGGCGACAACTTCCCGTTTCACGGAATGCTGATATTGATCAATCAAATTATTGCCTGCATAAAAGCAAACGGAAAAAAAACGAAATTCATTGATTTTCTGAAACAAGAGAAAGACATCGAACCGTATCTGCACTTATTTCCGGAGTTAAAAAACAGTTATCCTCAGCATACAAAAGATAAAAACAACACTGCATTGGTTAATGTTCATTTTCGTCATTGCTTCTTTTATTTGACAGCAAGTATTCTGCGTTTTTTTACCGACAACTTCGGAATACTAACTATCTATATATCCGGTCTTACCCCCGAAATGAATGAAGAATTGAAAATTCTTCGCTACCTTTCGGAGCATTGCAATCATTTACTATTTTTACTTTCCGTATCGGAAGACAATAAAGACAAAATTGAAAAAAAACTCGATTTGGGCAGTGTATCTTTTGCGGAAATAAGACTGCCCGCATTGTCAAGAACCAATGCATCGCAAATGATTGCGGCTTCTTTTCGCTGCAGCAGCGCAGAAACATTGCAGGCGGCCGATGTTTTAATCCGTCAATCAAACGGTCATGCGGCAGTAATGAAACATATTCTGCAAAACTGGTACAATAACGAGGTTATCTCATATAACAACGGAAAACTGATTTTTGATACGGATTGCGCATCGATGCTTTTTGCGCCGAATTTCAACATTACCGAATCTCTGCTGAAAAACAAATCTTCTTTATCCAAATCATTTCTTCAGCTTTTATCATGCTTTCCGGCAGGCGTAAGAGGAATCAAGATAAGGGAAATTATGAAGCTTGAAAATTTTGTGTTCCAGCAAATAGTAAGAGACTGCAAAAATTTTATAACTCAACGCTGCGGTTATATTCATTTTCAAGATGAGGAAGACCGTCATTTCATTTATAAACATCTTTCGCCGGGAGAATTAAAATATTTCCATTCATTAATCGTCCTCGATTTTATCCGCAGCGGAACAACCGATGATTTCGGTTTTGCAATGATGAACAGTGTTATCATTGCGTTCGACAGTTTAAACGAAGAACAGCACAAAATCTTGCTTGATTTGTTCATTGACATAATAGAAAAATCCAATGTAACGGCGGCATTTCAATACGGCTTTCAGTTATGCTGCCAAGTAATCGATTTATACGGCAATGAAAAACTGAAACAGCATAATGTCGAATGCCATTTTTATTGTTTGGCTGCGATTTTAAGTTTCTTCAGCGGAAATTACGGAATGATGCTGGATTTCTTTAACCGTTTGAATATCAATGAATACAAGAATAATTACGAAAAACTCGAAGTGCAGGAATTCATCGCGGAATATTTTCAGCAAATCGGGCATATCGATGAAGCAATAGAGTTATGCACCGACGCATTGGAAACTCTCGGTTTTACTATATCTGAAAATGTTTCTGATTTGAAACTGCTGCACGAACAGCGTTTATTGAAAAAGAAAACTCAAAATTTCCGTGACTTCAAGCAACTGCCGGAAATGAAGCAGCCGGAACACATTTTAATAATGCGCTACCTTGCCAAAATAATTCCGATTGTTTCATTTCGACGCGTAAAAGATGCCAACTTCCTTGCCTGCAAAATGGTACATTTTGTTTTTGACAACGGCAAAAGTGTTATTTCCCCGTTTGCATTTGCATTGTACGGTTCTTTTTTATTCCAAGAACAGCGCAATTTCAAAGAAGGCGTTTTTTGGGCGCAAACTGCACTGACAATGCTTGACGATGTCAATGCGGCGGAATTTATTCCGCAAACAATTTTCTTTGCCGTATTTTTTGCCGGACATTGGAAATTGTCGCAAAAACAAATTTACTACTGGATAAACCGAGCCGCTCATTACGAAAATGATTACGGCAGTTCAAACTACGATGTTATATGCAGCGATATTCTGCCTTTGTATTCGTGTCTTTCCGGTATGCATTTAAAACAAATTCTTGACAATTCCGATTCTCATGCAAATGATTTTCTCAATCCGTATACAAACAACCCGACTGCGTATCTGCATCGTATTTCACTGGATGTAGTAAAAAATTTGTCGCTCGGTACAGAACGAATGTGGACGATTTTATCTGAAATCGGCAGAGCGCCTCAGTCCCGCAAAGAACAATTGTTCGCAAATTATTATTATACACTTGAGCTTTTTTTATCCGTAACAGAAGAAAGACCCGATATTATTTTAAAGCGATGTCAAATCGAAGAAAAAACATTTTATCCGTTTTTTGCGGAAAATTATTTGTATCAGGCAATACTTCTAAAATTTGCATTGGGAAACGGCTCCGTCAACAAAAAAGTAGGAATGCAAAAGATTTACAAAATTTTCAATATATTGAAAAAATGCAAGCACAACGGAGCCGAAAATCTCGAAACAAAATTTTATATGATTTCCGGAATTATCGCAGATTTAAAAGGAAACTTTGCACTTTCCAATAAGTGGTATTATGAAGCACTTCAGGAATGTCTGAAAATCGGGAATTACCTTGAATCCGCATTGTGTTTATTCCTGCTGATGAAAGAATATCTGCACAACGGAGACAAAATCATATCTTCCGTTTACTTTAAAAAAGCAATCGCATTTTTTAATTCTCTCGGCTATTCGGGAATTGTGAATTATTTGACAACGCGGTATGAAATACAATTGGAAGACGAAACTATTGTAAAAGAATCGAATGACGCGAATAATGACAAAATACTCACTTCTTTTACAAAAGATTTAAATACAGTGTCCGATACATCGGCTTTACTTCACTGCTTTGTCAAGCAAATTCTATTTTTATTCCAAACCGATGTTTTTATTGCTGTAAGTTTCGATAAATTCAACAGACCAGTGATTGAAGCTGCCAAATATAAAAATTACAATTCCGAAATTACGGAAGGGCTGCTGCTGTCGGACATAAGTGCGGAAAAACTCCCCAAATATGTAATTTCATTTGTATGCGATAACGTGTGCAGCGTAAATCTCAACAACAAAAAATGGCATAATATTACACTGTATGATCGCTATTTAAAAGAACGCAATCCCAAAAATGCGCTTTGTATTCCTCTTTTTCAATCAAATGAAAAGAATATTGACAATATAGCAATGGTTTTATACATGGAAACTTCTTCGCGCAGACAGATTTTTTCGTCGGAAAGCGAACAACTGATTCAAGAATTGTTTAATATATATATAAAGTGCAAAAAAAAATTGCGAATATCTTTGCAAAAAGAAAGTCGGCATTCAAAAAAAGTACATTACTTGCAGCAGAAATTGAAAGATATCGGCGGGAAATACAAGGAATTAGCGTACCTTCAGCCTCAGGGTATTATAAAATTTGATTTGTACGGAAAAATCACTTACTGCAATTCCATCTGCTTCAAAATGTTCGGAATAGACCGCAAAACAGTAAAAAAAGGCTTTTACATACAACAGCTTTTCGCAGCGGGAAAAGAAAAAACCATCGGCTGCACTGATGTAGAGAAGCTGCTGAAATACAGTTTCGGCGGCCCGTATGAATACGAATGGTGCAGCAAATACTTTGTTCGTGTATCATGGGCCGTATTACGGGACAAAACCGACAAAGTCATCGGCGGACGAGCTCTATTTATCGACATTACAAAACAAAAGCAGAATGAAAAAAAATTGCAGGAACTGAATGAACGACAGGAAGAACTTATTGCGAAACGAACTCAGTCACTGAATGAATCGCTGCTGCAGCTGCGCCGCTCTCAAAACCAGCTTATTCAAAGCGAAAAAATGGCATCTTTGAACAGTGTAATAATAGGAATTTCGCATGAAATCAATACGCCGCTTGGAATCGCAATTACATCAACTTCGGCATTGGCGCAATCCTGCCGTAAGTTTGAAGAATCGGTCGCGAACTCCGCTATTCGCAAAGAAGAACTTACAAAATGTATCAATGATACGCAGAAAACGTTATCGATAATTTCAAACAATTTGGAAGGCATCGCTTCGTTAATCAGCAATTTCAATGAATTACTTAGGGAACAATCGGAAAGCGAATTATGTCAATTTGATTTAAGGTATTACCTGAATATGATTTACCAAACACAAAAAATGCGTTTTGCACATATCCAATATGAATTCATATTAAACTGCCCGTCACCGTTTATAATAAACAGTTACCCCGGTGTTTTCTTTCAGATAATTTCAAACCTCATGCTTAACTCGTTTACACATGGTTTTGAAAAGCGCGACAATTGTATTATCAGTATTATTGTAAGCATGGAAAAAGAAAAACAAATTAAACTTGTATATAAAGACAACGGGCAAGGTATACCGGAAGAAAATCTCGATAAAATTTTCAACCCGTTTTTTACAACGGCTGTCGGACAAAGCGGACAAGGTCTCGGACTTTATATAGTTTACAACTTAGTTCACGAACGTTTAAACGGTACAATACAATGCAGCTCTTCACCCGGAAACGGAACAAGTTTTACAATACTGTTTCCAAATGCGGTTTTGTAGACAGCAAAACAGGACAATTGCTGCAGCATGGGGAAAAAATGACGCTGAAAATTTTGAATACGCAGCTGACCGACGCACTTGCGGAATGTACATTTATAGATAATCCTCTGACAGAAGCGCGGCTTATCCTTACCGAATTACTCGGAAAAACAACAAGCGAATTTTTAAGCATGCCGCCGGAAACCCACATTACTCGCGAAATCGAAAAATCGGCTTTCTCTGCAGTAAACAGCCGCAAAAAAGGGCGTTCCATTGCATCGATTTTGGGGTTCAAAGATTTCTACGATTTACGCTTCAAAGTAAATGACGATGTGCTGATTCCCAGACCGGAAACGGAATTTCTTATTGAATATGTATTGAACCTTAAAAAAAACAACGCAAAATTAAAAGTTCTCGATGTAGGTGCCGGCAGCGGTACAATTTGCGTTACAATTGCAAAACACAGACCTCACTGGGACATTGACGCGTTGGAAATCAGCAGTAAAGCCGTTGATATTTTAAAACAGAATATCGACAGCGCCCACGTCGCCGTCAACATACTGAATCACGATTTTTTTGAATTCAAAGCAGCTCACAATTACAACCTGATTTTATCCAATCCGCCGTATATTCCGACCGAAGATGCCGCTGTGCTGCTGCGGCACCATGATGCCGATGACCCGATTATTGCACTGGACGGCGGAAGCGACGGTTTGATTTTCTATCGAGAATTAAGAAAATTTGCTCAAGAATACCTTGATAAAGACGGGCTGCTGATAATGGAACACGGATTTGACCAAAAAAAAGCAATGCATGAGATTTTCGGTGCCGTTCCATTTATTGTCATCGAAACATTGCAAGATTATGCCGGACTGGACAGAATAACGGCAGTACGCAAAGTCAATTAAATCTGCGTATTGTTGGGGATTTGCGCATCTTTGGGAATAATTATAATTCCGTCGCGTATAAAAAAATTTTCACCGTCAAAGTCTTTGACTTTCGCGCTATTGGTAATTTTGCAATTTTTCCCGATTCGCACATTTTTATCTATAATCGCATTTTTAATGACAGTATTTTCACCGATTCCAATATCCAACGTACCGGACAATTTGTTTATTTTTTTTCTTTTATTCCCTTCATAATAATCTGCTCCCATCAGAATACTGTTTTTAATGGAAACTCCGGAACAAATAATCGAACGGTTTCCTATTATCGAAGATGAAATTTTCGCGTTGTTAATAACCGAACCTTCACACAAAAGCGTTTCGTTGATAGTACTGTCGTACACTCTTGTTGCGTGCAAATTTCTGTAACACGTGATAAGCGATGCATTATTAAAATCAAAATCAGGCGATATTTTCGTAAAACTGATGTGCGTCTTCCAGAATGAGCTTATAGTTCCGACATCTTCCCAAAAACCGTGAAAAATATGACTGCAGACTTTTTTCTTTTTAATTGCCAACGGAATTATATCATTGCCGAAATCATCCAAATCATTATTCAAAACATCAAATAGAACATTTTTATTGAATAAATAAATTCCCATAGATGCCAAGTACGGTTTGTTTTTATTTTTTTTCTTTAAAGAAACTCCTCTGTTAATTACCGAGCTGCACTTAAAATCAGCAAGAACCTCCTCACTTTGCGGCTTTTCGATAAAATCGGAAATTATCATATCATCGTCTACTTTCACCACTCCGAATGAAGATGCTTTTTTTTCTTCTACCGGCGTAACAGCTACCGTTATATCCGCTTTATTTTTTAAATGATTATGAATAAGTTTTTGGAAATTCATTGAATATATCTGATCCCCAGACAGAACAAGTATGTACTTTATAGTCGGATCATCTTGGATATGGCGCAAATTTTTTCTGACGGCATCAGCAGTTCCTTGATACCAACTGTGACTTTCGATAGATTGTTCCGCCGCGAGAATATCCACAAAGCCATTGTGAAAATCATCAAAACGATACATATGACTTATATGCCTGTTTAATGACGCCGAATTGAATTGTGTGAGAATATAAATTTTGTGAATATGGGAATTCAAGCAATTTCCAATCGGAATATCAATAAGCCGATATTTTCCGCACACCGGCACTGCAGGTTTGGAACGGTCTTTAGTCAATGGGAAAAGTCTTTGTCCCTGCCCGCCGCTTAAAACTATACCGAGTACTTCTTTCATACGTTATTCCTTCGCAATAAAGACCCGGACATAAGGTCTTATTTGTATTTTGCAAGTTTTATAAGATAATTATAAGCTTCCGTAATTTTCTGAAATTTGTCTTTATCATAATCGGCTCCAGCATGATCCGGATGATACTGTGCCGCAAGTCTGCGGTAAGCACGTTTTACTTCACTCAAATTCGCATCTGCGGAAATTCCGAGTATTTCATAATACACACGATCGGTATCGAAAAAATCATTTTGTATATTAATATACTCCCGCTTATGTAAATGCAGCTTTTCGGCAGTGTCAGAAATATTTTTCACACTCGCTATCGAAATTTCCAATTTCTGACTTTGCAGTATAAATAACAGCCTAATAATTTTTTCTTTCTCCGACGGTGTACAATACATATTAATTACACTGCAGCAATAATCCGAATCTATAGTGTCCCGTTTTTCCACAATGTACGAGAATTTCTTTTCTATAAGCATAATTTCGGTAAGATCAAAGTGAAATTGTTCGATAAAAAAATCTTTTATTATATTCAGATTCGATAATGAAACATTGTTTATTTGCAGTATACACAGTTTTAATATACAGTTCAGCGCATTTCCGGAACCGGAAGGGTCTTCCAAAAAGTCACCGGTTTGAACTGCCGTCATTTCGCTTTTGTAATCAAACAGGAAATGTCCTATTAAACACGCAAGAATCGCACCTGCGGGATTTCCTGTTACAATCACTCCGCAAGCCAATCCGATAGCTTTCCCAAAGAAATGAATTTTCCGCACTTTTAATCTCTTATTTCTTAATTGCTCTTCGCTTTGAATTTACCATTCGGTAAAAATCATTGATATTAGTTACCGTAATAGTATTTTGAGTCACAATAATTCTGTTTTGTTTTTGAAAATGAAATAAAATTTGATTGCATTTCGATTTATCCATTCCGCACCAGTTCGCAACTTCCTCTGCCGTAATCTCAAACTTGATTTCGGTAGAATTGTATATGTCATAGCCTTTATTTTCTGCCAGCATAATAAACACATCCATGATTTTTATATCGGGATTGCCAAGAGTAAGAATCATCAAGCGGCGTTTTTGGTCGTAAATTCTTTTTGCAAACGTTCTTAGCAGCTCAATTGTCAATTCGGGTCTTGACTGTATTAAGCCTCTGAAGCTGGCTTTATTAAATTCCAAAACTTTTATATCATCAAGAGCTATCATTGTCGCACTGCGCGGTGCATCTTCGAGAATTGCCATTTCTCCGAAAAATTCTCCGGGTGATAAAATATCCAAAGTTTTTTCACTCTCAGCTGAAATTTTCGCAACTTTTACTCTTCCTTCAAGAAGCATGAAAAATGTATTGCCCGGTTCATATTCGCAAAATATTATTTCGTCTTTCTTAAAAGTTTTTCCGAATCTTCCGAAAAGTCCAAATCCAAAATCCAATGTGCTATTACTCATACTCCCCCACTAACATTAAAAAGTTACGTTTTCAAAAGATGGTGTCGGGCCGCCGCCGTCTCCAAAGCTATCGAAAGCTTCCTGCACATCCGCAATTCTCTGCTTTGCATGTTCCGCAAGCGGATGTTCGGAATAATATATTAAAAAACGATTATAAACAGTCAGAGCCTTCGTATACTTCTTTGCTTTATAATAATAATCTCCAATCAAGAAAAGTCCGGATACTGAATCGGTTTCGGCTTTGTTTGTGATTAATTTTTGCATCTGTTTTCCTGCTCTGCGCAGCTGATTGGAAAACGATTTCAGCATTTTTAAGATAATATTCGTATTCTTTACAATTAACTGCTCAAAATCATCAGTGGAAAATTCGATAATTTGAGATTTTTTTATAACTTTTGCATCTTCTTCACGAGGAAAATGAATAAGACCGGACTTTACTCCGAAAAAATCTCCCGTATTGAGTGTATCTTTTATCAAAGAACCGTTTTCAATATCAAAATACTCCAGCCTTATTTGACCTTCTTTTATTAAATAGACAGAATTTGCTTTATCGCCATTGAAATAAATGATTGCATTCGGAGGATAATTAATAATTCTTGATGCCATTTTACCGTACCCTGCTTTTATTTATAATATAAACTAATATAGTTTCTTATTAGAAAAAATACATTTTTTCGATTTATTTTGCAGATAATTATTATTTATCTGATGATTTTACTTTTTACAGCATTATAAATCGATTTTATATCTTCTGATTTATTCATTGCATAAAAATGAATACCGTCTACCTGATTGTCGAGCAGATTCGCAATTTGTTCTATCGCATAATCGATTCCTATTTTTTTTATTGCCGATATATTTTCCTGATTTTTCTCCAAATCACCGAGCAGCTTTGCCGGAATCTTGGCCCCGCATAAATGTACCATTCTTTGTATAGATTTAAAATTCAAAATAGGCATAATTCCCGGTTCGATTTTCACGTTGATATTTTTTTTGCCGCATAAGTCACGGTATCTGTAAAAGCTGTCATTGTTAAAAAACAGCTGCGTGATTACATTGGTTGCTCCATTATCGATTTTTCGCTTGAGATTCTCAACATCGGCTTCCAGTGACGCCGCTTCGGGGTGTTTTTCCGGGTATCCTGCCGCTGCAATCCCGAAATTTCCATTCTTACTGATATGAGCAATCAGCTCCGATGCATAAGCAAAACCGCCTATTGTTTGAGTAAAATTCTCCTGTCCTTGAGGCGGATCCCCGCGCAAAGCCAAAACATTTTCAATATTTTCCTTTTTAAAACATTCCAACATCAAATCTGTATCATGAACCGTAGCGTTGACACATGTTAAATGGGCGACAACTTCTATTCCTATTTTATTTTTTATTGTAGAGGCAATTTCGAGAGTTCTGTTTCTGTTGCTTCCGCCTGCGCCGTATGTTACGGAAACGTAATCCGGATTAATATCTTTCAAATCTTCGATAGTTCGATACAAACTATTAAAATCCATATCATTTTTAGGCGGAAAAACTTCATAAGATATAATATGCTTTCCCTTTTTATTATTATAAATATCAGAAAATTTCATTTATCCTCCACATATTATTTAAAATATTAATTAAAAATTCCTAAATTCAAAAAAACATAACAGTAATTTTATTCATTGTCAAATAGGAGAAAGTCATTTATAGTAGCGCAATTGTCGATAAAGTAAATGTATAATTTTACGAAAAATATACGAGGAACCAAATGGTATCAAACACACATCCTATAAAAACCGAAGATTTGGAAAAATTATTGAAAGCCGCTGCCGAAGCCGGAAAAAAAAGCTATTCTCCGTATTCAAATTTCAGAGTCGGAGCAGCAGCGTTATCGGAAAACGATGAAATCTTCAGCGGCTGCAATATCGAAAATCGTTCATATCCTGCCGGAATTTGCGCGGAAATCACAGCAGTTTCAAAATTAATCTCATCCGGAGCGAAAGAAATCAAAGCAATTGCAGTTATAGGATTAGACAGTGAAGATTTCTTGCCGCCGTGCGGAGTATGCCGCCAATTCATCACGGAATTCGGCAATAACTTTCCGATATTAATGGCAAATAAAGCAGGAAACTATAAGGTTGTTTCGTCGACGGATTTATTGCCGTCAGATTCTCTCCACGACTTAAAAAAAATATGAAACCGAATAATTATATTTCCAAACTGTCAATATGTGCCGCAGCAAAAAAAGTATGGGATATACTTTTTTGTACACTGAAAGAATTTCTCAATGATGGAGTTACAATTGTTGCAAACGGTCTTGCATTTAAAACAATCTTTTCGTTGATTCCGGTAACGGCAGTTTTTGTGTATGTTTCATCGATTTTTCCCAAATTTGCTGATTATAAAGGCAAAATTACAAAAATCGTAGTTGATTACTTGCTGCCCGATGTTTCTGCAGATTTATTGAAAATCATAGATTCTTTCGTTTCAAACGTAGGTACAATCGGACTCGTAGGTATTATAGGACTGATTTATATATCGTTAAACTTATTTCTTGCAATCGACAACCAAGTCAACCGAATTTGGCAGACACACAGACGGCATTCGTATTTACGACGAATTCCGATTTACGTAGCATTTTTGAGTTTTTTGCCTTTCCTTTTAGGCGGATATTTTCACTACACCGGAATTCTTGACTCCCTTGTATTGCCGCTATCCCCTCAATTCAGTAAATTTTATTCTACAATCGCATCATTTGCTTTTTTGGAATTATTCTTTTTCCTTATTTATTACGCAATTCCCAATGCGCGTATTCATTTTTCCAAAGCACTGATTGTTGCGTCGTTATCGTCATTATTTTGGATGATACTGCGATGGATTTTTTCTTACTACACAAAAGCCGCAATAGTAAACTGGCTGATTTACGGTTCGGTCGCCGCAGTAGTATTTGCATTTGTGTGGATTTATCTCAATTGGCTGGTTTTGCTCTTCGGCGTGGAATTAATTAAAGTTTGGCAGAAAAAACTTTACATTCAGCAGCCGATAATGCGCAAATTCTTTTTGTACGATATAGGAATAATTATTTACATACTGAAAGCTATCAATGACGAATGCGGAATGGTGCTTGACGAGCTTTCCGACAAACTGAACATTTCAAAAAATGAACTTACAATACTTTTCCGGCTTATGAAAGAAAAGCAAATTGTTATTTGCGACTCATCGGAGCCTCAATATTTTCATTTGAACCGTACTCTTTCTTCGATAACTCTTGAGGATATTGAAACTATTTTATTGGAAAAAATACACTTCAGCACAACGAAAAAAGAAACTGCCGAAATTTACGAAAAAATCTGCAGCTACTATATCGAATACAAAAACAAAAATATTTCGATAAAAGACATACTGGAACAAAACAAGTAACTTTTTAAACTTTCGGCGCAATAAAAATGTCAATTTTTGTACCTTAAAGCAATATTTTTAATATAAATATAAAAAATGTAATAAAAAAACACTTCATGCTACTAAAAAAACCTTTTCTTTCCGAAAAGAATAGCAGATGTACTCTTATATCAAGGAAGCGAAATGTATAAAAAAGTTCTAATTGTAGATGATGACGCAAGTTTTGTTTTTTTGCTGATGAATAAAGCGGTTAATTACGACTGCGGAATTTCGTTGGCGGAATCCATAGGACGCGCAAAAGTAATGCTGAAAAACAATCACTATGACATTGTCGTCGCAAATTCCCGTGTTCCGGGCGGTTTCAGTTACACATTAAAAGACGATATTGACTCTAATACGCAAATTTTATTTATGTCTTCCATGAAAAGTGATTACGAAAAACTGCATGAAATGGGCGAAAACTGTATTAAAAAAAATGAAGTGTATCAAAAAATCGAGGCTATTTGTGGTTAAACCGAAAATATTTTTTTTCTTTATATGCTTTCTTATCGCTTCAATGCAGGTATTCGCGGATGAACTTCCCAATGGTTATAAAAAATATTCATTCGGAATGAGCATGGATGAAGTAAAAAATACAATAAAAGACGACAGTTTGCTGCAAAATGTTCGGGAAGAAGTTCTGTCCGTAAGAATCGAACCGGATAAACAAATTCTCACAGTTTACGGAGATCGGAAAAACGGCGGATATGTAGAAAAAGCATATTTCCATTTTAATGATGACAAACTGTTTCATATATACCTGCAACTGAGCAGCACAAAAGTCGGCTATTATTCACTGTTAAAAAGTCTGACCGAAAAATACGGAAACGCATCGAATCTGACTCCCGAACGGGCAAACTGGGAAAACGATTCTGTTCGTATTCAAATAGAAAAGCCGTGTATCTTAAAATATACTGATATAGAAACATGGAATTCTCTTTCCTCCTCAGAAGAAGAAACGGAAGCCAGAAAGAACGAAAAAATACAGCGCGAAAAATTTCTGGAAGATTTATAATAATCCGCAGCCGATCAAACCACAAACAAACAGTCTTTTAAGTTATTTCTTGCCAAAAAAATCACGTTTTTTTATAGTAAGAAAATTTTTCCCCGATTCTCGGAATTGATTTTGATATTGGAAATCGATTTCGGCAATCGAAATTATACAGCAAGAGGTTTTTTATGAAAGTAAGAGTACGCTATGCACCGTCGCCAACCGGTTATCAGCATATAGGAGGATTAAGAACTGCACTTTTCAATTTCCTTTACGCAAAGGCAAACGGCGGAGATTTTATTTTACGTATTGAGGATACAGACCAAACCCGATATTTCGACGGAGCACTGGAAGATATTTACGAAACTTTCGACTGGCTGGGGATTTCTTACGACGAAGGGCCTAAAAAAGACGGTGGTTTCGGACCGTATATTCAATCTCAGCGAACGGAACTATACCGACAATATGCCAAACAGCTGGTAGAAAGTGGTCATGCCTATTATTGTTACTGCGACAGCGGCAGACTGGAACGGATCAAAAAAATTCAAGAAGCAAATAAAATGGCGCCCGGATACGACAGACGCTGCCGCGATTTGTCCGATGAGGAAATCGAAGAACTCAAAGCAAGCGGGATTCAGCCGGTAATTCGTTTTAAAGCACCTTTGGAAGGCAAAACAGTTTTTGAAGATGAAATATTAGGCAAAATAGAAGTGGAAAATAATACATTGCAGGATTTTGTACTGCTGAAATCAGACGGTTTTCCTACATATCACCTTGCAAACATTATCGATGATCATTTAATGCAGATAACCCATGTTCTGCGTGCGCAGGAATGGATTCCGTCAACTCCGAGTCATATTCTGCTTTACAAAGCATTCGGCTGGGAACCGCCTCAATTCTGCCACATGCCTATGGTAATGGGTGAAGACGGCAAGAAATTGTCAAAACGTCACGGTGCCACACAAGTCATAGAATTCCGTAAAAACGGATACCTACCGGAAGCACTTATTAATTTTATTTCATTGCTGGGATGGTCATACAACGATAAAGATGAATTTTTTACAATGGAAGAATTGCAGAAAATTTTTGATATAAAACGCATCAATACATCTCCGGCAATTTTCGATTACAAAAAGTTGCTGCACTTCAACGGAGTTTATATCCGGCAAAGCAGCATCGAGCGACTGATAAAACTGACATTGCCTCATTATATAGAAGCCGGTCTTGTCTCTGCGGAACCTACGGCAGAAGAAATGGCTTTTCTTCACAAGCTGATGCCGTTAGTGCAGGAACGTATGGAATTAATTAATCAAGCTCCGGAATTTTCGGATTTTTTCTTCGGTGAACTGCCACCATACAAAACATGGGAACTGATCGTTCCCAAAAATGTAGAAAAACCGAAAGTTGTGGAAATCCTCTGCGATATTCGCAAAATCGTAGAAACTGATTTTGAAGTAAAAGATGACAAGGATTTGGAACAGCAGCTGTATGAACTTTCCAAAAAACATGAAGTAAAAGCCGGTGCCGTTTTTATGCCGCTGCGTATCGCAATTACAGGTATAAACAAAAGTCCCGAAATGTTTCCTGTAATGCATGTTATAGGAAAAGAAATTTCATTAAAAAGAATCGATACGGCAATCGAAAAATTAAAGCAAGAAATTAACTGCTAATATTTTGCATTATATCAGCAGCGGGCGGGTTTGCAGTTCCCGCCTATTTTTATTTTTTTAATGCACCAAGCCGCATCGGGCAAATAACACAATCCACTGTATTTGACTTTTCATATTATTTTAAGTAGAGTGCGACTAATTTTGCAAGGAAACGACATGAAGAAAATTATTATTACCGGAGGCGGTTCCGGCGGTCACGCTATGCCGGCTGTCGCAACTGCGCAGCTTTTGCGCAATTATGAAAAAAAATCCGGTGAACAAATAAAAATTTTATATGTAGGCTCAAAAAAAGGCATTGAAAAAAAAATTGCCACACGAAATCATTGCGCTTTCATTTCGATAAGTACGGGAAAGCTGCGCCGCTATTTTTCATGGGAAAACTTTCTCGATTGTTTCCGCATAATAAAAGGGATTTTCGATAGTATCTCGATTATAAAACATTTCAAGCCCGATATGATATTCAGCACGGGCGGCTTTGTTTCCGTTCCGGTAGTTATTGCCGGATATTTTACTCATACACCGTCTGTAATTCACGAACAAACGGCAGATGCCGGACTTGCCAATAAAATAGCCGGAAAATTCGCAAAAAAAATCGCACTGACTTTTGAAGAAAGTTCGGTATATTTCCCCGCTTCAAAAACCGTAATTACGGGAATTCCGCTGCGTGAAAGCATTTTTAATGCAGATAAAGAAAAGGCTTATACTTTGCTCCCCGTAGAACAAAGTTTGCCGACGGTTTACGTGTCCGGCGGAGGATTGGGCTGTCATTTATTAAATGAAACAATGCTGAAAATCTTGCCCGAACTTCTTGAGAAAATGAATATCATTATTCAAACAGGCAATGCAGATGACGGGAAAGATTATTTGAACCTGCTGCGATTTCGGGAAAACCTCGATGATGAATTAAAAAAACATTTAATCGTGTTTAACTTTGTCGAAGATGTGGGAAATGTTTTTGCAATAAGCGACTTGGTTGTAGCACGAAGCGGAGCCGGAACTGTCAATGAATTAATCGCATTGAAACTCCCTGCGGTATTTATCCCTCTGGCGATTGCTACGGGAAATGAGCAATTCAAAAATGCTTCCGTCATGGAAAAAATCGGAGGAGCGCAAATCATTGAAGAAAAAAATCTGACTCCGGAAATCCTGCAAAAAACCATTAACGAAATTCTTACCACCGGAAAACTTGCCGAAATGAAAAAAAATCTGCTGCAAATCAAAAATTTCTATGGTAACAAAGAGCTTCTGAAGTTGATTCTTCAAACATTGGACATAAAAGACACGGAGGAATAAAATGATGGTATTTTTAGGTCAATTGCTTTCCGGATTTATACGACTTTACATGCTGCTTCTGACTTTAAGAATTTTTCTATCATGGTTCAGCCTGCCGAACAATTCATTTATAAGAACACTCGGCTATTTCACAGACCCGATTCTCGCTGCATTTCAGCGTATCTGCCCATTAAGAATAGGATTTTTCAATTTATCGCCGATGATTCCGCTGCTGCTTTTAGGTCTTTGCGATTCGGTAGTCACTACCCTTTTAATCAACGGCCGCAGTTTTTCGCTTGGCTACATTTTAGAAATCGTACTGTACATAACGCAGTTCTTCATCAATATTTTTTCGTTTATTATCGCATTTTCGGCAATCATCCTTTTAATTGCCGATATTTTTGCGCCATACAGCATAATGCCGATTATTACAATGTTTAAGTCTTTCTTGTCGCCGTTTACAAGGTGGCTCCAACGCCATTTATGGCTAAACAGCCGGCATCCGATACGTATCTACTACATCATAATATTAATAGCAACCGCTGTATTTTGCACTATTGCAGACTGGGGAATTAATTTCCTGATTCTTTTGGCGCAGAAGTTTTAGGTTTTTATATGCTGCTTTCTGCGTTGTCTCATCCTGTAAACAACTTAAAAAATTGCGGGGCAAAACGAGCTGCACTGTTGAAAAAACTCGGAATTTTTACGGTAAAAGATTTACTTCTGTTTTTTCCGAGAGCGTATTCGGATCGAACATCGCTTGTTTCTTTGCGTGATGCCGCGCAAAACGGTATCGGAACCGTCCGCGTAACAGTGACCGGTCATAGATTAATAGGAAATCGTTACAAGAAATTTCTGAAAGTTCTTGTGCAGGATTCCGACGGCAATTTCGGTGCACTTTTGTGCTTTCACCGCAATTTTCTGAAAAACACTTTAAAGCAAGGTGAATCTTTTTTTATTACCGGAAAATTTTCGAGAAACTACAATGAGATTCAAGCCTCGTCATTTGAAATTGAACCGATTAAAGAAAACGAAGAATTCTGCGGAAAAATTATGCCGGTTTATCCGCTGACCGAAGGTCTCAACCAAAATATTCTGCGCCGTCTTATGCAGGATACAATAAAAGATTATATTCCGCACTTGGAAGAAGAATTGCCTGACTGGTGCATAAAACTGTATCATTTATACAGCGGAGCAAAAGCGATTCAAGCAATCCATTTCCCTGCATCAAGCAACGACTATTTGGAAGCACGGCGCAGAATAATATTTGAAGAATTCTTTTTCCAAAAACTGTTCCTTATCGACAGAAAAAATCAATCACGCGTAACAAAAAGGAAACGACCGGAAATTCCTCATAATTACCAAAAAACAGTAATTGAACATCTGCCGTTTTCACTGATGGACTACCAAAAAGCCGCGCTTGAGGAGCTGAGAAAACAGATGTTTTCCGAAACTGTTTTTTCCATATTACTGCAGGGCGATGTCGGCAGCGGAAAAACGCTTGTTGCGCTCCTTGCGATTCTTGACGCGGTAGAATGCGGCTATCAAGCGGTGCTTCTTGTGCCTACGGAAGTTTTGGCAGCACAACATTACCGCACAATCAGAAATTTTACCCGTGACTTATGGCTTGATACCGCACTTTTAACAGGCAATATGCCCAAAAAAGAGCGGGATAATATTTTATTCGGGCTGAAATCAGGTGAAATCAAAATTGCCGTGGGAACTCACGCACTGTTTAGTTCCGATGTGGAATATCATAATTTGGGATTCGCCGTTATAGATGAACAGCATAGATTCGGAGTGGAACAGCGGTACCAGCTTTTGTCAAAAGGAAACGGAGTAGATTTACTTTTGATGACAGCGACTCCGATTCCGCAAAGTTTGGCTCAATCTTTATACGGAGATTTAGACCTTGTAACAATGCGCGGAAAAATTACCGGACGGCTTCCGGTGCGTACATGGGTAATAGAAGATAATCCCGAACGAACCGCTTCAATGCACAATTGGATAAAAAAAACACTGGCCGATGATGACGGACGGGCAATTTTCGTTTATCCGCTGATTGAAGATACCGGCAAATCGGATATTAAAAATCTGTTGGATGAATCACAGAAACTTTCCGATCTTTATAAAGACGAAGGCTGCGCTTCCATACATTCCGGAACGCCCGCACAGGAAAAAGAGCAAATAATTCAGGATTTTCGCAATGGGAAAATCAAGGTTTTAGCTGCAACAACAGTAGTGGAAGTCGGGCTCGATGTTCCCGATGCAAATATTATAGTAGTGGAAAATGCGGACCATTTCGGACTCAGTACGCTGCACCAACTGCGTGGGCGCGTCGGAAGAAACAATAAACAGGGCTACATGATTTTAATTCCCGGCAATAAAGTTACCGAACAAGGAAGACAACGGCTTGAAATACTGCGCAGTGAGCATGACGGTTTTCGCATTGCCGAACAGGATTTGCAAATGCGAGGACCGGGAGACTTTATCGGGAACCGACAATCCGGTATGTTCAATATCAAACTGGCAGATATCAAACAGGACATGCAGCTGCTTCTGGACAGCGGAAAAGCAGCGGAACATCTGGCAAAAGAAGACCCGGCGATGGAACAAATACAGCATATTATCACAAGAGAATCATTTTATTTACGTATCAAAAATTACAATGAGAATACTGCGGAATAATCAGATATATTTACTGTACATCTTTATTTGACTTTTCTTATATGAAATGATTATAAGAGTGGCAAAGGAGAAATCATGTTCGGCGAGGGTGAAATATTTGAAATTATAATGTTAATCTGCTTTGGATGTTCTTGGCCTATAACAATTTTCAAAACGTTGAAATCAAAAACCGTAAAAGGCATTACGCCTTTATTTTATTACTTAGTGTTAATCGGCTACATTTCAGGCTCTGTTTATAAATTTTTTTATCATCTCAACTATGTTTTCTTTTTGTACATAATAAATATTATCACCGTATCAATACAGCTTGTTTTGTACTATTACTATCATAATAAAGAAACGAACGGAGAAAATAATGAATAGACACGAGAGACAGCAAGGTCTGCCTGTCACATCCGCACTTATATTTTTAATGATACTGACATTCATTTTGCAGAAGACCAATCCACAGATGTTCACGAAATTCTTTGCATTAGAAAAGGGCCTTGCAAATTTTTACCCTTGGCAGTTCATTACATATATTTTCATGGAAAACCCTTCCAGCTTCATATTCTTTTTCAAGGCATTGATTGTTTTCACATTTTCAGCGTCACTGGAGAATCAATGGTCATCTCCGAAATTTTTACTGTTTCTTGCACTGACAATCTTACCCAAAGGCATAATCGCCGCAGCTTTTGCCTTTTTTGTTTCCGGCAGTCTGCTGCTGTCTTCGGAAACGATTTTAAACGTAAATCCCAATTCTCTGTTTTTGTCATTAATGATAGCGTACGGATTTCTGCATCGGGACGAAGTCATCTATTTGTTTTTTATCATCCCCATAAAAATTTGGATACTGTCAGTTTTTTCGATAATCTGGGTAGCAATCGAAATAGTGATAGAATTATTCTCATTACATATTATACTGGCGATAATCCAACTTTCGGGATACTTGGGAATTATGATATTTTCCAAACAGATATTCCACCTCGCAAGGACAAACAGAAAATACAGAATGTTCAAAAAACGAATGATCAAACCGGACAAAACTGCGCTGGAAGAAACTCAGAAAGTACTGGAAGAGATTATTGAAACAACAAAGAATGCGCCCAAAACCAGTTACGAAAGCCAACTTTGCGACCCAATAGATTTTGATGAGCAGGATTCGTACTGCATACATTGTGATAACTTTAAACGCTGTTTGGAAAGGACGCATTCATAAGGGACAGGCCCTTATTCCAAAACAGAATTAAGGTCTATCCCCATGTTACAACATTCTAACTAAAGGGACAGGCCCTTATTCTAAACTGGAATTAACTCGAAAATAACCTACTACATGGCAGTTACGT
>JAFLVQ010000006.1:25394-35274 GCA_022508205.1 Spirochaetales bacterium
TAACTCGAAAATAACCTACTACATGGCAGTTACGTGCTATATAACTCATTTCCCACAAGGGATAGCCCCTTATCCCAAAACAGAATTAAGGCCTGTCCCCATGTCACAACATTCTAACTAAAGGGACAAACCATTATTCTAAACTGGAATTAACTCGAAAATAACCTACCACATGGCAATTAGTTAATGACGTGCTATATAACTCATTTCCCACAAGGGACAGACCCTTATCCCAAAACAGAATTGAAGCCTGTCCCTATGTTATAACATTCTAACTAAAGGGACAGGCCCTTATTCTAAATAAGAATAAATCAGCACATAAAAAAAGCAGCTCTTTGCAAGCTGCTTTGCACATTAAAATTACGCGCCGAATTCCGTTTTTAATTTTTCAACTTCATCGACGAGAACTTTTTGGTAATTCGCAAGTTTTGCCGCAACTTCATCCTTTGAAGATGCATATCCCGAAAAATAAAATTTAATTTTAGGTTCCGTTCCGGATGGTCTTAATGAAATCTTTGTTCCGTCTTCCAGATAATACTGAATTACATTGGAAGAAGGCAGCTTATAAGGGCTGTCCTGCGCATCGGGAATTGTATTTCCGGGCAGAAAATCGAACGCCTGCACAACTTTTACACCGGCAAATTCCGTTTTCTGATTTTCACGGTAATGAGTCATAATTTTGCCGATAATTTCCTTACCTTTCAATCCCTGAATTTCGATTGATTTGGAACTGTCGGAATAGTACCCGTATTTCTCAAAAATTTCATTCAAATAATCACTCATATTGCGGCCTTCTTTCTGCAAAACGGCACAGCATTCGGCAATCAGCATTGTCGCAACCATAGCATCTTTATCTCTTGCATGAGTTCCTACCAAAAAGCCGTAACTTTCCTCTCCGCCGCACACATACGTATAATTTTTATCTGCTTCAAATTCCCTGATCTTCTGTCCGATAAATTTGAATCCGGTCAGTACATTAAAAACTTTCATACCGAAAGATTCGGCAATTTTATCCTGCAAGTTTGTAGTAACTATGGTTTTCACAACCGCGCCGTTTGTCGGCAGTTTGCCGCTTTTCTTCATTGCCGATAAAACATAATATTCAATTATCGCACCGATATGATTTCCGGAAACAATAGTGAATTCCCCGTTTTTTTCTCTTACCGCAATTCCCATTCTGTCCGCATCGGGATCTGTCGCAATTACAATATCGGCATTTTCCTTCTTTGCCAGATTTATCCCGCGAGTAAGAGCCTCTTTTTCCTCTGGGTTAGGTTTTAATACGGTAGAAAAATTTCCGTCCGCAATCATCTGCTCTTTTACATACAAAATATTTTTTAGCCCCAATCTGTCAAAAACCTGCGGTGCCAAAGTCACACCTGTTCCGTGAAGCGGAGTATACACAATTTTTACGCTGCTTCCGGCAACATCATTTATATGCTGTTTGAAAATTTCATCAAGGAACGCATTATCAACATCTCTATCGATAATTTCAATTCTTCCGTCTGCCACAAGGTCATAAAAATTTTCCGATTTCACATCATTGAGACTTTTGATTTTGCTTACTTCCGTAATTACATTTTTATCATGCGGGCTTACCATTTGGGCACCGTCAGACCAATAAGCTTTATAACCATTATATTCTTTCGGGTTATGACTTGCTGTAACCACAACGCCTGTAGCGCAGCCGAGATACCTAATTGCAAAACTCAATTCCGGAGTAGGACGCAAACTGGAAAACAAATACGTTTTTATTCCGTTAGACGCGAAAATCGTAGCTGTCTCTTGGGCAAATTCTTTTGAAAAGTTGCGGGAATCAAACGCTACTGCTGCCTTTGGTTCCGTAATATTCTGCATTTTTATATAATTGGCAAGTCCCTGTGTTGCCTTCGCTACATTATAGCGATTCATTCCGTTTGTACCAAATCGGATAATCCCCCGCAGTCCGCCCGTACCAAACTCCAAATCGGCACCGAAACGCTCATTCAGCTCGGCTTCATTACCGGAATTCACTAAATCCTGAATCTCACGAATACAATCTGCATCGTAAGGTTCTTTTGTCCATTCCTCTGTTTTTTTCTGTATATCATTGCTCAATGCCATTGGCGCAACTCCTGTAAAAATATAATTTTGAGGCGACTTTAAAAAAAAACATGTTAAGTGTCAAGAAGTGTTTTGGACTGTAAATACCAAACCTATCCATGGTTTACAAAACTGTACCGCCGCAATCCGAGAACTTCGTGCACAAAGATAAAAAGTTACAATAGGAAAAAACAAGATTACGGATACATTAAAAAATGCCGGCAATAAGTTTATAGAAATATAGATGATTGCCAATTGTATTGAGTCATTTGCATTTATATTGTCATATCTTGATTAACCATGTAAAATAGTAGTCAAGTTATGTAAAAGAGGATGATTATGAATGCAGTATTGCGGGATATATTCCGTGTGATTCATGAAGGAAAATGGTTAAGCATCGAATATCGCAACAGAGAAAACCGAAGTACAAAATATTGGATTGGCATTCGCAATTTGGATGTCCGCAATCGTACTCTGGCAGTGGAAGGTTTTCATCTCAGGCAGTACACGGTAGAATCTTTCGATAGAATAAAGATAGATTCCATTCAAACTGCCAAAATCATAGAAGGCTCTTTTTATCCTGTCAATAAAACCTTAGTCGAAGACATCTATTTAAATCCTCATAAATACAATTCCATATTTGATAATACTGCGAACTTGAAGATACTTAACTATCTTGAAATGTGCAACCGATTGGACTCAGTGCCCTACAGATCGGATTTCAATCTGGTACGGTATCTTGATAATGACCGGATAAAAGGTGATTTTTACCAACTTACCCCAAAACAATTTCAGGGAATAGTGAAAATTTTCCAATCTCAGACAAAGAATAAGAAGTATGCAGACGGCAGACTGCAAATCAGGCAATTGGCGATGAATGTATTAAGCATTCATTTGCCTAAAGGTTTGTATGTGTTGGCTTATCGCAAGCTGAATTTAGATATTAAACAACGTGCATTAAAACCGGATGACGAGATTACAATCTGCACGGAATTGACCATAGACGGAACAAAGCAACTCATTCGCAGATTTTTGGATGGGGATGAATATGAACTGCTTGCCGATTTTGAAACAAATCAAGAGAAAATCAAAGACTGTATCACGAGGCACATGCCGCGGTACGGAAGCAATGTGGATGATATGCCGTACATCATCGGCTTAGAAACGGATATTGCACTGGATTTGCACACAGAGTATCAGGCAATCATAAAGATGTATCAGGAAGGAAAAGTGTCTGTGCCAATCAAAGCCTTCTTCGGGGATTTGCTGGAACGTCCGAAAAAAAGGACGGCATACCCGATTACTCTGATCAATCACAGAATTAACATGGACCAACTGCTTGCGATTCACAATGCCATGAAGTATCCGGTAGCGTATATTCAAGGTCCGCCCGGAACGGGAAAAACAAATACGATTATCAATACGATTGTGACGGCTTTCTTTAATGAGCGCACAGTGCTGTTTGTGTCTTATAATAATCATCCGATTAACGGCGTTTATGAGAAATTAAGTACGCTGAAATTCCGAGATAAAACAATTCCGTTTCCGGTTTTGCGTCTGGGAAATAATGAGAAAGTCAAAGAAGCCCTTGCCACTATTAAAAGACTTTACGAGAGTGTACAAAATATACAAGTATTTGAGAAAACTTTAGACCGAAACAAAGATGACCGGAAAAAGCGCGCCAAACGATTGTCCGAGATGCTCAAGCGATACGAAGATTTGCTTGATTTAAAAGAACGCAAAGAGACGATTGAAAGAGTACTCGATTATGAAGAAAAAAAGAGAACTTCTTTTCAAATGATGTCTTTTGAGGAAGATTTAAGAAACAGACAGCAGGAACAGATTAATAATAAAATTAAGTCAACAGGGGAAGTATCGGAAGAGGAAGCAATCTCGCTTTTGGAACAAGATGTGGAAAAGCTGAAAGAATATCTCTATTATACATCTGCCGGTTATATTAAAAAAATCGGTACATCCAGATATTCCGAATTGAAAGAAATTTTGGAAATGGAAGAAGAAGAAAAACAACTGAATGCTTTCACAAAATATTTAGGACAAAAAGAGAACATTATAAAACTGCAGAAAATTTTCCCGATCATCATCACCACATGTATTTCCGCACACCGTATCGGAACTCCCGAACCAATGTTTGACATGGTAATCATGGATGAAGCAAGCCAATGTAATATTGCCGTATCTTTAGTGCCGATCGTGCGTGGAGAAAGTCTTATGCTGGTAGGAGATCCGCAGCAGCTTAATCCGGTTATTTTGCTGGATGAGATGACCAACGAAAAGCTAAAAAAACGTTATACGGTATCCGAAGAATATGATTACTGCAAAAATTCCATTTATAAGACGTACCTTTCGTGCGATGCGGTCAGCGATGAGACACTGCTTCATAATCATTACCGCTGTCATAAAAGTATCATTGGATTTAACAACCGCAAATATTACAATTCCCGATTGAATATTTTGTCAGAAAGCAAGGAAAAGCAGCCGCTTGTTTATATGGACATACAGGAATCATTTTCAGATTATAAAAACACGGCTCCGGCAGAGGCTTACGAAATTGCGAAATATGCTGCGTTAAATCGAAACAAAAACATAGGAGTCATTACGCCTTTTGTGAATCAAAGGAAACTGATTGAAGAAGAATTAGCGCGCGCCAAAGTAAAAAATGTAACTTGCGGGACAGTACATGCCTTTCAAGGTGATGAGAAAGATGTTATTCTGTTTTCTACGGCAATCACGGAACGAACGCAGGCAAGTACTTATGAGTGGCTTAAAAATAATAAAGAATTAATCAATGTGGCAACTTCAAGAGCCAAAGATAAGTTAATCATACTGTCTAGCAAAAAGAATTTGGAACGCCTTCATCAAAAAAAAGGAGACGATGATTTATACGAGCTTGCGCAATATGTGTGGTCCAACGGAACAGCCGAAGTTACGCCAAAACAAGTATCGTCCAGAGCTTTAGGCGTGAAACCGTTCAGCAGTACAACGGAGGAAGCTTTCTTACAGAATCTGACTCATGCACTGGAAAATATATGGCTGACTCAAAGCCGATACACAATCCATAAAGAAGTAGCAATCGCCCATGTATTTCGGAATAACGAAAGGTACAATGATTTATTTTATAATGGGCGGTTCGATTTTGTAGTGTACGAAAAACAGGGAATGCAGGAAATCCCTATTTTGGCAATCGAACTTGACGGTAAAGAGCATTTTGAAAATGAAGTGGTAATTAACAGGGATAAAAAGAAAAATGCAATTTGCAAGGAACATAATTTGCAGTTGATCCGGGTAGAAAATTCGTATGCCAGAAGATACAACCATATCAAGGAAATTTTGATTAATTATTTTTCGATTTCGCATTGACAGTAATTCAGCAGTCAAATTTTTTTTAAGACATGCAGTTTTTTTTACACCATACATAACGGAGATACGCTTAAGCAAATTCAATCGAAAACAATTACCGGAGAAACAGCATCTTGGTATCTGCAAAAGGCATTTTCATAAACTGCTTTATCAACTGTACATTTCTTTCTGCAATTCTCTGATTTCCGCAGATTCCAGATAATCATCATAACCAATCGATTTATCGATGATTCCTTTAGGAGTAATTTCAATAATACGGTTTGCAATGGTGCTGATAAACTGATGATCCTGCGAAACAAAAAGTATGGATTCTTTATACGCGGCAAGTCCGTTATTTAAAGCTGTAATAGATTCCAAATCCAAATGGTTTGTAGCTTCATCCAGCATTAAAAAATTTGCCTCACTCAGCATCATTCTCGAAATCATACAGCGGACTTTTTCGCCGCCGGAAAGAACTTTCGCACTTTTGAGCGACTCATCGCCGGAAAACAGCATTCTGCCCAAAAAGCTTCTGATGTACGTTTCTTCGGTATTTTTGGAAAACTGCTTCAGCCAATCTATCAATGACAAATCCACATTGTCAAAATATGCCGAGTTATCCTTAGGAAAGTAAGCGTAATTTATAGTCTGTCCCCAAACAACGTCGCCGCTGTCGGCTTTTTCCTCGCCCGTAAGAATTTTGAACAGCATTGTTTTAGCTATACCGTCCTGCCCGATAATCGCAATTTTTTCGCCCTTCTGCACGGTAAACGAAACATCTTTCAATAAAGCAACGCCGCCGACTGTCTTATTAAGTTTTTCGACGGAAAGAATTTCTTTGCCCGATTCACGAGCCGGAGTAAAAGCAATGTACGGGAACTTACGCGACGACGGGCGCATTTCTTCCAAATCGATTTTATCGAGAATTTTTTTACGGCTTGTTGCCTGTTTTGATTTTGCGGCATTGGAACTGAAACGCCTGATGAAATCTTTCAGCTCGGCAATTCGTTCCTCCTTCTTTTTATTTTCATCTTTCAACTGTTTTCGCAGCAGCTGGCTTGATTCGTACCAAAAATCGTAATTTCCGGCATAAAATGTCAATTTGCCGTAGTCAATATCTACAATATGCGTACAAACCGTGTTCAAAAAGTGGCGGTCATGGCTTACGACAATTACCGTATTATCAAAATCGATAAGAAATTCCTCCAGCCACTTTATGGAATCAATATCAAGGTAGTTTGTCGGTTCATCCATCAGCAAAATATCGGGATTTCCGAACAATGCCTGCGCAATAAGAACACGCACTTTTTCACTTCCGCCGAGCTCTGCCATTTGTTTATCATGCAGATTTTCGGAAATACCAAGCCCGGACAACAATTTAGCCGCATCATTTTCAGCTTCCCAACCGCCTAATTCCGCAAATTCCGCTTCAAGCTCACTGGCGCGAAGTCCGTCCTCATCCGAAAAATCGGGTTTTTCATATATTGCATCTTTTTCTTTCATGATGTCGTAAAGTTTTTTATATCCCATAATTACGGTTTCAATTACATTGAAATCGTCAAACTCATCATGGTTTTGGCGCAGATAAGCAAGACGTTTGCCTTTATCGATAATAACCTCACCGGAAGTAGATTCCTGCTCACCCGTAAGAATTTTCAAGAAAGTAGACTTCCCCGCACCGTTTGCACCAATCAAACCGTAACAGTTTCCTCCGCTGAATTTAACATTTACATCTTTAAACAAAATTCTCTTTCCGAATTGCAATGTAATATCACATGCTTGAATCATAGCTATATCCTTAAAAAAAGTAGTGGGAATCCGGCAGACTAAAACCGGTATATATAATGGAAGAAATTACATTATAGCATTTCCATAAGTTTTGTCTGTATAATCTTTTATCCGGTCAGTGTCAAGTTTTGTGACGATGCGTAAGCAGGTTATGAATGGGAATAGCATGGAAACGCTGTGACGGGAACTCCGAATTCTACTTTTACCTTGTCTTATTCATCACATTGCGCTTATTCAGCAATCTGACGATTTCCGCAATAAGATCCGCCCGTCGATAGTGCCAAGATTACCAAATAATTCGCATTAAGTTTTGAGATATTCAATAATATAATTTAAAATATATAAATGTATAAATTATATGTAAGTTTTGATTCAGAAGATTTTATAGGTGTGCTATGAACTATAACGAACTTTAGCAAATACTAATTGATTGGAACTTGATGCAGATGCGTCCACACAGGCTTTGCGAAAAATCTATAAAGTGCTTGATTGTAAATTTGAGAATATTATTACATTAGACGCCCCAGTGACAAGACAGAAGATTAGACTTGCAGTATAAATACTGTAGATGGAAAAGGACAATACAAAGTGAAAACATTTAATAACATTACGGAAATAGTTCGCGACGATATGGCAATGACAATCTTAAAAGGCAGTAAAGTGTCTATTGCCGCAGCTTGTTTTTCCATGTATGCGTATAAAGAATTAAAAAAACAGTTGGAACAGATTGATGAGTTTCGTTTTATCTTTACTTCTCCGACTTTCATAAAGGATAAGACCGAAAAACAGAAACGGGAGTTTTATATTCCGCGCCTTAATAGAGAGAACAGTTTATACGGTACGGAATTTGAGATTAAACTGCGCAACGAAATGACACAGAAAGCCATTGCCAAAGAATGTGCCGACTGGATCAGGCGCAAAACTACATTCAAGTCTAATATAACCGGTGAAAACATGAGCGGCTTTATGACGGTAGCTTCTCCATCCGAAGATGTTGTTTACATACCGCTTAACGGATTTACCACTGTAGACATTGGATGCGAGCGCGGAAACAACAGCTATAACATGGTAAATCGTGTGGAGACCCCATCTTCCACTCAGTATATACAGCTGTTCGAGACGCTGTGGAATGATACTGAAAAATTGCAGGATGTAACCGAAGTCATTATTTCCAATATCAGTACGGCATATAATGAAAACTCTCCGGAGTTCATCTATTTCATGATGCTCTATAACGTATTTAGTGAGTTCTTGGACGACATTTCGGAGGATGTTCTTCCCAATGAGGCTACAGGTTTCAAGCAAAGTAAAATTTGGAGTATGCTTTACGACTTCCAGAAAGATGCGGTACTGGCGATTATCAATAAACTGGAAAAATACAATGGCTGCATTTTGGCGGACAGCGTCGGTCTCGGAAAAACATTCACAGCCCTTGCTGTTATCAAATATTACGAAAACAGAAACAAGACCGTTCTCGTACTTTGCCCGAAAAGACTTTCAGAGAATTGGAATACCTATAAAGATAACTACGTGAACAATCCGATAGCATCTGACCGTTTAAATTACGATGTTTTATTTCATACGGATTTATCAAGAAATGGAGGCATTTCCAACGGGCTTGATCTGGATCGTCTGAATTGGGGGAACTATGATCTGATTGTAATCGACGAGTCGCACAATTTTCGCAATGGTGCCGGTACCCACGCCAACACACAGGAAAACCGCTATACAAAATTAATGGATAAAGTAATCCGCACCGGTGTAAAAACAAAAGTATTAATGCTTTCTGCTACACCGGTCAATAACAGATTTGTGGATCTGAGGAATCAGCTGGCTCTTGCTTATGAGGGTAACTCAGAATATATCAATAAACAGCTCAATACCAAAAAGCCAATAGAAGAAATATTCCGTCAGGCACAAAGAGCATTTAACACATGGAGCAAACTGGAACCGGAAGCCCGAACAACAGATGCTCTGCTTCGGACACTGGACTTCGATTTCTTTGAAGTACTGGACAGCGTGACGATTGCCCGCTCCAGAAGGCACATTGAAAAATATTATGATACTACGGAAATCGGGAAGTTCCCTCAGCGGCTAAAACCCATATCACTCAGCCCAAATATGACGAATCTGGATAATGCGATCAATTACAATGAAATTTACGAGCAGCTGATACAGTTGACGTTGTGTATTTATACACCGTCAAATTATATCTTCCCCAGTAAGTCGGAAAAGTATATGGATCTGACGCACAACAAGGGAAACAATCTGACACAAAGCGGCCGTGAGCAAGGTATTCAGCACCTTATGAGCATTAACCTTTTGAAGCGTCTGGAAAGTTCCGTTTATTCCTTTCATTTGACACTGGTACGTATCCTTGAGCTGATTAAAAATACTATCAAAGCAATCAATGATTTTGAGAAATACGGAAATGCCAACTTTGATATGTATGAAGCCTCTGACAGTGATTTTGACATGGAGGACAGCAATACAGATTATTTTTCTGTGGGGAAAAAGGTGAAAATCGACCTTGCCGATATGGACTATAAGACATGGCGAACCGAGCTGCGGCAGGATGCCGATACATTGGAACTGCTTACCCTTATGGTGGCGGATATTACGCCGGAGCATGACCTTAAGCTGCAAACACTTC
>JAFLVQ010000060.1 GCA_022508205.1 Spirochaetales bacterium
TTATCTCATTTTCTAATTCTTTAACTTCCTTTTCTTTTATATTAATTAAATCTTTTCGCTCTTTTATGCTCATATTGTCGTTTTCGACTTTTGCGGCGTCGATAACATCTTTGTTTGAAAGTTCGGAAGTATTCAATGCACTGGCTTTGCCTTTTTGCGGATTTTTGCTTAAAGGAATAACAATGTGTGATTTACCCGGCCATTCTTCGTATTTCAGCGCTAAACCGGCATTTTCTGCGGTAATATAAGTAAGTACGGCGGTTTTGAAATTGTTTTGAAAATACGCTAAGTTTTGACGGTAAACGGCATTATAAATGGTAATAAAATAGGCTAAAGTCGCAGCGTCTCTTCTGCTGTAGCGGTATTGATTTGCAAGATATGAAGAAATAATCAGACGAATATTTCTTATATGCTCGACACGTGCGCCGGCATCAATGGAGATAATATCGGCGTTAAATGTCTGTTCATCTTCATTGCCGATACAATGATAAACCGAATATTTATTCAGGTAATGGTACTCTTTTTTTTCGGAATCATTGTCCAATCCATTGGAAAGTCGTCTTCCTATGCCTTCTATACTGGCAACGGATTCTCTGTAATCGTAACTTCCCGTATAATTTTCAAAAATAATTTCACGCTCTCCGATGCTTTGCAGCTCGTTTGAATCAACTTGTGCCGACACCAGTGCTGTAATTGATAAAAATAGTGAGAAAATAAGTGTTTTGTGAAGCAATTTCATCATTCCTAACTCCTGAAGTTTATAATACATAAAAAAACTCTTTTTATACATTATGAAAAAAAAATTGTAATGAAAAGTTTTTTTAATTGAAACAATCGGAAAATAATACCAAAAAAAAGAACGCAGGATTCATAAAAATATTCAAAATAATAATTTCCTCTGTAAGTCTTTTTTATTTAATAATTTGTAAGCATGGTACCGCAATTATATTTCATTTGGGAACTTTTCGCAGGGACAGACATATATTCCATTTAAGGATACAGGTCTGTCCCTCTGTGCAGTACCTGCGCTGAGCCGGGCAAGCAGCGGAACGTGAGGTAATTCGATTTATTCAAGTTGCGAGAGAAAATTTTTTACTGCACTTTCGCAGCTCATGCGCCATGAGCCTCTTGGCGAAAGGTCGACTGAGCCGACTTTGGGACCGGCCGGCACGCAATCGCGCTTCCATTGGTTTGAAAAGAAGCGTTTAATAAAAATGACCAGCCATTTTTTTATTTCATCGGAAGAATATTTTCCGTTAAAAGCCGCCGATGCAAGGTGTAAAATTTTTTCCGGCGTAAATCCAAATCGTACAAAGTAATAAAGAAAAAAATCGTGAAGTTCATAAGGACCTATTTTTTCTTCCGTCTTCTGCGAAATTTCATTTCCGTCGGCACTCGGAGGAAGCAGTTCCGGCGATATTGGGAAATCCACAATTTTCTGTAATGTCTCTTTTATATGTTCATTTCCCGGTTTCAAAGCTTCGTAATGTATTAAAAACTGGATGAGCGTTTTTGGCACACCGCAGTTTACATTGTACATACTCATGTGGTCGCCGTTGTATGTTGACCAGCCTAAAGCAATTTCCGACAAATCTCCCGTTCCGATAACAATGCCGTTTTCTTTATTTGCCGTACTCATCAAAACATACGTTCGCGCTCTTGCCTGCACATTTTCGTATGTTACATTGTAATCCTGTCGATTGTGATTGATCATGTCAAACATTTTCAGGCTTATATCTTTAATGTCGATTTCGCGCAGACCCGAAAAACCAAGAACTCCGCAAAGTTCTTTTACTGCATCAAATGTCATCTGTGTTGTACCGAATCCGGGCATTGTAATCGGTAGAATTATTTTGTCGGGAGACAGCCCAAGCGATTTTACTGCGCGCAAAGTCACAATCAGTGCCAAAGTGGAATCCAAACCGCCGGAAAGTCCGATAACGGCTTTTGGGTAGTGCAAAGTTTCCAGTCTGCGCGCCAAAGCCGTACTTTGTATAGAAAGGATTTCTTCACAGCGGTGCGAAAGCATGTTTTTATCTGTCGGAATAAAAGGATGGCGCGGCATGACCCGCTGCATTGAAAAATCGTTGCTTTCCAGTCTGAAAGAAATTTTGCAGTTATCCGCATTTTTTGAAGTCCGCATGTTGTTGTTCTGCAGTCTTTCGGCTTGAAGTTTTTCCAAGTCAATTTCACCGTAAGCGGCAATAGTCTGTCCGACTGAAAGATTTTCCGTTTGAGCCAGACATTCTCCATTTTCAAAAATAAAGCAGCCTCCGTCAAAAACCATGTCCGTAGTAGATTCGGCGGCAGATGCGTTGGAATATACATAAGCAGAATATAATCTTGCAGATTGCATTTGTATCAATCGATAGCGATAATCACGTTTTGCAATTGTAATATCACTTGCCGATAAATTGAAAATCATTAACGCGCCGCTTTCCGCCATTTTGCATGACGGCGGAATTGGTACCCATAAGTCTTCGCAAATTTCGACTCCGAATGAAAAAAGCGGCGAATCTTCGTTCTGAAATACAAGACCGGTACCAAAAGGAATTTCTTCTTTTTCTATTGTAACAGTGTGAGGACAATCGAAATGTGCCGGAGTAAACCATCTATGTTCGTAAAATTCATGATAATTCGGAAGAAAACTTTTTGGGACTATTCCGAGTATTTTGCCTTTGCATAATACGGCTGCGCAGTTATACAAACAATTGTCTTTAGCCAATGGCAGCCCCGCGATTATTACAATCGGTAAATCACGAGTTTCGCGCCTTATTTTCTGCAAACCGCAAATTGCCGCCTTTTGAAGATTCTGAGTATGAAATAAATCTTGACAGGAATATGAAGTAATGCTTAATTCCGGAAAAACAATTGCACTGCAGCCGTCGTCTGCTGCCTTTTTGGAAATATTGATAATTTCAACACAGTTATAATCAATATCTGCCAACTTCCCGTAAATCGATGCAGCGCAAACTTTAATAAAACCATATTGATTCATGAGTATGTCCTTCAAAAAGATGAAAAATGAAGCTAAATTATCCGATTAAAAAAATAAATAATCAATAAAAATATTTGCCAGCAAAATAAATATTTATTGTCTACATTTCGATTTTACTTACATTTTTGGATGTATTAATGGGAGTTGCATATTATTATGGAAAAAAAATTGTGGATGCTGCTTTTGGCACTATTGCTGTTTTCGTGTAAAAGTACGTTACAGCAAACAACGGAGGTAAGCAGGGATACTGTTTTACCGATAGATGAGAAAAAAAATGACAGAGGATTCGGCAAATTGTGCTTGGAAATAGCCAATTATCCATTGGAAAAGCAGCAGGGCATTCTTTCTATAGTGAGTATTCCCGATGCCGAATTGACAGATGAAACGATAAATTTCCTTAAAAGACAGTATGTAAGTGGCGTAATTCTTTTTAAGAAAAATATTGAAAACGAAAAGCAGCTCAGGCAACTGATACATGACTTGCGTCAGAAGGTTAATCCGAATTTATTAGTGGGAATAGATCAGGAGGGCGGAGATGTTGTCCGTATAAAATGGGATAAAACATGCACAGTTTCGGCTTATGATATAGGTAAACGTGCGGATAAAAATTATGCATATAAAATTGCGTACGAGAGAGCAGAACTGCTTAAAAATTTGGGCTTTGACATTACATTCGGTCCCGTCTGCGATATTGCGAAATCAAAAAAATCGTATATTTACAATAGATCATTCGGAATGTCTGCGGAAAAGGTTGCGGAATTTGTCTTTGTTACCGTACAAGCTCAGCATGATGCGGGATTGATTTCGGTACTTAAACATTTTCCCGGCCATGGTGAAACCGATGTGAATTCGCATATTGATTTTCCCGTAATTGATATGACTCTCGATAAACTGAATGCGCGAGATTTTATTCCTTTTAAAAAGGGACTTGCCGCCGGCGCCGAAATGGTGATGATTGGACACATTGTAAATAAATACATAGACCCGGATGTTCCTGCGAGTCTTTCGAGAAAATATCAGGATATATTATATAAATATTTGAATTTTAATGGAATAATTGTTACAGATGACATGGCAATGACCGGCAAAATCGACGGCGGTATCGGTTATGGATTAAACATAATTACCGGAACTTTTACCGAAATTGATTCGATGATGAAAAAAATCAAACCGGATATTACTCAATGTGCCAAAATCCTGAAATTTATAGAAGACAGAAAAAATGAGGAGAACAACAGATGACTTTGAAAGAATGTGCAGCGGAAAGAAAGTGGAAATTTAAATTCTTATTAATTCTTATAGGTCTGGTGATTTTTACGGGAAGTGACCTTTTGGTGAAAACTATAGTGGAAAAGAAATTGCGGAATATACCGGAAACAGTATCGCAGTATATGTTCAAACAGTTTCTTACGGTCGATACCGAAGACGGAATTATTGCAAATGCTTATAAAGAACAAGACGACGGAAGTTATGTGCTGGCAGAAAAGAATGCGAAAAAATTGCACGAGATTTGGAAAAAGATTCGTCGCTTTGGTCTTGACCACAGAAAAGAAATAATTCCGGGCGGCTGGTATTTTGTTTATGAAACAAATGAAGACATCGGTTTTTCCATACTGCGCTGGCTTGATAAATATATGAGCGATACTGCGAAATGGCTTCTTCTTGTGTGTCTGCAGGGCGGTGGGGTTTTGCTGATTTTTACCTATTTTCTTTATGTAAAGGAAATGTATATGTTTATTCCGCTGGCAGTTATAGTAACGGGTGCGCTGGGGAATGTGATTGACAGAATCTTTCGGGGATACGTTGTTGATTTTGTTATGTGGATTTTTAAATTTATTCCGCATCCACTGTTTAATCCATGGCCTATTTTTAATCTTGCCGATGTTTATACCGTCTGCGGTGCGATTTCGCTTTTTATACTGATCGTACTATTTGATATTAAAACACGTAAACTGAAAGATAAGTGACGGATTTGATCTCTCAACAGAAGGGTAAGTAGGAGACAATTTGCGGGACAAGCGCGCGCGGAGTAGAAGCTGGGGTTTGGGTGCGTCAGGCTTGAAAAAGCTGCTGTATCCTAAGCCCAGCTGCCCCCGGCACGGCAGCAAAACTTTTTTAGTCACCTAAGCAGCTGTCAAGTGCAGTGCAAATTGCATCTTTATCCATTTCGCGCCCGATGAATACGATTTTATTCATGCGATCGCCGTACGTTTCATCCCAATCCTTTTTCGCTTCCGGACGTTCCGCAAAAATTCTTTTTTGTTCCGATTTAGGTAATGCGTCAATCCATACGCCTCCGGTTTGCTGAGCAAACAATTGTTTTCCGGCTTGCTCAAACAGGTAAACAGCTTTTCTGTCATCGGCAAACCACATAATTCCCTTTGCACGAATTACACTCAGCGGCCATTCTGCTTCAACCCATTTTTCAAACTTTTCTTGAACAAAAGGACGACGGCTTCTGTACACAAACGTTCCGATTCCGTATTCTTCTCCATGCGGATGATTTTCATCATGATGATGTGAACAGCAACATTTCCCGTGTTCATGGTCACATTTAGAATGATCTTCTTCGTGTTCGTGATGATGAGCGTGGTGCTCATTTTCGTCAGCATGCTTATCTTCTTCTTCCATTGCATGAAGCCATCCGGCAGAAGAATACGCTTTTTCATGCTCAAAGCGTTTAGTATCAAGAATTTCGGTAAGTTCTACTTTTGAATAGTTTGTTTCGATAATCTTTGCTTCCGGCTGCAATGTTTTTACAACTTCCAAAACTTTTTTTCTGTCTTCATCTGAAATCTCGTCGATTTTATTGACAATAATTGTTGTACAAAATTCAATCTGCTGAATTAACAAATTTTCAATATCATCATCGTCAATATCTTTTTGCAAAAGACTGTGACCGGCTAAAAATTCATCGACAAGACGTTTTGCATCGACAACGGATACGATATTATCAAGGCGGCATATCGGTTTTTCTTCCGATTCCGGAACAGTTCCGTCGAGCATGGAAATTGTTTGCGCAATAGGAATCGGTTCGCAAATACCGCTGGCTTCAATCAGGATATAATCGAAACGATTTTCCGCAACCAAATCTTGAAGCTGCTTCATTAAATCCAGTTTCAATGAACAACAGATACAGCCGTTTGATAAAGGAACTAAACTTTCGTCTTTTTCATTTACTATTCCGCCTTTTTCAATCAAGTCGGCATCAATATTTACTTCTCCAATATCATTGACGATAACTGCGACTTTATACCCTTTTTGATTTGCAAGCACATAATTCATCAATGTCGTTTTTCCGGCTCCCAAGTATCCGGTTAGCAATGTGATAGGAACAAGTTTATTTTTCATTGTTTTACCTCCTAATTAGTTAATCAAATGATTAAGCGTGCATTTTTATTATTATTGCTTCGTTTGGTCAAGTAGTAGCTTTCAGTACACGGTTGTTCTCGTTTTACGCTGCTTTTATGCGTAAATTCAGAAACTGCTGAAAAGTTCCGCCATGTCAATATTTCCGATTTTTTCCATTTTAATGTATTTGTTTTTCAGCTTGTTTTTTGCGATGTGAAATTCTTCATGGATAGAACCGTTTTTTATCGCAATGTCGGCTTCTATCAATGCGGAAAGTTCGTCCGCTGCTTTCACGAGTTTTCCGTCACGCGGGTTATATGTATTGTTATTGTATGATGAATTTATCTCGGCAGTGGATGTCAGCTTCATTTTTTTATTATCGAAAATGTAGTCTTCAAATTCCGTTTCTGTGTACAGACGGATTTCCCTTTGAAGATTGTCCGGCAACAGCGGATAAACAATTGCCTGCATTTGTTCCTTTTCGCATTCTTTTATTAAATCGCCGAGTCCTTTGACCGAATTTTTTACCGGAGAAATAATATCGCGCGTCAACACTTCCGGCAGGTCATGAAAAAGTCCGGTGAATGTATTGTTGTAACATCGTTTTTCGCATCCGTTTTGCGAAAGTGTAAATAAGTATGATGTAAATGCCACAAATAACGAATGACTCAATACCGACGTTTTAGGTTCGCGCATGAGATTTGACCAGCGAATCTGAAAACGAAGCTGACCGCAGAGATTCACGAATTTTTTGTATGATGTGAAAAGTGCAACTTCCTGAATACCGCGCAAATCGTAACATTGTTCCATCTGCTGCTCAAACCAGCTTTTTATAAAAGAATTATCATAACCGTCCGGATTTGCCTTTTCCAAAATGTGAAATTCCCACATGGAAGAATAAATATGTGCCGCATGAATTATTTTTTTGCAAACATTTGTTTGCGGCAGTGCAAAATATTCTTGATACCTTTTTACGAAATCATCGCCAATAGAACGCAGAAGCGGTTCAAGCTGTGAAAAAATCCAGTCGTTGAATTCTTTCATCTTTTGCGTATTTTGACGCATTTTGTCAAAAACCGTAGGTTTGATGTCTGTTACAATCATTCTTTGCAGATATTCAAAAATGGAACCTTCGATTATCGTAATCCAATCAATTGAAGTTATTTTTTCTTCCAGTTTTGCAAAAAGGTAAGTAATCATGAATTTATGCGCCTGTTTATCCATTTCAATGAATGCAATGGGGCGCAGTTTATCATTCCAGCGCTGCATGTAGGCCAAGTCGAAAAGTTTCAGCAGAAAATTTTTGTTTATTGCCATTTACTTCTCCTAAATATCTTTCGGCGGGCTGTTGAGTTTGTTTTTTATCGAGTTAAAAAATGATAGCAGATACACACACGCTACGATTACGGCGGCGTTGAAAATACATTCGAGCAGTATCGAAATAATTATGGGAATAAAAAAAAATGTTCTGATTAATAAAAGTTCCGAAATAATCAAAACAACGGTCAAAAGCAGCGGAAGTATCCAAAGTGTTAAAATGTGTACTGCAAATATGCGAACGTTTCTGTATTTTCGATAACAACAGTACAATTTGCGAATTACCAGATATAAAAGAAAAGCTGCGATTAAGCAGATGATTATAAAGCTGTAAGTGTGCGGAAATTTTTCGGAAAGGAAATAAACCGGGAAAATAAATGCAGCTGCCAGTACAGAAAAAATACCGGCAAACGTAAAAATAACAGAAAAAACACTTTTTATCTTTTGCGATACTTTTTCCATAACTGAAAAACCTCCGGTGATTGAAAATATTTATAACGGTAAACACCGTTATTGTCAAATATCAAAAGAAATCAAAACAGGACAGAACTGCGGTAAAGTCAGTACCGCAGTCTGTCGGATAATTCATAATTCTTGATATTATTTTATTACGGTCGTCGAATTCCTGAGGATGCATTCTTCGCCAATTGTTTGTGAAGTAAAATCTTCATAGTGAATATTAGTATCCGTATCAGGATTTTTTCTGAAAATATAAGCTGCGTTTGTATTGGCAGTGATGTAAAGCTCGTTATACTTTCTTTCCCATGTTTTTTGTCTTGTTTCTGTTAATTCAATGAAATCAAGCCGATCGATTACGTTGTCGTTCGTATCTACAAGAATGATATGATTGCCGGTTATTGCGAAATCCAATTTTCCTGCACCTTCCAAATAAATATCAGAACTGACATCTCCGCTCCACATTGCGCAGTTGTACCCGTCTCTTGTCAATAACAAATATTGTCTGCCTTTTATTATCGTATCTGCCGGAATATCGAAAGTCGATTTGTATAAATCCGAATCTTTGCTTGAATTGAATGCCGATTTTTTAATTTTCCAGTTGCTGATATTGATGTCATCTTCCGTTTGATTGTACAGAATCGCAAATTTGTTGTTGGTATTGGCCGTTACATTTCCGCTGTCGTCGATATTTTTTCCGCGTATACCGATTCCGTAAATTACGATATGCGGAATCCCCGTTGTTTCTTCGTTTGCTGACATGTCGGTTTTGTTTTCGGGTTGTTTTGTTTCGGCAGAGGATTTATTATCTTCCGTTATGCCGCCGGAATTCGCATCTGCATTGGTAGCCGCTGTACCGCTTGAATCGGATGTACTGCTGGGTTCCGAACATGAAAATGACATGAGTGCACATATTAGAGTGAAAGTTACTGTAAAAAAATAAAAAATTGTTTTCTTAGTCATTACTTAATCCTTTGGTATAAATTTTTTTTTGAAAGCTTTCACTCTTCTATAATGCGAATTTGTGTTAAAAATGCTTACAAAATTTGGAAAAAAAATTATTTTTTTTTCGGGAAGCAATAGAATATCGATAAAAAGGCAGGATAATCTGCGTGAGTTTGATAAAAAACGGAGTTTTTGATGATGAAAAAAATTATTTCGCTCGCTGTTTTGGTTTTAATTTTTTGTCTTGCGGCTTGTGAAAATGAACCTCCGAGCATCAGAAATCCCATTTACAATATTGTTGTTTATGAGGATGGAAGTTACCTTGGAAGCAAGGGCGGAGTTTTTTTATCGGTTCATTTTATATTGTATGATGAAAACGGACATGAAGATATTGAAAATATTCGCCTTATAAATACCGATTACGGATACAGCTGGAATTTGAAGAACGAAGATTTGGAAATGACGAAATGGGGCGATGATGTCTATTTTGGCTATTCGTTTTTTGAATATGACAACGCGCAGGCTGTACTTTTGGGAAATTACATTATTCGCGTGTATGATAAAGTGGGCAATTCCGCAGATTCCGGAATTTTGGTGGAACTGGATAATTACTCCGGTGATGTTTATAAGCCGGTTTTTCCCGAATATGAAATATCGGTAAAGGATAATAAAAGAGAAGTGGAAATAAAAAAAATGAAATACCTTTCGTGTGAAGTAAAATTTCCGAGAAATCTTGATCTCTATAAAAATTCCAGAAAAAAGTTTGAATCCGGCGAACGTATTATGCTGCCGGAAAAAAGTTTGGAACCGAATACACTTGTTTCCTTTAGGGTAAATGCAGAACCGGGCGGGAAATTGATTTATTTTCTTAAAAATTTTAGAGTGCCAAGTGAAAGTAAATGATTTTGTATTGAGTTTACGGGAGCAAAAATATTTAACTTGCAAATAATTATAACTTTTAGTAGAAAAAGCGGTTTGTTATGAAAGGAGATAATCATGGCTTATAAGCTGGTAAAAGGTGAATTCCTGGTAAAATGCAATTGCGATGAATGTTCTTACAGTAATAAATTTGAGATTACACAAGGATTTTACGGTGAAACCGAAGATGATGTTTTGGCGACTGCAGGCGAGCAGGCTAAAATAATGGCACTGCTTGAACATCGAAAAGATGTGCCAGAGCATGCTCTTGAAAATATAGTTGTGGAAAAAAGCAGCGGAATTTATGAATTTGTGTCATTTCAGAAGTTGCTGCATTCGGAACAACCCGAAGGCGTGAAGTATAAAACATATAAGAAAGATGACATTATTATTGCCAATGATGAAATTTTCTATGGACTTTGCGAAGTCGTAAAGGGGGCTGCCAGTATTTGCCGCGCAAAAGTTCTCATCCTCAAGCCGGGTGAAGTGTTTGGGTTATCGGAGTTGTTCGTAAATCAGGTGCGCAGCGGAGATGTGGTGGCAGATGAAGATGAAACGATAATTGCTTTTTATAATATGCAGGAATTATTCAAAACCGATTTGAAAAAATGCCTCGACCTGTATCATGCTTCGGCGCAAAATATTTTTGCATTGGTAGATCGTTTGAAAGATGAAGCTGTGATACTGGAAAAAAAACTGGAAGAAACCGATATTCAGAAAAACAATATGGAAATTTGTTTTGATACATTGAAAACTATTTTACTGGAGAAAAATGTAAAATAAGTTTTTATCTTGCGGAATAAATGACGCCTATTGACTTTAAAGAAAAGCAGGAGGCGTTTTTTTATGAAGATTTGCATTTTGTTTTTTGCTCTTCTGATTATTTCATGTTCTGAAACTATAATGTGGAATACGGAATTGAAAAATTGTTCTTTTGAGTTTCGGATTTTCAATTCCGATGAAGCAACGCAGATAAAATATTTATTTCTGAAAAACCTCGATAACTCATCCGTCACTTATAATTTTATTTGCGAAAAGTTTGAAAATACATTTTCCGGTGAAGTGATAAGCGGAACGTATTTTGTCGCATGTTATTTTTTAGCTGTCAAAACGGTAAATGAAGATGTCAAGTTTTACACTCGGGCTTATTATGTTGATACGATTGTATTTTCCGCAGACTCTGATAACAAGAGAAGTATTGAGCCTGTTGTGATTGAAATTTTTTTCAAAAAAGCATGTTATGAAGGCGGTAATATCAGAATTGACGTTGATTTGTCGAATGATTTTTTTCAGCTTTATAAAATTTCGGCTTTTTCTGTTAGGAACGGCGGGAAAAATAAAAGCTATGATTCTTGCAACGGTTCGAGTTATTATTTCCAAAATGTTAATTCTGATAAAAGCGAGCTGATTGTCAATGTGAGTTATTCTGTTAAAAATTACTATGACAAAAATTTTTTGCTTGAACATGAAATAAAACTTACTACTACAAGATTTGAAAATTTGGATATTTCCTATTTGATAAAGTGAAAATTAATTATTTTCTGCGTGTTTCTTCATAATAATTGTCTATAATGGCTACGCTGCTTTTTGAGTAATAAAAAATACTTTTAGGAAAGCAGAAAAATATTTTTTTTACTTGTATTTTTTAGAATTGTTATATACCATGTGGTATATAAATTTATGACAGGAGAGTATAAGATGATTACATCAATGCAGGCGGAAGAAATTCTGGGTATTGTGAATTCCAATCACCAGAATCCTCATTTGGTATTGGGATGTCACGTGGTGGATGTACCTTTGGAATCGGAAATAAAGAAGATTCCTTCGGTGCGGACTTTTTTGCCGGATGCCAATAAAGTTTTTGTTGTGGATAAAAAAAGCGGTGAAGAATATCCGATGTTTAAAGTGCACAATGACGGTCTTTTTGAGGCACTTATTTGGAATAAAGGCGAAGATTTTGATTATTACTTTAAAGCAGTGGGAATAAACGGTAAAGAATGGAATTTCGATGACCCCTACGGTACTTTTGTTGAAGGACTTACTGCATTTGATCGCTATCTTTTTAATCGTTCTCAGCATTATAAAATTTATGAAAAAATGGGGGCGCATTTAATGACCGTTGACGGGAAAGACGGTGTTTATTTTTCGGTGTGGGCACCGAATGCGCAGCGAGTAAGTGTTGTCGGTAATTTTAATAATTGGGACGGGCGCAAGGATCCTATGGATTTGCTCGGAGATTCGGGGATTTGGGTCTTGTTTATCGAAGGATTGAAAAGCGGCGATATTTATAAATATGAAATAAAAATTAAAAATGGGGGACTGCTGGAAAAATCGGATCCGTATGCGTTTTATTCGGAAGTGCGTCCCAATACTGCTTCCGTTATTTATTCCGTTGATGGTTACAATTGGAATGATGA
>JAFLVQ010000061.1 GCA_022508205.1 Spirochaetales bacterium
ACTGCGTATCGAAAAAAATGAATTGATGTTGGAATCGGAATTGTGACTGACAAATGATTTTGAGCGATTCCAGCACAGTGTTTCTATAAAAAGTTTCGGATTTTCGGCAAACAGATTATTGATTTCATCGATTTTGTTATATTTTGAAATTAAGCTGCTGTCTGCATCTATAATCACGTTTTTTGCTCCGGCATTTTTCAGGTAAATGAGCAAATCCAAAAATGTTTCGCTGTTTACGGGTTTTTCAATACTGCATATAAAACTTTTTTGCTCCGTTTTTAATGTAGCGTCTTTTAATGCGGTTTCCAGTGCGCAAGAATATGATATTTTATTTCCCGAAGAAACTACATGTGTAAATCGGAAAAGATTATTGTTTGCGTAATTTGTTTTGTTGAAATAAATTACAAGTAAAGCTATTAGTATTGCCGGTATAATGGAAATAATTTTTATTTTGTTTTCGTGTTTCATTTTTGTACTCTTGCAAATGTATTATGAACTGGCAGCTTATTGAATAATTTCGTTTTATAAATACTAAAAATTAAATTTAAAAAAACAAGAATACATCTGACATTTTATAAGCCGAATGAAAACAAACAAATTTATTATTAATACCGTAATTATGATATAACATATAAAATTTCAAGATGAAAACGGAGTGTATAAAAATGAAAATTGCTGTAGCCGGAACCGGTTATGTCGGATTGGCAAATGCTGTTTTATTTGCAGTAAATAACGAGGTAAAAGCATTTGATATTGATAAAAACAAAATCGAACTGCTGAAAAAAAAGATCTCGCCGATTAAAGATAAGGAAATTGAAGAGTTTTTATCGGGGAAAGAGTTGAATTTGCAGTTTTTTTCCGATGCTCAGGCGGCTTATGAAGATGCCAAGTTTATTTTAGTGGCAACTCCTACAAATTATGATACGGAAAAAAATTATTTTGATACATCGTCGGTGGAGTCTGTAATCGAACAAATCAATCGGATTAATCCCAATGCCGTAATTGTAATAAAATCTACGATTCCGGTAGGATTTACGCAGCGGATGAGGCAGGAGTATCCTAATTTGAAAATTATTTTTTCTCCCGAATTTTTGCGTGAAGGGAAAGCGTTGTACGATAATCTGTATCCATCGCGGATTATTGTCGGTGATGATTCCGAAGACGCACATATATTTGCCAATCTTCTTGCGCAGGAAGCGGCGAAAAAAGATGTTAAAATTTTATTTATGCAGCCTACCGAAGCAGAAGCCGTCAAATTATTTTCCAATACATATCTTGCGCTGCGTGTGGCATATTTTAATGAACTTGATACGTATGCGGAACTTCGCGGACTTGATTCTCGCTCTATAATCGAAGGCGTCTGTGAAGATCCGAGAATCGGCGGCGGCTATAATAATCCGTCTTTCGGATACGGCGGATACTGTCTGCCTAAAGATACAAAGCAGCTGCGTGCAAATTACGATAAGGTTCCGGAAAATCTTATATCCGCGATTGTAGAGTCCAATACTACCCGCAAAGACCATATTGCATCGATGATATTAAACAAACATCCCAAGACTGTGGGGATTTTTCGATTGACAATGAAAGCCGGCAGTGACAATTTTCGTTCGTCCGCAATTCAGGGAATTATGAAACGGATAAAAGCGAAAGGTGTGGAAGTCGTGGTTTATGAGCCGACTTTGCGGGAAAAAGAATTTTTCCATTCGCGTGTGATTAATGATTTGGAAGAATTCAAAAGGATTTCGGACGTAATAGTTTGCAACAGAAAAACGGAATTGCTCAAAGATTGTGAGGAAAAAGTGTATACTCGCGATTTATTTTGCGAAAATTAAGTGAGGGGTATCTTGCTCAAATATATTGTGTATCCGTTGATAGGCGGTTTTTTGGGAGCACTGATCAATGTGCTTGTGCTGACATGTTTGCTTTACCGCAAAAAAAATCGCGAATTGCCGAATAAGAAACACGAATTATTTGCCAGAGATTTGTCCAGTGCATTGTGCGGCTATTTTTTTGACGCAAGGTCGCTGTCGGAGCTTATCACCGAAAAAAAAGTGCACGGAGTGCTGAAAGATATTTTATTTAACTCCGGAAAACGAGTGCCGATGTTTGCCACTTCGATATTGTCGGGAATAGCGGAATATGCCGTTTCAAATACTTTTTTCGAGGGCGGCATCATAAAGCAGGAACTTTTGCGGAAATTGGTAACTGCCGATGAAGCAGAGGATTTTATATACAGGAAAATAATGGCTTTCGATAAGAATGAACTTAAGCGAGTCATTTTTAAAGTTATGGGAAAAGAAATGCTGCTTTTTGTTCTTTTGGGCGGAATCACCGGAATTGTAATAGGATTTGTACAGGCATTTCTTCCTTTATAGTATCAAATTGTCAAAACAGCGGAAAAAAGATATATATACGAAACATAATTTAAAGATAAACGGAGTTGATTATATGAACGAAACAGCAATAAATGACAGCATTTCTTCCTTTGTGCAGTGGGAATTGCTTTTGGAGAAAGAGGCTGAATTTACCGGCATGGTGCAGAACTGCAGAGTTTCCAGTTGGGGCGGTTTTTTGATTCTGCGCATACCTAATTATATAGTTCAGTGTGTAATGGACAGAAACAGTCTCAATGTAAAACCGGAAGATATTCCGGTGGAAGGCTGCGTTAAGGTAGCAGGAACTGTGAAGGCGTCTTCTATAAAAGATAAAGCAATTCATCCGAATAATTATGAAATTCATGTTAAAAGCATCGAAATCCTGTCAAAGCCATCAGTAGAACAATTGCCGATAGATACTACGAAAAAAGAGCTGAATGTTACTATTCATACAAACTTTGATAAACGCCCATTGGCATTGCGTCATCCGAAGGAACAGGCCGTATTTAAAATCAGTGCCGTCATTTTTAATGAATTCGGCAATTTCTTGACAGACAACGGTTTTACAAGAATTTGTTCGCCGAAAATCGTTAAGACCGGAGCGGAAGGCGGTGCCAATATTTTCAAACTTGATTACTTTGGGCGTGAGGCGTATTTGGGGCAGTCTCCTCAGTTTTATAAACAGATGATGGTAGGCGTTTTCGGAAGAGTTTTTGAAGAAGCTCCGGTTTTTAGGGCGGAAAAACACGATACTTCACGTCATTTGAACGAATATATTTCGCTTGATGTGGAAATGATGTTGGAAAACGGTTTTATGGATTTAATCCAGCTTGAAACTAAGTTGCTGAAACATATTTTTGAAAAGCTGAAAGAAAAGTGCAGTTACGAAATTCAGCTGCTCGGAATTGAAATCCCGACGGTAGATAAAATCGTAACCGTAGAATTCGACGAAGTGCACGAAATCGTTTTCAAGGAAATCGGTAAAGATTACCGAAACGAAAAAGATTTGGCTCCGGAAGAAGAAATGCTGATCGGTGAATATGCCAAAAAGAATTGGAATACCGAATTGGTTTTTGTAACTCATTATCCTACGATAAAACGCCCTTTCTACACAATGGATGACAGTACAAAAAATGGCAGAACACTTTCTTATGATTTACTGTTCAGAGGAATGGAAATTACAACCGGCGGTCAGCGACTTCATATTTACGAAGATTATTTGAAGAAAATGAAAGATTTCGGATTGACAACAGAACTGTTTAACGGATATTTGCAAGTTTTCCAATACGGAATGCCCCCGCACGGCGGTTTTGGATTGGGATTGGAACGTTTGACTTCATTATTGTGCGGACTTTCAAATGTAAAAGAAGCAAGTTTGTTTCCGCGGGACATTAACAGATTGGAACCGTAAATATCACAATGAATTCCCGCTGAAAATTGATGTTCTGGCTGCCGGTCGAATTTGCCGACAGCCTATTTTTTTACGGCATAATTATATGCGGAAGCCAATGCGCAGGCATTGAAAAAAAAACGGCATTTTTATATAACGGAAACGAAGCAAGAGGTCATTATGGAAGTAAAAGTTTTGATTAATTCACCGCAGAAAGACAGTGATATTATGTATGCGACAGGTTACAGCTGCCTTGACCCTATCGCCGTAATTGATGTTGACAGCGAAATTTACGGATTTTTTCCATCGACAGAAATCGGGCGAGCTTCAAAAAACAGCCGATGTCGGGAATGCCTGAATCTTACTCAATTGGGAGCAAAACTTTCTCATCCTGTCGGCGGTGCGGTGCTGAAGTGGCTGCAGTCGCACGGCATACATAAAATCAGTGTGCCATATTCTTTTCCTGTTGCCGAGGCCGATTTTCTGCGAAGCAATGGCGTGGAAATAAATTCCGTGCGTCATTTTTATCCCGAACGCAGTGTAAAACGTGAAGATGAAATTGAAAAGATAAGAGAAGTGTCGAAGAAGAATGCGGAAGTTATGGACTGTGTTAAAACTTTGTTGGCAGAATGCGGTGTAAATGCCAAAGGCGAACTTGTTCATCGAGGAGCGGTGCTTACAAGTGAGGATTTGCAGAATTATATTTTTGAGGCGTTTCTGCACAGAGGTTTACAGGCAGATTCCGTAATTGCGGCGGCCGGAGACCAGGCCTGCGATCCGCATGAAAATGGACACGGCGCAATTCATGAAAAAGAAGCAATTGTTGTAGATATTTTTCCATACAGCAGAATAAATCATTATTATTCGGATATGACACGGACTTTCTGTAAACATAAGGCACCGCAGGCATTGCAGGAAATATATGATGCGGTAAAAGAAGTGCAAATCGATACTTTATCCAAAGTAAAAAACGGTGCCGACGGAAAAAGTATTCATCGGGAAGTTCAGAATTTTTTTATTTCGCGTGGTTTTGAAACGTGCAGCACAGGCAATGAACTTTACGGTTTTTTCCACGGAACCGGACACGGAGTAGGGCTTGACTGCCATGAAGAACCGCGTATTTCCTCCGGAGGCAGCATTCTGCATTCTGGGGAAGTAGTAACTGTAGAACCCGGACTGTATTACCGGGAAAGAGGAGCAGTGCGGATTGAGGATTTGGTCGTGGTACGCGATGATTCAGCCGAAATTCTTACGGAATATGAAAAGCAGCTTGTGGTAGATTAAGGGGATAAGTCATGATTAAAGAAAATCTAATGAAAATAATGGGCGATATTAAAAACTGCGGACGAGCGGATGTACGGCTGATGGCAGTTTCCAAAACATATCCGGCTGAAGCTGTCCGTGAGGCGCAGGAAGCCGGACAGATCCTGTTTGGAGAAAACAGAGCAATCGAGGCAAGGGATAAATTTCAAAATGAACTTGTGACTTCTTTGCCTTTTGATTTGCATATAATCGGGCATCTTCAGCGCAACAAAATCAAAGATGCGATAAAAGTTGCGTCGATGATAGAATCAATCGATAAAATCGAAACTTTGCAGGATCTGGAAAAACAATGTGCTAAGGCAAATAAAAAAATCGATTACCTTATAGAAATTAACAGTTCACTGGAAGAACAAAAAAGCGGAGTTTATCCCGGTGCATTTGAAGAATTTGCGGAACAAATTTTGAATGCTGATTTCCCGCATTGTAAACTGCGCGGTGTTATGACTGTAGGACCGCTGACCGATGATGCCGAAAAGATTCGCAGTGCATTTTCCGGAGTAAGGAAAATGTTTGAATCTTTACGGAAGAAGACTTGCGATATTGATATTCTTTCTATGGGAATGAGCAGCGATTACCGTATTGCGATTGACGAGGGCAGTACGCAGGTGCGTGTCGGTTCGGCAATTTTCGGCAGGAGAAATTATAATTGAGAGTATTGGCTTTTCTGCTGTGCTGCTTTTTTTCTACGGCTGCTTTCGCAGTCGAATTTTCATTTGACCATACCGAATCGGTAAAATTAGTTTTTGTTTCTTCCGGTTTTTCGCTTCATGAAAAATACTGCGATAATGAAATAAAATGGGAAGCAGAATATTTTCCGATGAGAAATCATTTTTATAATAGCAGAAATGAAACTGTTCATATACCGGGAATGACGGTGTTTACTTCCGATGATGTTCAAGTGCCGGGTGAAAAGAAAAATATTTTGGATTACAAAGGCGAAAATCTTATCAGACGTGCTGAAATTATATTTTTCGGAGCGTTGACTTTTGCATCTTTTGCCGGCTGGCTCGGAATTTCCGGCTACAATATGATGATGGGAGCTTCGACTTTCGGTACATTGAAGCGGTATCAATTTATGACGTTATTCATAGGAAGCGGCGTCGTTGGATTTGCAGTTTCGCTGAGTGACGTTTTGCTGAGGATAAAACCGTATATGAAAAATATTTCACTTGAGTATTAGTTGTGTTTGCGGGGAAATTATGAAGAAAAGTTTTGCATTTATACTTGACGAAGAGCATGTCGGGAAGCGGCTTGATGCAGTACTGGCTGCATTGACGGGAATTAATCGTTCAAATTTGAAGAATCATTTAACGAAATTGTTCTTGAATGGCAAGGTCGTTAAACTTTCTTTTTCAAAGACCGTTCCCGGTGACAAGGTTGATTTGGAAGTGGAGTGGATCGAAGAAAAGATCGAACCTGAAAATATTCCTTTGGACATTGTGTATGAAGATGAAAATTATATTGTCGTGAATAAGCCCTGCGGAATGGTTGTTCATCCGGCAAAGGGCAATTATACGGGTACTTTGGTTCATGCTCTGTGGGGGCTTGATAAAATCAGACTTGAAAAAAAGGACACGGAAAATATAGATGAACTCAAACTGCGTGCCGGAATTGTTCATCGGTTGGATAAAGATACTTCCGGACTGATAATTGTGGCGCGCCATCGTGATTCGCAGGAATACCTTTCCAAACTTTTTCATGATCGTAAAATCAAAAAAATATACAGTGCGGTTCTGAAGGGGAGGTTGCTGCCGTATCGTCAGACTGTTATTAACCAAATAGGACGAAATCCGCATAACAGAAAAAAAATGGCAGTTGTTGAACGCGGTGGGAAAAGTAGCCATTCGGTATTTCATGTGGTGCGCCATGTGGGAAATTATTCGTTTGTAAAGGTAAGAATTTATACGGGGCGTACGCACCAGATTCGTGTCCATGCTGCATATTTAGGGTGTCCGGTACTTGGAGATCCTCTGTATGCAAGAAGTGACAGTAAATATCCAGATATTCGGCTTTGTCTTGCGGCTACTGCGTTTTCTTTTTTTGATAAATACAGCAATAAACAGTTGACTTTTAAAATTAAGCCGCCTCGTTTTATGGGACAAGTGAAAGAATAAGTGTTTGCTTTGGATAATGTGGCGGCAGTTTCGGGGCATTTTGGAGAGTAAATTGACACTGTTATCGGACTACTGTCTTCGTTGAAAAGTTGTACCGGAATGATATTTAATTCACAGCTGTTTTTTTTGGTTGCATCAGGCGGTGCAATATAATTTATCCGTATTGCATATATTCAATATATGATTATTGACTGGATATTGGTAATGTATTATATTGAAAAACAATGCATCGGAGTAATCCAGAGAGATGTTAATTTTAATTTTTCGGTAATTTCCGAATTGCTGAAGATTAGTGCAAGGAAGATAAAAAAAAGCCTAAAAATGCGTTTAAATGCACTTTCAGGCTGTTTTTGTATTAGCAGAGGTTCGACTCGAACGAACGACCTTCGGGTTATGAGCCCGACGAGCTGCCAGCTGCTCCACTCTGCGTCGATGTGGAAGCTTTTATCATGTTTTAAATTTTTAGTCAAGAAATAAATAGAAAAAAATGTAATATCCAATAAAAATTTGGTATACTGCGGAAAAATCTGAATATGTGGATTGTATGTCATGAAAAGATTGAAATTATCTTTAGTTTTTTATATTTGCTTTTTCAGTATTTATGCCGGATATAGTGAAAAGATAACAGTCAGCGCGGTAGGCGATATAATGATGCATAAAGAGATTCAAGACTCGGCACTGTATCAGACGGAAAATTATGACCAAGTATTTTCCGATGTAAAAGAGATTTTGCTGGAAGATGATTTTACCATAGCTAATTTGGAAACGCCTGTAGCTGACGAAATAAAAATTTCCGGTGCTCCAAAATATAATGCCAAAACAAGTCTTGTAAAAAGCATGAAAGAAGCAGGAATCGATTTTGTTTCTACAGCCAATAATCACGCTTTTGATCAATGGGGATTTGGTGTAAGAACTACTATTAAAGCTTTGGAAGATAATGGAATCGGTTATAACGGAAGCGGTGAAAACAAAAGAGTTTCGGAATCATTTACTATTGTCAATGTAAAATCGTTTTCCATCGGAATTATGGCCTTGACATTTTCATTAAATGGGCTGCGTACTGCTCGCGAAGATTATTTTTCGCCTTATATCAATTATTTTTCACCTTATGATGATGCATCGCTGAATGAAGTTTGTGAAAAAATACGTCTTATAAAAAATAAGGTCGACATTGTGATGATTTTGTATCATGGCGGAGCCGAATATCAAAGTGAGCCATCCGCAGTTCAGAGCAAATGGCTGAAAAGTTTTGCACAGGCCGGTGCAGATGTTGTTCTTGGAACTCATCCGCATGTACTGCAAAAAATAGATTTCTACAAAGATTCTAAAGAAAATAAAAATAAACTCATTGCTTATTCACTCGGAAATTTTGTTCCGGCTCTTCAGTCTCGTTATAGATATGTGAAAAATCCGTTGGAAGATATTGACAATACATTTATAAAAACATCGGAAGGTATGATTCTGAAATTTGATATTGTCCGCTGGAACGGAAAAGTCGAAATTATGAATCCTCGTTATGTGCCGTTGTTTACTCTTGTGTATTACAAAGCACTGTCTGCCGAACGGTGGCTTACGTATTTTCAGTTAATGCCTATCGAAAAAATACTTCTTCTGCCAGATTTTGACGAAGAACGGTTTAAGGATTTGAAGCCCGCAAAAAATATTGCTTTTTTACGTAAGGAAAAAATGCAGAAATTACTCGGAATTCCGGAAGAAAAAAATCTTTCTGTCACTGGAAAATAGCGAAACGAAAATTCGGTGATTCCCGTTATTCTTTAAAAAATTCAATTTTTATCGAGCCATATTCGATATTAAGGCATAAGAATCAAATTAGGGAACAGAAAGAGGAGTCATTAATGGCAAATGCTCAGGGAAAACATATAACCCCAAAAGTGTTAAAGGGATTCAGAGATTTACTTCCTGAATCAATGATACCCAAGAAAAAAATCATCAGAACTTTGGAACGTGTGTTTGAAAGTTTTGGATTTTCTCCAATTGATACTCCTGCTTTGGAATATACGGAAATCTTATTGGGAAAAGGTTCCGGTGAAACCGATAAGCAAATTTATCGCTTTGAAGACCATGGCGGACGTGACGTCGCATTGCGTTTTGATTTGACTGTGCCGTTGGCGCGCTTTGTATCACAGCATTTTTCAGAACTTGTATTTCCTTTTAAACGTTATCACATTGCCCCGGTATGGAGAGGGGAAAATACGCAGAAAGGACGTTACCGAGAATTTTACCAGTGCGATTTTGATATACTTGGAAGCGATAGCATAAATGCCGATTTTGAAATTCTGCACGTTATCAGAAGCGGATTTGAGGCGATCGGCTGCAAAGATTACATGATACACATCAATCACAGAAGACTTTTAAATGCCATTCTTGCTAAGTTCGGTAAAGAAGCCGAAACACAAAAAATTTTGCAGACAATCGATAAAATTTATAAAGTCGGCCGCGATGAAGTTGTGCGAATCTTGATTGAAGATGAAGGTATGAACGCAGATACGGTAAACGGAATTTTGGCGATACTGCGTTTAAATGAAAATTTTTCAAAAGACGGCGTTAAAGGAAAAGAAATTTTTACTGTATTGGAAAAAATAAGGGACGAAATAGAAGATAAAACCGCAGCTGATGAACTTCTTACCATCTTTCGTAATTTGGAAAAGTGCGGAGTTTTGGAACATTTTGCGTACAATCCGGCAATTACGAGAGGACTTGACTACTACACCGGTATAGTTTTTGAATCTTTTATTACGGACAAAATGGAATTCGGGTCGGTTTGTTCCGGAGGACGTTACGATAATTTGACAGGTTTGTACTCCAAAAATGCCGTTCCCGGAGTAGGGGCTTCGTTTGGGCTGGACAGGCTGTTGTCCGTTCTTGAAGATAAGCAGATGCTTACAAAAAAGAACAGTGTGGCAGATGTTATCATTTTCAATCTCGATGATTCGTTTATTGCCGACTACTATTTGCTGGCACAGAGGATGCAGTCTGCCGGAATTAACTGCGAAATCGTTTTATCGAAAAGTAAACTGGGAAATCAATTCAAGCTGGCAGAACGACACGGAATTCGTTATGCACTGATTGCCGGCGGTGATGAATTTGATGCAGAAAGATTTAACTTGAAAGATATTTTCAGCGCAGAAGAGAAAAAAGCCATTTCGATAGAAGAAATCATTACTGAAATCCAAACTAATAAGAAGGTCAACAGTTGATGTTATCACAGCTAATCAGAAATATATTAAATGAAAACACTCCCGGAGCATCATCTTGTTTGGAAGACAGACTTTCTTTATTTGAAGATAAGGCTGAAGATAAAAAAATGCGTATTCAAGCTAATAATTTTTTATCGCAGGCAAGTATTTATTCTGCAGATTTAGATACTGTTCAAAAAAACCGTTTCTACTTTCTGAAACCGGCTCTGCGCGGAATGAAGCGGAATTTTCTTACTGATTTTGAGGAATATCTTTTTTCCCGTTCTGTAGATGCGGCACCTGTTAAAAATTTAGTTTCGATGTTTTCGCATTTTATTCCCGATTCGTTTTACCCCGAGTGGAATGTATTGGATTTAGAAAATAAGCTGCTTGTTTTCGATTTGTTGCTTTCATTGTTAATCGGAAGTACGCTGAACAGTGGCGATAAATTAAAATTATATTTTGATGAATTATTGAAATTATATTCGCTGGTTGCCGTGTATTCTTCCGTTTTGATAAAAGACTGCGGTGATGATTTTGAAAAAGTTGCCGGTTTTCTTGAAGTGATTGACAGTGAAGAAGAGAAAGTAAAAGAACGGTTGTTTACTGTTTTGACTGCGCCGTCGCAGGTCAGATGCGAAATCGATAAACATATAGTCAGCCTTGAAGATGAAAATAAGTTTATAGATGAAATAATCGATAAATCATTTCAAAATGCTATTCATTACTCGAAGTTAATTGTAAAAAAAGTCATTTCAAATGAGTTATCACGTTTTGAACCGCTGTTTTTGCTCAGCCGTTATAGATTTGAATCTTTGTATGAATGGATTTTAGCTCTTGAAGAATACGATACTCCGTGGATCAGCGAGAAACTGCTGAGAGATTTGGAATTTTAAGTTGAACTTTATCGACGAAATTCGAAAGTATCTGCCGGTAAATGAACAAGAGGCAGTCGATAGAAATGTAATACTGGATTTAATCGATGTTTACGGACAAAAACTTTTGAACCGTGAAAATTCGGCTGTTCATATAAGTTCATCCGGTTTTATTGTAAACCAATCTTTAACAAAAACGCTTGTTATATATCACAATATTTATAAGGCATGGACATGGACGGGCGGTCATGCAGACGGTGAGCCGAACTTGTTGAATGTTGCACTTAAAGAAGCAATGGAAGAAACAGGTACGCGTCAAATAAAACCGTTGTTTGAACAGCCTGCGGTGCTTGATATTTTAAGTGTTCCTGCTCATATAAAAAACGGGAGATATGTCAATACTCATCTTCATATCAGTGTGGGCTATCTGCTTGCTGCCGACGAAAATCAGCCTATTTATATTAAAGCGGATGAAAACAGCGGAGTTCAATGGATAATGCTGAGAGATTTGTTTGAATATTGCGCGGAACCGGAAATGGCGGGAGTTTACCGTAAGCTGCTTAATCGTTTGGAAAAATGCAGCCTGTGTTAATTTTTTTATAGCTGCATGAATTATGAAAATGCTTGTTATGTATGCAGCAGAAACAGAATGTATCAATCATTCGGCAGTAAGACTTTCGATTCAGCGAAAGCCCGAAATAGTCAAATAAAATTACTTTTTTATCAAGAAATATTTATTACAGTACCGATACTTATTCAAATATGTCGTTGGGAAAGGTGTTTTATGAGACAGTTTTGGCTATGTATTTTTTTTGTCACATGTGTTTCCGTTTTTGCCGCAGATTATAGTTCGGGAAATAGAAAAACCGATGCGGTGACTTCAGCTACAGAATATACCGGAACCCCGAAAAATTTTAAAAACGGTAAAAATGTGGATGAGCAGGCGGCCCAAATTCCTGCAGAAGAAAAATCAGAAGAAGAGCCGAAAATTGTGCTTCCGGAAAGAGCTGACGACGAATCATTAAAAACAGAATCCGCGATGCACTTTTTGCCGGAAACGTTTGAAGAAGATAAACCGACAATCATACTGTCTGATGAAAACGGTGAGACTGAAGATTCGGGCA
>JAFLVQ010000062.1 GCA_022508205.1 Spirochaetales bacterium
AAAGCCGTGTTCGTGTTGACGGTTCAAAAAACAGCGTTGCTAAAACTTTGTTTTTAAGGATTTGTAAATCTTTATTGTTTTTTAGAAGTGCGGCTTTTGCAAGGATATAATCAATTTCGGCTTTTGACATATCCCGAATCGAGATGATGTGTTTATTTTTAAAATTCATGTAAATCTAACCTCTCGAAAGCCAATATTAAATTTTATTATCCCCATTGTCAACTGCAGGGAATAAGCCAAGCGGAGTGTTTTCGTCTTTCAGCTTTTTTTTGGCGCGCAGCAGCAGTGAAGATACGGTACTTGTTTTTATATTCAGCTGCTGGGCAATCCATTTGTTGCTTCTGCAAATATCAAAACTTTCCAGAACTTTTTTCTTGTTCTGCTGAGAATTTTCCACTCGTTCAAGATTTTCGATTATTTTTTTGCGCCTTTCTTCGCAGATGCATTCTGACAGCAGTTTTTTCAACCTAAGAATGGTAAACTGATTCTTATGTATTCTCTGTTTGATTTCTTCGATTCTGTGCATTTTTTTGATTAATAACGGATCTTCGGTTTTGGCAATGCATGCATTGGAAAATTTCAATATCAAGACTTTTTTTTCTTTTAGTGAAAGATTGGAATGCAAAATCGTATTGCAAAAATCATACAATTCTTCTTTTTCATACGTTACGGTATCTTCGGCTACAGAATATGTATCGTGCAGTTCTTTGCGGGTGAAATTTTCTTCTATTCTGTGTGAACGCTTGCGTCTTTCAATGCGAAGAAAGGACCACAATTTTCTGTTCAGAATAAGAGAAAACCATGTCATGAATTTACAGTCTGTCAAAGGCTTGTACGAGCACAGCAGTTTATCGAAATTCGATATTACAAAAAGGTAGAAATCATGGTGAAAATCTTTATCTTTGTATTTATAATAAGCAGGATACTGCACAATTATGGGACTTAAAATCGAAATAAGTTTTCTTTTGGCAGAAGATGATTTGAAATTGCGAAATCTTATAACAAGATTTTTGATTTCAGAATCTCTTTCATTTACTATTTTCATAATATTGACATGATTTTTCATAACAACCTCTTTAAATTAATATTTTTGAATGTATTAGGCGGCGAAAAATCGGGTTGGTATTTTTATTGATACTAATTTTACTTTTGCCATGAATGTTTTTTTGAAAAAAAGATTTCTTTTGTTTATACTGCGGTTTTTGTGAAAAACGAGGAACATAAATGAATGCGGAAAAAGAAATTACCGAACTGAGACGGCGGGTCGCACATGCACAGCGTGCATATTATGTCGATGCAAAACCTATAATGAGCGATGCGGAATTTGATGCACTGTTTGATACACTTTTAAAATTGGAACAAGAACATCCGGAATTGTATGACGCGAATTCTCCTACTGCAAAGGTTGGTTCCGATATTGACAATGAACTTCCCGAACGGGAACATTCGATTCCGGTTTTGTCTCTCGATAAATGTTACAGTGCGGAAGAAATGCTTGTGTGGATTAAACGTGTTCAGGATAAATTTCCGGCACAGATTGAATTATCCATAGAACCGAAAATTGATGGTTCCGGAGTTGTTTTGTACTATGATAACGGCGAGCTTCAATATGCGCTGACTCGCGGAAACGGTTATATCGGCAATGATATTACGGCAAATATTAAGACGGTAAGAAATATTCCGCTGAAAATCGGTTACAAAGGGAAAGTCGCCGTTCGCGGTGAAATCTACATAACGGTAAAAGATTTTAAAGAGTACAACAGAAATTTCGGAAACAATCAGTATGCCAATCCGAGGAACCTTGCAAGCGGATGTTCGCGCAGATTGAAATCAAGCGAAGTTGCGGATTGTCCGCTGAGAATTTTTGTATACGAATGCTTTCCTGAAAATCGGATATTTTCGAGTCATTTGGAAAGCATGATTTTTATGAAAGAAAATGGTCTGCCGATTAACTCGTACTTCGGATTTTTTACATCGCAAAACATAAGTGATGAACTGCGGGATAAAATCATACTTTCATTTCCGAACAACACAATCGGTTCCATCGGTGATGTGCCGAATTATCTGCTGCGATTTTCTCAAATCAGAAAAAATCTTGAGTATGACATTGATGGTCTGGTTATAAAAGTAAATGATATGAATCTACGTGAAAAATTGGGAATGACCGAACATCACCCGCGCTGGGCAATTGCTTATAAATTCGACGCTCCGATGGCACAGACAAAAGTACACGGAATTACTTTTCAGGTAGGGCGCGGGGGGCGAATTACTCCTGTCGCGCTGTTGGAACCGGTAGAACTGGCAGGATCGGTAATATCACGGGCTACACTTCACAATGAAGACTATATTCAAATGCTGGGGATTAATATCGGCGATACGGTACATATTTCAAAACGCGGCGATGTAATTCCGGCTGTGGAAGAAGTTGTTGAAAAAGGCGAAAATATGAAACCGGCAGATTTCCCTGCAAATTGTCCCTCATGCGCAAGTCTGTTGGTGAAAGACGGAGCGCATCATTTTTGTATGAACAGTAAATGCCCTAAAAAACTGCTGGGGCGGCTTCAATATTTTGCCGGACGCGGACAAATGAATATCGAATCTCTCGGTGACAAAACGTTGGAAATGTTATTTGAACAGAAACTGATTGTCGAAATTTCGGATATTTACACATTTGATTATTGGAAACTGCTCGGTCAGGAAGGATACGGAGAAAAACGTATTCGCAATATTTTCCAGTCGATAGAAGAGTCGAAAAAAAATCCGTTTTCGGTTGTTCTTGCCTCGTTTGGACTGAAAGATATAGGTGCAAAGGCTGCCGAAATTTTAGTTGATAATTTTCGGACTGTCGATGCGATAATCGAAGCGGCACAAAAAAAAGACGTACACTTATTTACGGATATTGACGGATTCGGAGAAACATTGGCGCAGTCGGTCATAGATTCGTTTACCGATGAAACTGTTTTGTCGCAAATTTCAAAACTCAAAGCTGCCGGGCTGAAATTTTCGGCAGATGAAAAGGACGAACGGCAAATACATTTATTTCTTTCCGGGACGCGCTGGGTTGTTACCGGGAGTTTTGCCGCATTTAAACCGCGTGAAAAAGCTGCCGAGCTCATAAAAAAATACGGAGCAGAAGTGTTGTCCGCAGTTTCCGGCAAAACAACTCATTTGCTGTGCGGGGAAGAAGCGGGAAGCAAACTTGAAAAAGCGCGCAGCGTGGGTGCCGAAATTGTAGATGAACAGGCCTTTATCAAAATGCTGAATGAAAATGCTGCTGCGGAAGATGTTGAGCAATTGAAAAAACAACAGGAATTATTTTAATCGATAACGGTGATAAGGAGTAACTATGGAAATAACTGTGCAGCTTTTTGGAATGAAAGATGATACATACAAAGATTTTCAGAGCAAATTGATGCCTACCGTAAATCCCGATGCAATTATAGGAGTACGAATTCCGATGCTGCGAAAATTTGCCGTGAAGATTGCGAAAGATTGTCCGAAAGATGGGCTTGCTGCTTTTATGAAAAGCCTTCCTCATCGATATTACGAAGAAAATAATGTTCATGCTTTTTTGATAGAGCGAATGAATGATTTTGAAGAATGTATTGCCGAACTTGATGCTTTTTTGCCGTTTGTAGATAATTGGGCGACATGCGATATTATGAATCCCAAAATTTTTAAGAAAAATACAGACAGGCTTCTGTGCGAAATAAAGAAATGGCTTGTGTCTTCTCATGTGTATACAATTCGATTTGGAATCGGAATGCTTATGCGTTATTTTCTTGATGATAATTTCGATGCGGAATATTTGGATATGGCTGCCGCAGTTCATTCGGAAGAATATTATGTAAATATGATGAAAGCGTGGTTTTTTGCAACGGCATTGACGAAGCAGTACGATATAACATTGCCTTATATTCAGCAGAACCGCCTTGATGCTTGGACTCACAACAAAGCAATTCAGAAGTCGACGGAAAGTTTTCGCATTCCGAAAGAGCACAAAGACGAATTAAAAAGATTAAAGCGGAAATAAAAAAAACTTTATGCAATGAAAAATATTTTATCGATTATACAGACAGTGCAATTCCGCCTGTATTGCAGTTTGCTCGGAATTATTGTATATAAACGCAGGCTGTAAGGCTGTAAAACATATCAGGAAGGTTTCTGATGAAGAAAAATAATTTATTTTTGCATACACCGCCGGGGACGAAGCCGCTATACCCGGAAGAAGCTTTGCTTAGAAATATTATAGAGTGCAGACTTTGTTCGTATTTTGAATGCTGGGATTATAAACCGGTAGAACCGCCTATGATTGATTATTTCGATATTTATACGCCTTTTCTTACCGAACGACAGCGAAAAGGGTCGATCAGATTTGTCGACAGAGACGGAAACTTGGTTTTACTGCGCAATGATATTACATTGTTTGCGGCGAAAGCTTTGGCAGTGAGAATGGGCAGCCGTTTTTTCGATGAGCGGTTTAAATATTATTATTGCGGTCAAATTATGCGCAGCCGTGAAAAAGATGCTCCCGAAGAGTATTACCAGATTGGTTGTGAGATAGTTTCAAAACGATTTACTCATGAAGAGTTTGAAATTTTATGCCTGCTTTTGGAATCGGCAAAATATTTGGGGATCGAGGATTTTCGGCTGCATATCGGCGATATTTCTTTCTACAACGCATTGTTGGGGAATTGTTCCGAACGTGCGGAAATTTTAACAGCTGTGAGAAAGTGCGATTTGCCTTTGCTGCAGGAACTCGTAAACAATGCGGAACTTTCTGATGAAATAAAAAGCGATTTATTAACTTGTGCCCATTTTATGGGCAATACAAAGGAGCTTAAATCTGCCGATTTGTCTTCTGCCGGAAAAAAAGCATTGGAACCTTTGCTGCATCTTGTTTCTTCACTTGAAAAAGCCGGTTATGCAGAATATCTGACAATAGATTTGTCGGAGCTGCCCGATTTGGATTATTACAACGGAATTATTTTTAATATGTATGCTTCCGGTGCCGAAATGCCGCTTGTTTCCGGCGGACGTTATGATTTGCTTTTCAAAGAACTCGGATTGGAAAAAAGCGCCGTAGGGTTCAGCTATTGGCTTTATCCGCTGGAAAAAGTTCTTCATGAGAAATTGGATATTGAAGAAACCAGTGAAAATGTGAAAATCGGTAAGAATAGTTTTGTTGACGATTTTCAGAATGCAGTAAAAAAAATCGCATCGGGGAAAAAAGTTCGACTTAATTATGAATAAAGGAGAAATCCACGTGGATGAAAATAAAATAATAACTATTGCAGTGCCTAAAGGTCGGCTGCAGGAACAAATAGCCGAGTATCTTGCTGTACGCGGTGTTACTATAAAGGAAGAATCCAGAAAACTTGATTATTATGATGAAAAAAATAGTTACAGATTTCTGTTCGTAAAAAACAGCGATGTCCCTGTGTATGTGAATTACGGTGTTGCCGATTTGGGATTTTCTGGGTCGGACGTTATCTATGAAGGTGATTTTGAGTTTTTGCATTTGGCGCGGTTGCCGTTTGGCGGGACTAAAATTTGTGTTGCCGGGTACGAGAAAGACAGACAGCTTTTTGAACAAAACGGGTTGGAACGAAATTTTATTAAACCTATAAAAATTGCTACGAAATTTACTCGATTTACCAATCATTACTTTGAAGAGCGCGGAATTCCCGTACAGATTATAAAATTAACAGGTTCGGTAGAACTTGCTCCTATTTTGGGGCTGGCTCATTTTATTGTGGATCTTGTAGAAACCGGATCTACTTTGCGTGAAAACAATCTTGCGGTTATTGAAGAAATCGGACAAACTCATGTGAAATTGATTGCAAACCCAAGTTTGTACCGACAAAATTATCGCAGAATAGATGACTTTGTAAGTAATTTGCAAGGATAAAAATATGCAGTTTTTTGATAATGGTGATAGAAAAATATTAAGCGATGATATTCTTTCTTTCTTAAAGGAAGAAGAACAGGATAATTTGGCTATAGAACAATCTGTTCGTCAAATGTTTGCCGACATTACCGCCAATGGATTTGCAGCTGTTCGTGATTACACAAAGAAATTCGATAACTTTGATTTAACTGAGGAAAATTTCAAAGTAAGTCTTGACGAAGTCGATACTCTTGCGGCTGAAATAAGTCCGGAATTGTCCGCAAGTATCGAAACCGCTGTGGAACGAGTGAAAGCTTTTCATGAACATCAGAAAGAATTCGGATTCGATACCGAAGATGCTTACGGAAATAAAATGGGGCAGAGAATTGTTCCTCTCGACAGTGTGGCAGTGTATGTACCCGGCGGCAGAGCATTGTATCCGTCGACATTTTACATGACGGTAATTCCCGCATTGATTGCCGGAGTTAAACGTATAGTTGTACTTACGCCGCCGAGAACGTTTCAGGAATCACCGGAAATTGCCCGTCTTATACAGCTTTTGGGAATAACCGAAATCTACCGTGGTGCCGGCTGCGCTTTGGTTTTGGCGGCAGCTAACGGTTTGCCCGAATTGCCCAAGGTCGATAAAATTGTAGGACCGGGTAATGCTTACATTGCCAAAGCGAAGCAAATTTGTTACGGAAAAATCGATATTGACATGATAGCCGGACCTTCTGATATTACGGTTATTGCAGATACGAATAAGAAAGAAGATGCTGCGATGGTTGCAAGCGATCTGCTCAGTCAGGCGGAACACGATCCTATGGCAAGAGCTGTTTTGATTGCTTCCGATAAAGATTTTATCGATGCTGTTACGGAAGAGGTATACCGTCAGGCTTCGCTGCTGACCGATACAAAAGAAAATGCCGTTGCGTCTCTTAATAAACGTGCAATGGCAATTTTGACCGATACTGTTATGACGGCAGTTGAACTTGCAAATCTTTTGGCGCCGGAACATTTGGAACTTTTCAGTGACAATCCGGAAATTTTATTGGAAAAAGTGAAGTTTGCAGGTTCTGTTTTCGTCGGAAAATCTACCCCCGAAAGTGTAGGTGATTATCTGGGAGGTCCGAATCACGTTTTGCCTACATCGGGAACTGCGCGCTTTTTTTCACCGCTCGGAGTTTATGATTTTACAAAACGTTTCAGCTATCTGCAGTTTACGCCATCATCGCTGAAACATTATCGTGAAGATATTGCAAAAATTGCACGTTCAGAACATTTAGAAGCACATGCCAGAGCTGTGGAAACTCGTTTTGAATAATGAATTTTGGGAAAACGGACATCTTATAACCGATGCGGTGCTGCTGAAATCGGTGCCTAACAGTGATTATAATCGGCTTTTGTATTTTTTATCTCCGCTTGTGGGAATCGAAACTTGCTTTGCATTCGGTGCGCAGAAGATTAAGAGTCGGTTTTGCAGTGCGACGCAGCCTTTTACGATGCTGCGTCTATTTTTGCGCCGTGACAAGAAAACCGGGCTTATCGGGGTAACGGATGTTGCGAATATTGTTGCTCCGAAAGCTGTAAGAATTGATTTGCGTGCTGTTTATCAACTCTCTTTTTATTCCCAAATACTTCTTCATACACCGATGGAACCGAGTGATTATAAAAAATATTATTACCTCATGAAATATTCTATAGAACTTATCGATATGGAAAATGGTCTGGAAAAATCACTGATGTTTTTTTTATCCAAACTTGCAGTACTGCATGGACAGGCAATGCAGGCATCGTATTGCAGAGAGTGCGGAAATGTAAAGCGTTACAATGAAATGTTTTATTCTGCCGGAGCATGGGGGTTTTTTTGTCAAGATCATCTTTGCGGTGCTGACAGCGGGGTATTTAAAATCGATGCCGAAGATGCGGCGGTAATGGATTTTTATTCAGCCGCAAAATTTACGGCAATAAGTGCAGCACCTTTAAAACTGCGCAGTCCTGTGTATGCAATAAGAATTTTAATCGATATTGTAAACAAAATATACTCCGGTTCCATAAAACGTGAATGGTATGAAAATCTTGTATAATCGGAAATTTTGCTGTTATTGATGCATTTCTGGATAAAAAAATCGTATGTGGTTTGAACCATAAAAAAAGCAGTCTTTCTGAAATCCTTGTGGATTTTGAGGACTGCTTTTCGATAGAAAAATGTAAAAACTAAATTAGAAATCTTTAGCCATAACAGTTTTTCTTTTTGAATTTTTAGCGTTTTCAATAGCTTTATCGCATAATTCTCTTACTTTTTCTGAAAGTACATTGTAGACTTCTGCAGATGTGCTTAATTCGCCGGTAGTTTTAATATAATTTTTTACTTTTGATGCAACTACCAAAACTTCTACTTTTTCTTCTTCGCTCATGTATTTGCTCCTTAAAATGATTAAAAGAATCGAATTATTATAATCCATGACATTCAATAGTGTCAAGGAACTTTGCTTTTTTTAACTTTGGCGAGCTATGTTTTTTTCAGTATCCTGTCTTTATATAAATGTATTACATCTTCCAATTCATCGGGTGATGCAGTGCAATTAACAGCCGCACGCAGTTTCGATGCTCCCGGCAAACCTTTTACATACCCATGGAAAAACTTTCTGAATTCTGCAGCCGCGCGTTCCGGACTTTGCATATAATCTTCGAGGCTTCTGCAGTGCTGAATAGCCGCGTTTAATTTTTCATCGTAACTTTTTTGAATATAAACAGTATCAGTCAGTTTGGCAATAATTTCTTCTACCAAAAAGGGATTTTCAATGACTCCTCTTGCAAGCATTATTCCGTCGCAGCCTGTTTCTTCAAATATTCTTACGGCATCATCGGCAGTAAAAATGTCACCGTTTCCGATGACGGGAATAGTGCTGCACTTTTTTAATGATTTTATATGCTCCCAATTTGCTTTCCCGCTGAAAAGCATTGATTTTGTTCTTGGATGCAGCGTAATTAATGAGGCACCGCCTTTTTCGGCAGCATCGTACACTTCTTGGTAATTGATATTTTGCGGATCCCAGCCGCTTCTTATTTTTAATGTAACGGGCTTATCCGTTGATTCTTTTAGACCTCTGATTGTGCGGTAGATTTCTTCCGGAGATTTAAGCAACGCAGCACCCGAATTGCTCTTTATGATTTTTTTTACCGAACAGCCACAGTTTATATCGATAATATCAAAATGTTCATTTTTAATTTTTTCAAATGCACTGAGAAAACGTTCTGCATTATACCCAAAAAGCTGCACACCTAAAAGTTTGTCTTCGTTACATGTGTCTATGAGTTTGACCGATTTATTAAAATTGTAATTTAAACCTTCGGTCGAAACCATTTCGGCATAAGCAACACTTGCACCTTGCTTTCTGTAGAATAGGCGAGTAGGAAGATTGGTGTAACCGGCTAAAGGTGCGATGAAAATATTGCCGGCTACATCAAGATTTCCTATTTTTATGGGATGAAAATAATTATTCTTCATCGCTTTCGGCGGTGTTGTCGTAATAAACTAAATCAGACAAAGACAGATGATATGCTTTTAAACTGTTGGCAAACAAGATATTAGCCAGTTTTTCGACAGGCATATTTCTCAGTTTTGCAAGAAACTTCAATGTTTCTACAATGAACACAGGACGATTTCTTTTCCCTCTGTATGCATTTGGTGTAAGGAAAGGGCTGTCTGTTTCAATCAAAATATTTTCTAATGGAATATTTCTTGCCACTGTATGCAGGTTCGTTGCGTTATGGAACGTCAGATTTCCAGCAAATGAAATATAAATTCCCAAATCGATCATTTTATACGCATAGTCGGAATTTTCACTGAAGCAATGCAGAATTCCACCTTTGGAAGGTGTTTTACTTTTCAATATATCAAGCATATCTTCACCGGCTTCACGATTATGAAGTACTACCGGAAGTTCGTGCTTTTCGGCAATATCGAGCTGCTTTATAAAAAATTCGATTTGGTCATTCTTATTGCCGTATTTGTGATGATAATCAAGCCCGATTTCGCCGACTCCGATAACATTTTCATAATTTAACCATTCATCAAGTTTTTCTTCCCAATCTTTGCCGGGATTCATAACTTCCGATGGGCTCAGTCCTATGGTATGAAAAACGTTCGGGATATTTTTTGTATTTTTATAGCAGCTTGCGAAATCGTACAAATTCGTACTTATATTTGCCAGGGCAATAACAGTTGCATGTTTTGTTTTGTCTTTGTCCAGGGCTAATCCGCGTTTAGCTTCGTCAATAGCTCTTACCTGGCTTACCGGATCTTCATAAAGTAAACCTAAATGACAATGTGTATCAAAAATTCTCATACGAATAACCCCTATTAATTTAATTTGTTTGTTCTTGTGTCTTTTTAGACAGAAATGAAATTTTTAGAAAAGTAATTGTGCCTTGCATTAACATACAAAGCATTTACTGCATTTGTATATAAGGTATTTCATATCAAAAGTCAAGTGATTGAAAAATAGCGTACATGTGCATTTGTTCAACTGTTTAATATACATCGGCTGTTGCGGCTACCATATCGGCTGTAATATCCTGTACTGTTGCGGCTCCGGTGAGAAGCATTATTTTTTGCAGCTCGGCAGTATATTTTTCAATCAGAAGTTTTACCGCATCTCTTCCGCCGCCAAGCGTACTGACAGCGAATGGACGACCCACCATACAGTAATCGGCTCCCAGTGCCAACGCTTTAAATATATCTTCACCGCTTCGTATTCCGCCGTCTAAAATCAATTTCACTCTGTTTCCGACTGCTTTTTTTATTTCAGGAAGTACGGAAATCGATGACGGCTGATTTTGAGTAATTCTTCCGCCGTGATTACTGATGATTAAATATGTTACGCCCGCATCTACTGCGCATAGTGCATCGCCGACGGACATTATTCCTTTTATGCAGAACGGAACATCGGACGCATCCACAAGCTCTTTCAGTTCATCGACAGTTTTTGTAGACACTTCCTGACCGATCATTTTCATTGTAATGAACGCTGCGGCGTCAATGTCGATTCCGACTATTTTGGCGCCGCATTTTGCAGCTTCCGTAATGCGTGTGATTATATCTTGTTGATTTTTGCGAGGTTTGAAAATCGCTCCTGCGTGACCGTTTGCTTCCTGAATGGCGCGCAGACCTGTTTTGTATAAATACGGCTGCGCTCCGTCACCTACAAATGCCATAATTCCGCTGTTTTTTGCTCCGAATACAACTTCTTCATCATATTCCAGTTCGGTAATTCGGTTGCCCATATTTATATCGCAGCCGGTAATAGGGGCGATTAAAAGGGGCAGCTGAAGTTTAGTATCGAGAAAATCGCATGATGTATCCGGTTTTTTTACGGGATGAATCATTCTTGTATGGATAACGATATTTTTCATATCCCGACAATTGCGAATGAATGCTGCTCCGTTGCCGATTCCTCCCATACCAGGAATTAAACCTTTGCATGCTTCTCCGTTGCAGTCGGGACAAACAAAGCACATACCGGCAAATTTTTCTTTTGCTTTTTTGTTTATTTCCTGAAAGCTGATTTTCTTTTTGTCGTCAGTTACAATAGCAAGAACTTTTTCTATTTCTTCTACAGTTTTCCAAGCATCTTCACGTGTTTCTCGAACGATAATGTAATTCAGCGGTTTTTCGACATTGCTTTTAGGTGCGACGATTTCATCACCGACTTTGACGTGCAGAAAAAGTTCTTTTACTCCGTCTACAGCCAGCGCTTTGTCTACGCCGACTATATCTTTTATTATGCCCGGAGCAGGCAAAATAGTTTTTTCGATAGATACCCAATTCTTTGTAGGCACCAAATTTTCAGGAGGATTTCCCAATGCAATGTCTATTGCGTTTGCAATCAGGTTTACTCCGGAAGAAAGCGGGTACGTATAAGCAGACATAAAGCCGCCGGAAAGTCTTGCCGCTATTTCTCCGATTTTTGCTCCTTCATCGGTAACTTTGATGTCACCTTTTGCAGCACCTATTGTAAGTCCCAAGGCTTTTATTCCTGCTTTGAATACTTCTATTGCATTATTAAGTTTTTCTTCCGGCAGCGCAGACGGCATTACATGACCCATTTCGATAAAATAAGGCTCTCGTTCTATTATGCGATCGGCTATTCCGGTGATATAAATTTCCCCGTCGTAAATCAGTGCATCGACAGACAATTCCGGTCCTTTCATGTATTGCTCGACAATCAAATTTCCGGAAGGACTGCCTTTTTTGGCATTTTGAAATGCAGTTTCGAGCATAAACTCATTTTCTATTTTCATTACACCTCTGGCACCCATGTTGTCGGCAGGCTTT
>JAFLVQ010000063.1 GCA_022508205.1 Spirochaetales bacterium
AGCTTGTGCGGTTCGATGAGTCTGTTACGGAAAATGAATTTGTAAAGAAAATGGATGAAATCAATCGTGATGATAAATATTCTGGAATGATATTGCAACTTCCTCTGCCTCGTCAAATTTCTCATTCGATAGTTTCCAGATTGGTGGATTACAGGAAAGATGTTGACGGTGTAAGTCCTTTCAATCAAGGGCTGCTTTTTTCCGGACGGCCTTTTATGATTCCGGCTACGGCTTGGGCTGTAGATTTAACATTGGCGAAAATTGCGAAGGAATGCGGAATCGATTTGTCCGGCAAAAAAATCGCAATTGTGGGACGTTCCGTAACTGTCGGCAAACCGGTGCTTCATTTGGCTTTGAAGCGCAATATGGTGCCGGTTGTCTTACATACAAAAGCAAGTCATCCGGAAGATATTGCTTCAGATGCCGATGTAATCGTAGCGTGCTGCGGTTCTGCTGAATTGATTGATGAAAACTGGGTAAAAAAAGGTACTGTTATAATCGATGTCGGCATTAATACGAAAAACGATGAAAGTGGCAAAAGTGTTTTGTGCGGTGACGTAAATGCTGCGGCAGTAATCGGGGAAGCGTCTCTTGTAACGGCAGTTCCGGGCGGTATCGGAAGCGTAACAAGTGCTTTGCTTTTTGCCAATACACTGAAGGGCTGGTATATGGTTCGTAACTGTAAGGAACTGAGATTCGATTTTGAGGTATGATAATGGCTGACGGGCAGGAGCGAAACGCTGTTGAGTCGGGAACTCTTTATTTGGTTTCCACACCGATAGGAAATTTGGAAGATATTACGCTGCGGGCATTAAAAGTTTTAAATGCCGTTGATGTTATTGCATGTGAAGATACGCGCCATTCTTTAAAGTTGCTGAATTACTACAAAATAAAAAAAAGGCTTGTAGCGTATCATAGTTATAATGAGCGAAATTCCAGTTTCGGATTAGTTCAGTTGTTGGAACAGGGAAATTCTGTCGCTGTAATTACCGATGGCGGTACTCCGTGTATAAGCGATCCCGGAGTTACGGCAGTTCGCGCATGTATAGAAGCGGGGTTTTCGGTGGTTGCAGTTCCGGGTGCTACCGCTGTTATTCCTGCATTGGTTGTATCCGGAATGCGTACGGATACATTTCACTTTTTCGGCTTTTTATCGTGTAAAGGCGGAAAACGCAGGCATGAACTGGAAGCAATGCGAAGTTTGGACGGAACGCTTGTTTTGTACGAAAGTACTCATCGAATTTTTAAATTGCTTGCGGATATTGCGGAAATTTTTCCTCATTATCAAGTTTGTGTATGTAAAGAAATCTCTAAAATAAATGAGAAAGTATATAGAGGAACGGCTGCGCAGCTGTTAAAAAACATGGAAGAAGACAAAAATGCGGGGGAATACGTTGTAATGATTGCCAATTATTTATTGCGTAAAAAAGATGAAGCAATAAGTGAAAAAGATATACAGGTTGAATAATTTATTACGATAATTGGTTATAGAGTGTATTTTTTACAGATAGATTTTTATACGCAATTTGTGTATTTTTGTCATGGTTAAGTTATTTATTTTTAAGTCGATAAATAAATTATCAAAGGTGGTATTTATGAGTATTAATAAAATTAATTCTGTTAATGGCGTTAATGAGTATGCGAAAATGAATTCCGCATCTCAGACGAGAAAGACCGATATTACAGACAGTATCAGTATATCGAACGAAGCTTTGAGTCGTTCTGAACAAAAACGCATTATTGAAATGATAAAAGCGGCTCCGGATGTAAGAGCAGACAGAATTGCGGAAGTAAAAGCAAAATTGGCAGCTAATCCGAATTATTTCGATGATGTAACTGCTGTCAGTGAAACTGCTGATAAGTTAATGAATGATTTAATGTAATTTTTAGGAGCATCGTGCGTGCAGGTTTTTGATTTTTTTATCCCTTCACATTTAAAATTCGGTATCGATTCGCTTAATCGGGCAGGAAATATAGTCAGTTCTGTGGGGAACAAAGTATTTTTGGTAACAGAAACTGCCTTGTTGGGCGGCGAAATAATTTCTCATATTCAGAATTTATTGGCCGGACGAAAGTGTGAAGTGATTTTGTATGATATTGACATAAAAACATTTGCCGCAAGTTCCATTATTGATAAAGGGGCAGTTTTAGCAAGAGTTTCTTATTGCGATGTTGTTGTTGGTGTGGGTGGATTGAGAGCCCTTTCTGCCGCAAAAGCCATTGCAATGCTTGTTACTAATACAAAATCTGTCAATGATTATATTGACGGTGAAATGATAAAAGAGCCGTCGATTCCGTATATCGAAATTCCTACGGAAGCACGAAATCCTTTTATGTTTAATAATACTTTTCTGATAACAGATGAACGAACTCGTGAACTTCATATACTGAAGGCAGCAAACGGTCAGCCCTGCAATGTAATTTACGATCCGGCTGTAATGTCGGATTTGGCTTTGCCGCAGATTATGACGAATGTTTTGGCAAATGCAATAGAAGGATATTTGTCTACCGATTCGAGCTTTTTGTCTGATATGATGTTTTTAAAAGCTATTGAGATATTGTCAAAATATCTTATGTCGGCTGTGAAAGATAAAAATTCCGATGCAGTTTCTTTTTTGTCATTATCAGGTCTTATGACATCTATGGGACTCAGTATGGCTTCTACCGGGATTATAGGCGCAGTATCGGAAGTCGTAAATCAAAAGTTGCGACTTGAAAATTCGGGTGTTGCTTCGATGCTTTTGCCGTATGTGATAGAATTCTGCATTCCTTCGAGTGTCGAAAAACTGACGAGAGTTGCGGCTGCTATGGGAATCAGCGTGGAATCGATGACAATGCTTGATGTAGCGGTAAAAGTTATTGAACATGTAAAGAAAATGGCAGAGGATTTGGAACTGCCGACTAAATTATCCGATTTCCCATTGAAAGCCGATGATTTGATTGATATTGGCGACCGTGCAAAAAAGTTAGATATGATGAATTATCTTCCGCGTGCATGCAGCAGTGAAGAGCTTTATGCTATTTTGCAGTCTGCTTTTTAAGGAATATATTAATTATAATGAAGATGAATTCCTGTCAGCAATGACGAAATTCATCTTTTTTTATTTATGGATTTATATAATCTCAATTGGAGAAAAATATGAAATTTCATAATTTTTTTGGTCATTTGTCTACAATTACGCGGCATCGGCACATGGTAATGCATTATTGCTTTAGAGCAGGCATTTTTTGGCAGGGATGTCTTCATGATTTATCAAAATACAGCCCTAAAGAATTTTTTGCAGGAGTGCGCTATTTTCAAGGGAATCGCAGTCCTAATGAAGGTGAGCGTGCCGCAAACGGATATTCTTTGGCATGGATTCATCATAAAGGACGAAATCCGCATCATTTTGAATATTGGACGGATTATAATCAAGGTACACACACGATGGCACCCGTAAAAATGCCGCTGCGGTATGTAATTGAAATGTTTTGTGACCGAGTAGCGGCTTCCAAAATTTACGGGAAGAAAAATTATACCGATTCAAGTCCTTTGGAATATTTTTTAAAAGTAAAAAAATACCGTGTAATTCATCCCGAAACTTCTGAGCTGCTGGAAAAATTACTGCGGATGTTAAGCGAGGAAGGCGAATCCGAAACTTTTTCATATATTCGTAAACTAAAAGAAAAAGCAGAGTACTGAATGAAAAATACAACATTGTGCTACATTGAAAATGATAATAATGATTATCTTATGTTATATCGGAATAAAAAGAAAAATGATGCCAATGCCGGAAAATGGATTGGAATAGGAGGAAAGTTTTGTGAAAATGAAAGTCCGGATGAATGTCTGCTGCGTGAAGTTTACGAAGAAACAGGATTGACACTGCTGTCGTGGAAATTACGCGGAATTGTGACTTTCGTTTCCGATTGTTACGAAACTGAATATATGTTTTTGTATACAGCGAGTGACTGGGTTGGAGAGTTGACAGCGTGTGATGAAGGTGATTTATCATGGAAAAAGAAATGTGAAATTGAAAATCTGCCGATTTGGGAAGGCGATAAAATCTTTCTCAAATTACTGCGGGAACAAAATGATTTTTTTTCATTAAAACTTTCTTATGAGAATGAAAAACTTGTGTTGGTACTGCTGAATGGGAAAAGGATAATAAGTGAGGATTTGCAATGAGAATATGTATGTACGGTGCATCATCTGACGATATTGCCGAAATATATATGGAAAAAGCGAGAGAGTTTGGGCGTACGCTTGCTGAAAACAAGCATACACTTGTATATGGCGGCGGAAAATTCGGTATTATGGGAGCTGCGGCAAGAAGTGCTTTAGCGAATGGGGGAAATGTTATCGGAATTGCGCCGTGTTTTTTTAAGAAAAATGAACTGCTGAATAATTGTTCCGAGTTTTTTTATACACAAACAATGTGTGAACGTAAGCGGCTTATGGAAAATAAATCAGATGTTTTTGTTGTAATGCCCGGCGGAATAGGTACGCTTGAGGAATTTTTTGAGATTCTTTCGTTGAAGCAGTTAATGCAGCATAATAAGCCGATAGTAATTGCAAATATTAATGAATATTTTGAGCTACTTTTGGCAATGCTGCAAAAGGCAAAAGATGAAAAGTTTCTTTCCGAAGAACATTTGCAGCTTTTTTCTGTTTGCAGGTCTGTAGATGAAATTTTCAAACTGCTGGAATAAAGCGGGAAATCGAACCATAAAAAGTCTGTTTGAAAGCAAAACGGACTGCCTAAGGCGTTACTATTTGACAGTCCGTTGGGATTATTTATTATAAAGGAAGCGGATTTAATGCTGCATTAGGGTCGCAGTCTTTTTCGTAATCAACTCCCGGAACGCCAAAGCCGAAAAGCTGGAAAAATTCCTCCTGGAAGCCGGCAATATCGCAGTATTTACTTACAGTTTCATCGCTTATTTCATCCCAGATTCTGCTGATTTCATTTTGTACGTCATCGCGCATTTCCCAATCATCTATTCTTATGCGCCCTTCTTCATCCGTAGGAACTCCATCTTTATTATAAAGGAAGTCTTTGAATAATCTTGAAATTTGGTGAATACATTTTTCATGCAACCCTTTGCTTTTCATAACTTTATACAGAATGGAAATATACAAAGGCACAGCAGGAATGGCAGAACTTGCTTGCGTTACAAGACCTTTGTTTACAGATACATACGCTTCACCGTGAATCCCTTCTAATTCTTTGCGTAATTCATGCGCTGTTTTTTCAAGATCTTCTTTTGCTTTTCCGATAGTTCCGTTTCTGTAAATCGGTGCAGTTTGCTTAGGGCCGATATATGAATATGCAACGGTTTTTACTCCGTCGGCAAGTACATCGGCTTTTTGCAGTGCATTGAGCCACATTTTCCAGTCTTCTCCGCCCATTACATAAACGGTTTTGGCGATTTCTTCTTCCGTTGCCGGATTTAAGCTGATTTGAGTTAATTTTCCTGTGTTAATATTCAGTGTGTTGGTGTTAAACGGTTCTCCGATTGTTCTTAAAAACGAGGCAGTGACTTCACCTGTATCGGGATTGGTTCTTTTAGGAGATGCGATGCTATATACGACCAAATCGATTTTTCCGAGTTCCTTCTTTATTAAATCAATTGTTTGTTTTTTTACCTCATGCGAGAACGCATCGCCATTAATGCTGTAATGTTTATTGCCTGTTTCGGCGGCATATTTTTCAAATGCTACGGAGTTGTAAAGTCCGGCAGAAGCAGTTCTTGTACCTTCTGCGTTCCTTTCAAAAAATACACCTATTGTATTTGCCTTCATTTGCCATGCGGCACATATTCTCGATGAAAGTCCGTATCCGGTAGAAGCTCCGATTACAAGTACATTTTTTACTCCTTCTATTACAGGCAGTGTCTTAACATAGTCGATTTGTTCCTTTACTATCTTATTGCAGCCCTCCGGATGTGAAGTAAAACACATATTGCTTCTTAGCATAGGTTTGATAATCATTATTTTCTCCTTAGAATATTATGTTTTTTTTGAAAAGTATTTATAAGACCGAATATAGAGTTTCATTGTACTTGAATTGACGATCTTTTTTGTCGTATCAGCAAAAGTTATGGAAATCAAAGCCAAAAATTCTTACTTACAAGTATATAAGTCAGCGTAAAGTAGCATTGTTTATTTTTGAAGTCAAGTCATTATGAAATAATGGGTTGTTGCTATAAAATGTCATTTTGCGGTACAGGATAATAACTTGACTTTGCGTGTTATAAATGATAAAGAAACATCCAAATTTTTATTAGGTAAAAATTTGTTCTTTATTCTATTTAGGGAAAGAATTTTTATACTAAATCGAGACGTGAGGAGAATATATAAAATGTTAAATTCGTTCTTTCTGGCGGAGGGGCCTGGGACTCAGGCTGCAGCCGGCGGTCAACTTGGATTCATGGTATTTTTAATTATCATGCTTATTGTCTATTGGGTTTTCTTAATTCGCCCGCAGAGTAAAAAGAGAAAAGAATTAGCACAGAAATTAAATAGCTTGAAAAAAGGCGATCGCGTAATTACTATAGGCGGTGTGCACGGAAAGATAGTTTCAGTAAAGGATAAAGTAGTGGTTCTTCGTGTAGATGACAGAGCTGAAATTACTTTCGATAAAAATGCTATTTCGACTGTAGAAGGACAAGGGAAAGAAGAGTCCGCTGCAGCAGATAATAAAGAAAAAGAAGAGGTAGAAAAGAACGATGAAGAAAAGTAGCAGATTGTTAATTTTGTTAATTTGTTTGGTCGGCGGATTTTATTTCTTAATGCCTTCAATCAAATGGTATTTTATTTTCAAAGAGAAGGATCGAGATGAAGCTGGACTTTCCGGTGTTCGTCTGAAGAATGAAATCAACAGCCGTATTGAAAAAGGAATCAAGGCTTTTAATGATGTAAATGCCGGTGACAAAGAATTAAAAGTATTGAAGAAAGAAATTAATCGTAAACTTAAAGAATATAATTCCGTAAGTGCTGAAAAATTAAAACTTGCTTCCAATGCAACTTACGATGATATGAAAGATGTTCTGTTTAAGATGTACAGCTACAATAATAAAACCGAAGATGAAAAAAATGCCCTTATTGAAAAAGTAGCTAAAAAAGCTTTGGAGAATTATTATACAGCGGAATTTGATGCAAAACGCAAAGTTAAGCAGAGCACCATAAAATTGGGACTTGACCTGCAGGGCGGGGCTTACACCGTAGTAACATTGAATTTCGATCATCCGTCGGTAGAAGGAAAAGTTACAAATGATAATGATAAAGCAGCGGCTTTGGATAATGCGGTGCTTATGATTGAGAACAGAATCAACAAATTCGGAGTATCCGAAGTTTCGATTCAAAAAATTAAAGAGCAGAATAAAATCATTATTAATTTGCCCGGAGTAAAAGAAACAAGCGACTTAAGAAAAATCATCGAAACGGTAGGTGTTCTTGATTTTAAAGTTGTTTCCAAAGAAGGTTCGGAGCTGCTTTCCGAATTAAAAAGAAGGTATGATTCCGAAGGCAAATGGTTTGTTGACGACAAAGGAAATATCAATCCCGAAATTGTATCTGAGCTATCCCAGCTGTCGCCAGATACGGAAATTTTGCGAGTGTCGAATAAAGATAAATACGGAGATGACTATTCGCAGGTGCCTTTTATCGTTGTTTCCACAGAATCGCTTTTGCGTGATCCCAAGAACCCTGATGAGAGCATTAAAATAAAATCGGCTACTGTCGATCCGGATAATTTGGGACGTTACGTAATTAACTTTACATTGGAAGGCGATGCCGTTGAAAGATGGGCAAAAGCTACAAAAAAAAATATCGGTCGCCAGATTGCCATTATTCTTGATGATGTAGTATTGCAGAGTCCCGTTGTGCAAAGCGAAATTCCTAACGGAAGAAGTCAGATTACACTCGGCAACTTATCGTATGAAGAACTTGATGATATGGCGAAAATTCTTCGTTCCGGAAGTTTAAATATTCCGCTGGAAATTGCAGAGGAAAATACGATAGGTGCTTCGTTGGGGCAGGACTCGATTCGCAGCGGTTTGTTTGCGTTGTTTATCGGTATTATTGCGGTTGTTGTATTTATGATACTTGTTTATGGGCTTGGCGGAATTGTAGCCAACATTGCACTGCTGTTTAACTTGTTTTTCTTGCTCGCGGGAATGGGAATGTTCAACGGAACTTTAACATTGCCGGGAATTGCCGGTATTATTTTGACGCTTGGTATGGCGGTAGACGCGAACGTTCTGATTTACGAGCGTGTCAAAGAAGAATTCCGCAGCGGAAAAAGTTTTACGACTTCAATGACACTCGGATATGAAAAAGCATTTTGGGCTATCATGGATGGAAATATAACAACATTTATCGCAGCTATCGGTATTTCATTATTCGGTACCGGAGCAGTTAAAGGATTTGCGGTAACTATTTGTATGGGTGTTGTTTCTACATTATTTACATCATTGTTTATTACAAGATTAATTTGGGACACAATTACGTCTTGTGTAAATTTCAAAACATTGCGTGTAATATCATTATTTAGGGGGAAATAATTGTTATGAAAAGAGTAATAAATTTTGTAAAGCTGCAAAAAGTAATGCTGCCGATAATTATAATTTTTATGCTGGCAAGTATTTGGACAATTTTTCTTCCTAAAAGTCTTCCTTTGGGATTTTTGACTCCTAAAAATTTCAATGTAGGTATTGATTTTCAGGGAGGAGTAAGCCAGAGAATTACGATTTATTCCGGTGATTCTGATGTTTCTGGTGTTTCTATTGAAAAAATCAGAAAATTGGCAGAAGGAGCGGGACTTGGAAATAATGTTCAGGAAGTTATTCTTAATGAAAAACAGCGGATTGGCAAAGCTAAGTCGTTTTTGATAAAAACCGGTCTTACGGAAAATGAAGAAAAAGAATTAGCTGAATTGAAAAAAACGCAGCCGGATATGACTACGGCTCAGTATCTCGGTAAAAAAACGGAAAAATTGTTTGAAGCTCTTAATAAAGAGTGCGGTATAGAAGACTACGAATTGACAGGTGCGGAATTTGAAAAGGCTAACGAAAAACTCGAGAACGAAGAAAAAATCGAAGGGATTATTTCGCGTACCGAAAATAAAATTGTATTGAAAAATGTTGTAATAGATAGTGCGAATACAGTGTCTCCCGCTTCGTCAAAAGGTATGAGAACACAGGCAATTCTGCTGGTTATATTTGTTGTAGCTGTAATTTTGCTTTATGTTACTATCAGATTTAAATTCCAGTTCGCTTTAGCCGGAGTTTTGGCTTTGGTGCATGACGCTTTGATTTGCTGCGGAATGATAAGTTTCTTTGGAATTGAACTCAATCTTACCGTAGTTGCGGCAATACTTACGGTTATCGGTTATTCCATAAATGATACAATTGTAATTTTTGACCGTGTTCGTGAAAATTTAGGAATAATGAAAGATGAGCACCCCGATAGAATATTCAATGTTTCTTTGTCTCAGACTTTGGGACGTACACTCATTACTTCATTGACAACTTTATTTCCTGTTGTTGCATTGTTCATTTTCGGCGGAAGCAATATCAAAGGATTTGCATTTGTTATAATGGTAGGTATTGTTGCCGGTACTGTTTCTACGCTTTTCTTGGCATCTACAGTTGCGCTTGCTTTTGAAAGAGTTGAATCGAAAGAAAAAATCAAAAAGTTAAATGCGATTCAGGAAAAAGAAGAAAAGAAAATGAAAGATTTGCAGGCAAAATCTGAGGACGGTACAGTCGCAAATACTGCACCAATAAGAGCAGAAGACAATGCGCTTTCAAAGAAAACAATGATGAAACTTATGGGTAAGAAAAAATAATGAGAGGCTGATCTGTGATTATTTTTTCCTTGACGAATATTTTTTAAAAATATATAAAGCCGTCAAGTTTTGTTTGTGTGTAGAAGGAATTTATGGAAAAAGAAGAAGCTATAGAAATACAAGGTGTAGTGACAACAGCATTGCCTAATGCTATGTTTAAAGTAAAAACTGACAGCGGTCATGAAATTTTAGCACAGCTTTCGGGAAGAATGAGAAAATTTTATATCCGTATAGTTCCCGGTGATTCCGTTGTAGTTGAAGTTTCACCTTATGACTTGTCGCGTGGAAGGATTACTTATAGAAATAAATAACAAAGCCTTTTTAAACAGAGGTTTTTTTGATAAAAAATTAATGAAAAGGTGGTGATTTACTTGGCTCAAGTTTATGTTGGAAACGATGAAAGTATCGAAAAAGCAATTAAGAAGTTTAAAAAAATTGTTGACCGAGAAAGTATACTTCTTGAAGTAAAAAGAAGAAGATACTACACTCAACCAGCTGTTGAAAGACATGAAAAAATGAAAAAACTGGAAAGAAAAAAAAGAAAAAAAATTATGAAGACTAAAAAAATGTTCTGATTTTTTTATTGAAAAATGGCAGCACTTTAGATTGAAGTCTTAATCTGAAGTGCTTTTTTTATTTAAACTGTGTATTTTTTTATAAAATATTTCATTGCAGATTCGAGTTTCATATTACTTATAGTACGATTTTTATGCTGGAAAAATTTACATGAAAAATAGAAAGCTGACTGAAGGAAATTTATTACTGAATATTTTGATCTTTTCTTTGCCTCTGATGCTGTCCGGTATTTTGCAGTTGTTGTTTAATGCGGCCGATACAATTGTAGTGGGACAATTTGCAGGCAAAACATCTTTGGCCGCCGTTGGGTCTACAACATCATTGATTCATTTGCTGATAAATTTGTTTATCGGTCTTTCTGTGGGTGCAAATGTTGTTGTGGCTCATTTTATCGGTGCGGAAAAAAACAATGAAGCCAATGACGCTATGTACTCTTCTATAATTTTAAGTTTGTTATGCGGAATTATTCTGGCAATTATAGGGCTGTTTTTTTCTCCGTTTTTTTTACATCTTATGGGAAGTCCGGATGATGTAATAGTGTTGGCATCTAAATATATGCGAATTTATTTTTTGGGAATGCCGGCTTTGATGATTTATGATTTTGGAAGTGCTATTTTGCGTGCGGTAGGCGATACCAAACATCCTTTATACTATTTATGTATTGCAGGTGTGATTAACATAATATTGAATTTGTTGTTTGTTATTATATTTCACCTGGGAGTTGTTGGAGTGGCACTTGCAACTACCATTTCTCAATGTATTTCCGCAGTGTTGATACTGATTAAATTGTGTAAGGGGACAGAATGTTTAAAATTTTCATTCGGTAAATTGGTATTCAATAAATCAATCAGCTTACGTATGGTGAAAATCGGATTTCCGGCAGGAATAGGCGGAGTCCTTTTTTCATTATCAAATGTAGTTGTGCAGTCGGCTATAAATTCGTTTGGTTCGGTAGTTATAGCAGGATGTTCTGCTGCGGCTAATGTCGAAGGGTTTCTTTATGCTTCGACGAACTGTTTTTTTCATGCCGGATTAACATTTGCCGGACAGTATATAGGCGCAGGAAAATATAAAAAAGTACCTCAAATATTATTATGCTGCGCAGGAAGTGCATTTATTGTATGTACGATACTTTCAGGATTGGTATGTATTTTCAGAGGAACGCTGGCGAGCATTTATTCTACAGACCCGCAGGTTATGGAAATAACGGTAACGAGACTTTTAATTGTTTGCTCATGCTATGCATTTTGCAGTGTAATGGATGTAATTCCCGGTGTTATACGCGGAATGGGTTACTCCGTTGCTCCTACACTTATTGCATTTACGGGAGCATGCGCTTTCAGAATTTTGTGGGTTGCGACGATTTTTCAGTATTTCAGAACATTGACGATGCTGCTGATAGCTTATCCGATTAGTTGGATAATAACTATATCGGGACACCTCATTTTTTTCACCTTTGCAAACAGAAAGCTTGTTCGTCTGTGTGAAAATAATGAACGACAGATATAATTATCCGCAGTAAGATCAACTATTTTACTGTCCGATTCTTTTTTGTATCAAGAGCTTCTTTTATAAAATATTCTATTTTTTCAGGAGAATCGGAAGGTGCAAAGCGGTTCACCACTTTTCCGTCAGCATCTACCAGAAATTTCGTGAAGTTCCATTTTATTGAGCCTTTTTTTTCGCTTTTCAAATATTTGTACAATGGATCTGCTTTTTTTCCGTTGACATTTATTTTTGAAAACTGAGAAAAGGTGATTCCGTATTTTATACGGCAAAAAGTATGAATTTCATCGTCGCTTCCCGG
>JAFLVQ010000064.1 GCA_022508205.1 Spirochaetales bacterium
CGGGCCCCCGTCAATTCCTTTGAGTTTCACCCTTGCGGGCATACTCCCCAGGCGGTACACTTAACGCGTTTGCTTCGGCACTGGAAAATAACTTCTCTAACACCTAGTGTACAACGTTTACTGTGTGGACTACCAGGGTATCTAATCCTGTTTGATACCCACACTTTCGCATTTCAGCGTCTGTCGCAGACCAGAGATTCGCCTTCGCCACCGGTATTCTTCCGCATATCTACAGATTTCACCCCTACTCGCGGAATTCCAATCTCCCCTCCTGAACTCTAGTTGAACAGTTTGCAGACCTCACTCATGGTTAAGCCACGGTATTTTAATCCACACTTATTCAACCGCCTACATGCCCTTTACGCCCAATAATTCCGAACAACGCTCGCTTCCTACGTATTACCGCGGCTGCTGGCACGTAGTTAGCCGAAGCTTATTCATAAGGTACCGTCATCTGTATGCCATCTCCTGCACCATTATTCTTCCCTTATAAAAGAACTTTACAACATTTCTGCCTTCCTCGTTCACGCGGCATCGCTCCGTCAGGCTCGCGCCCATTGCGGAAGATTCCTAGCTGCTGCCTCCCGTAGGAGTATGGACCGTATCTCAGTTCCATTGTGGCCGTTCACCCTCTCAGGCCGGCTATCCATCGTCGCCTTGGTAGGCTTTTACCCCACCAACTAACTAATGAACCGCAAGTTCATCCAAAGGCACTAATCTCTTAGCTTTAACCTCTCGGTCCCATCACGCATTACCAAATGTTTCCATTAGCTATTCGTGACCTTTAGGCAGATCCTTACGTGTTACTCACCCGTGCGCCGGTCGCCAGCTGTATTGCTACACTGCTGCCCCTCGACTTGCATGCTTAAAGCGTGCCGCCAGCGTTCGTTCTGAGCCAGGATCAAACTCTCAATTATATCTATCTTAACCCTTGCGGGCTAAAATCTTTACAATCTTCATTCGTCTCTGACTTCTTGCGAAGTATCTCTCTTTTTTACACTCCACTCTTCATTATTGACGAGGTAATTTCATTACCTTATCTTCTTTTGGCTTCTTGTATATCTATATAATGTCAATGAACTATTCTCTCGATGCCCCCTCTCAACCTATTCCGCTTCCGGGCGCAACGGTCTTGTCTTCTACACCTTTATTCATAACTTGTCAATCACTTTTTTTATTTTTTTCTCCGCTTAATTTCACGTATATGTACAGAATATTTTTTCACAGCACAGATTCGATCTCGCAATCTGAAAACTCCGGCTGAACTTTGCATGTCTCATCTATCGTAACTTCTTGCGCTTTCTTTAATGGTTTTTGGTTATTTTCTAAATATTTAGGTGCGGTAGAATTTTGCACAACCGCCGACTGACTTTTGAGAGCGTAACGATAAAGTGCATAATTACAATAAATGCTCACCGCTATACGATAATTACGGCACATCCGCAGCGATATTTTTTAAAATGAAGCCGTTTGAAAATCATTCTCAAACATTAAGCTAAAATAACGTTTCCTTCTTTCTCACTATAAAAAAATGCCGAATCCAGACTAAATCTGGGAATCGGCATTACATTTCAATCACAATTGATGATTAATTTTTAGGGGGGAAATAAATTGATGTTCCTACACCTTTTGTTCCGCCATAATTTATTTCAATTTCTACATTAACAGGTTCCCTACCAAATCTTGAAGTTGCTTCGGAAACATACGAAAGCACATATATTTTACCCTTATTATTTTCTATATCAGTCAATAAATCTTTAGTTTCCGACTGCTGATACGCAGATAAATAATTTCCGCCTGTTCTGTATGCCATATTTTTATATATTCCAGAAAGATTTCCATCCGCAAATGCGACAACATGGATTCTTATATCATTATTTAAAGCGAACTGAATCACATCTTCGATTTTGAATTGCTCGAAATCATTTCCCGTTTCTTCACCATTTGTAATGAAAATAATGTCTTTCTTGGAAAAACGCTCTGTCATTCGATAAAAAACTGTTTTAAATAATTCGCCTTTATCTACGACATCGACTCCGGATAAATGCTCGATTGCATCAAGAAATTCAAGTCTTGTACTTACCAATGGCAAAGAAACCGCCGCTCTGTGTCTGTTAAGATTTCCGTTTGTGGTCGATTTCATATCAACAGTATTTGCAAGCAATAAATTTGTATTGCCGTTTGCCGATTTCATCCATCTGTCAATTAATACTCCGATTTTATCTTTAAACGGCAATAACTTTTTATTATTGTCCAAAACCAGCGCAATATCCGATGTTTCATTCAATATTTTTGTATAACCAAGCCCCACAATAGGCACATGACGATTATTTTCATAAATAGTTATATTTTTAGACGTAAGTCCAATCGGCACACTGAAATCATCTTTTTCAACACGTACCATAAGATGAACATCCGGAAATTTCGATGATATAATACGTTCCGCATTCACATATATACTGTTGTAACGTCGCCGCTCTAGTGACATCACAAAAAGCCGTGAAGAATTAAAATCTCCGACTAAAATATTATCTTCCATATCTACAGATATAGAAACTCCACGCTGCAAACGTTCTCCCATAGCATCCATTACATAAGTAAGTCCGCTCTCTGGTTCATAAACCCAAATTTTCTTTTCACAAACAATTATAAAACGTCCCAATTTATCTACAGTCAAATCATAAGGGGCATCAAGATAATCCGAGCCGAATGCGCGAAGATAATTTCCGTCAGTATCAAAAACCACGATTTCATGTCGTTTTCTGTCTGCTACAAATATTTCATTGTTTCTGTAAATAATTCCGCCCGGTTCGGTCAATTTCCCTTCTCCGACTTTCCCGAAAGAATTCAATATTACGCCATCGGCACTGTATTTGTTAATACGCTGATTGCCGGAATCCACTACATATAAGCAATCATATTCATCCAGTGTCATATATTTCGGTCCAAGCAACGCTCCCTCGCCGATACCTTTAAAACCTATTGTCTGCGTAACCATGTTAAAGCGATTGATTCTCAAAACTTTATCTGCCGCAAAATCCGAAACATAAATATCTCCGTTGCTTGCTTCGACGACTCCGAACGGTTTTTGCAAAACAGGATTTGCCGTCATTACGGAACGGATGATTTCAAGGTTCGCATCAATTTCAACAACTTTGCCGGTACTGAACGACGCTAAATAATAATGATTATTTTTTCCTACGGCAATTTGTGCCGGATTAAGAAAATGTACCTGATTTTCGCCTTCATAATGCCCGCGCAAATCAGTTCTTATAATATAGTTTTTATCTACAAAAATATCAGACAGCATTCCACTGCGATTGTACAAATAACTGATTTTATTTCTTAATCCGGTACTTTCATACCCCATCGAAAGCAAAGTATTCCACGAGTACAAAGCATTTTTTTCATATCCGGCTTTACGATATGCTTCTCCGAGAAACAAACGCGCCAAATGGTTTTCGTTTTGGTACGATAACGATTTAACAAATTCCGATATTGCCATTTCATACTGAGTATTATGAAAAGCTCTGATTCCGTTCTCAAAATAATCTTTTGAATACTCCGGATAAAGATTTAAAATATCATTCTGCTGTGCAAAAATCGAAAAAGCTGCTGCAAAAAGCAGAACTGATAAACATCTTTTTCTCATACACGATTCCTTAACGGTGCTGTTTTCACACCGACTACAATGTTATAATGATCTTCTATTTCCTTATTTGAAGTTAAGTGCAGTGCAGCTTTCAAGTTTTCGATGCTTTCTTTTATTTCACCTTTTTTATACAGTCCCCAGCCCAATGAATCAAGATAAGCCGGATTTTCAGGTTTCATACGCACAACTTCGCGCAGAATTTCCACACCTTTTTCCGCATCAATATCCAAGTCACAAAGCAAAAATCCGTACGTATTTTTGGCATTCAAATTATAAGGATCTGCTTTATGAGCTTTAAAAGCTTCTTCCAGTGCATTTTCATAATCTTCCAATTTATAATAAACGGAAGCAAGTGCGGCATGAGCTTGTACCGGTTCAAAATTAGCTTTCAGTAATTTCTGAAATTCCGATTTCGCACGTTCCCATTCTTCTGTCCGATAATAAATCACGCCTAAAAGCATCCTGCATTGATGCGTAAAAATAAAATTGACGCTCATATCAACAATAGATTTCAAATAAACGACAGCCTTAATATAATTTTCTTCTTTCATATAAAGAAGACCAAGGTAATAATTAGCTTCCGGATTATTAGGATCCCAATCCAGCACATCGTTGAAAAACAACTTGCTTTCCTCATACGATTTGCGGTTGAAACTAAGAATACCTTTCCACAACTTTTCTTGAATACCATTCATGTTTCCCTCCCTAAACATTTTTAAACTTAGGCAAAGAAATATTCATTTCCGTACCTTCACCGACTTTACTTTTGACGGAAATAGTTCCGTCGTGTTTTTCAATCAAACTTTTTACTATGGACATTCCCAAACCCGTTCCGTTGCTTTTTCCGGAAACAAACGGTTCAAAAATTTTATTCGCAATTTCATCGGGAATTCCGCAGCCGGAATCCTTTATCTTCCATAAAACAAAGTTATCATCTTTATTTTCCAAAGTAATCCGAATTACTCCGTTATTTCCGATCGCTTCCATAGCATTATTAATAAGATTAAAAAATACTCGCTGCATTTTAAATTTATCGATAAATAAAAATATTTTTTCATCTAATGGCTCTATTTTTATTTGAATATTATTTTTTTCCGCTCGTCCTTGTACATTTTCTGCAAGTTCAAGCAAATAATTGTAAAAATCCACTTTTTCTTTATCCAAACTTACATCACCTCGCGCAAAATCCAGAAGCTCGGTCGTCATAGTTACCAATCTGTCGACTTCATTCATAATGACACAAGCACCGCGCAGCAGCGAATCATTGACATCTTTTACTCCATGCAGCTTTCTTTCTATTAATTCAGCATAAGCCCTGATATTTGTAAGCGGGTTTTTTATATCGTGGACAATAACAGATGCAAATTTTCCGATAACGGATAATTTTTCGGCATTTAACAATTCTTCATGTGCATCCTGCAGTTTTTGATACGCACATTCCAATTCCTTGTTTCGTTTTTCCAAACTGGCTATATAACGTGAATTGGCTTCTCTGACTGTTGTACTAATTTTCACAGCCACAGAATACGCCAAACATGGATAAGTTCTGCACATTTCGGCAAATTTTTCCTTTTCCAAAATCAAAACACAAACCGACTGACTTTTAACTCTTATTGTTGCACTGCGCGGCAATTCATCGATAATAGACATTTCACCAAAAAAATCGCCGCTTCCTTTTTCCGTAAGAAATTCTTCACTCGAAGTTGAAGTAAAATCTTTGCTTAGCTTCAATACATCTACAACTCCCGATACTATAATATACAAAGCATCGGCTTTTGTATTTTCCAGAAAAATTATTTCTCCTGTATGATATTCCCGAACCGAAAACTTGCCTGCAATCTCATCAAAGGCATCACTCGGGATTCCTTTAAATAAAGTAATCTCCTTTAAGAAGACTGCAATTTCATCTTTATTCATATTTTTTTATTATCTCCCCGCCTGATAAAGATAAAAAGTCAATATATAATCTTATAATTTACTTTGCAAGCGTACGACTTATTTTCTTTCGATAAAAATACTTTCTATCAAAAATACCTGCTTTTTTACCATATAGAATGTATTTTCCCCTGTTTTATATCCATTTATGCAAATAAAAAAATCAGTTTTTTTATTTTTTTCACTAAAGATTTTTATACCCTTCCCCGAAAAATACTGTAAGCACACGGAAACAAGGATGTTTCCGATATTAATTAACAAGGAATCAAGGAGGATTCACATGGTTATTAATCACAATTTAAGTGCAATGTTTGCACAAAGATCGACAACTTTCAACAACAAAGCGCTGAACAACAACTTGGCAAAAGTAAGTTCAGGAATGAGAATTAACAAGGCTGGAGATGATGCTTCTGGATTAGCGGTTTCCGAAAAAATGAGAAGCCAAATCCGCGGTTTGCAAAGAGCTGAAAAAAATGCCGAAGACGGTATTTCTTTCATCCAAACTGCAGAAGGTTATTTACAGGAAACTCAGGACATCGTTCAGAGAATCAGAGAATTGGCTGTACAAGCTTCCAACGGTATTTATTCTACTGAAGATAGAATGTATATCCAAATTGAAGTTAGTCAGTTAATCGATGAAATCGACAGAATTGCGTCTCATGCTCAGTTTAATGGAATGACACTTATGACCGGTCGTTTTGCAAGACAAGATGCTCTTAATTCTGTTACAGGTTCAATGTGGTTCCACATAGGAGCTAACATGGATCAAAGAGAAAGAGTGTACATCGGTACTATGAACAGTCAGGGACTTAAATTGAAAAATGCTTCTGGTCTGCCACATACCGCAACTTTCATTTCTCTTTCAACTCCAGACAGCGCAAATGCTGCAATCGGAACACTTGATGAAGCTGTAAAAATTATTAACAAACAACGTGCCGACTTGGGTGGATACCAGAACAGACTGGAACACGCTACTAGAGGTTTGGCTATTGGTGCCGAAAACTTACAGAGTGCCGAATCTATTATCAGAGATACTGATATGGCAAATGAAATGGTTGACTACACAAAGAACAACATTCTTGTTCAGTCTTCTATGTCTATGTTGGCTCAGGCAAACCAAAGAACTCAAGCTGTTATGAGATTATTAAATTAATTTTAGTATATCTCGTAATTACCAAGGGAAAATCCTCCTGTATAATGCAGGGGGATTTTTTTATCAATTCATAAGTTTGACATTTCACATAATTTCAAGTATATACATCATAATTTTTGATATTCTCGGAGACATTTTACATGATTTATTCCTTTATAAATGACTGTGATAAAGAAGAAAAAAAGGACTCCAACGAGACTAATTCCTTTATCGAAAAAAAATTACTTGAAGAAAGAAAAATTATAATATCCGGCAGCATTGATTCACAGGCTGCAGAAAAAACTATCAAAACATTATTTTTACTTGACGCAATCGATAATGAAAAACCGATAACAGTAATAATAAATTCTCCCGGAGGAGAAGTTTTTTCGGGCTTTGCAATATACGACATTATGAAAGCCATAAAAGCTCCGGTTTTCACACTTGTAACGGGATTTGCGGCAAGTATGGGCTCTATCATCATGCTTGGTTCCGAAAAAGGCAGACGCTATGCTACAAAAAATTCCAAAGTGCTTATCCATCAGCCGCTTATCAGCGGAATGTTTCAAGGGCGGGCAATGGAAATCGAGATACAGGCAAAAGAGATAACCGAAACAAAAGAGCGTATTATAAATCTTTATGTGGAAGAAACCGGACAAAACCGTGAAAAAATCTCAAAAGATATAGAACTTGATTACTGGATGACTGCCGAAAAGGCTTTGGAATATGGCTTAATCGACAAAATAATCACTAAAATGGATGAAATTGTATTATAAAAAAGCAAAACCGGATAATTTCTCAATATCCGGTTTTTTTTATGAGTCAATATCGATAATTTTAAAGATTGTTTATAAACATAGGAGCAATTCATGGACAAATTAGAAAAAATTTGCAGCGTAATCGACAAATCGCAAAAAATTGTTATTTTAACCGGAGCCGGAATCAGCACAAGCTGCGGCATTCCCGATTTCAGAGGTCCTACAGGAATATACAATTATGTAGGGAAAAAATACAATCTTCCGTACCCCGAAGCTGTTTTTGACATTGATTACTTTTATCAAAAACCACAGCCGTTTTTCGATTTCTCAAAAGAACTATTTATAAATAAGCCGCAGCCGTCATTTGCACATAAATATATTGCGGCACTGGAAAATAAAGCAAATAAATTGAACATGCTTGTAACTCAAAACATCGATATGCTTCATGAACTTGCCGGCAATAAAAAAATGATAGCCTGTCACGGAACGTATCACACGGCGCACTGCACCAAATGCGGGAAAAAATACATGTTGAATCAATACGAGGCCAAATTAAAAAACGGAGAAATTATTAACTGCGAATGCGGTTCAATCGTTAAGCCGGATATTGTATTTTTCGGAGAATCTTTACCCGCTTCATTCATCGATTTTCTGGACAATCCGACTCCTACCGATTTAGTAATGACAATAGGAACATCACTTACCGTACAGCCGGCATGTTTGCTGCCAATAGCAGTTAAGCGAAAATACGATATTCCCATGATATTGATAAATAAAGACTCTACCCCGTACGACAAAGCTTTTGATTATATAATCAACGACGATATTGACGAAACATTCAAAAGAATAAACGAACAGTTAAAATTGATATAGCATTTTTCACTTACGGAGCAGCAAACCAATCTACTAAATTGCTTACTTCTTTGTAATTATCGGAATTCATCAAAAATGTTTGAAATGCAGAATCCTGCAATGGATTCGGTAGATATGCAAAATTAAAATTTTTGGCTTTAAAGCGATAAGCTTTTTCGAGATTGGAAATAACCTTGTCTTCCATTCCGTACAGTGCGTACATCGATGCCAGATTATAATAAAAAGTTGAATCTTCCGGCAATCGGCAAATCCCTTCATCCAGCAATTTGATTCCAAGTTCGGGGACACCAACCACATTATAAGCCGACGAAGAAATATTTATAAAATCACGATAATCATCATCCGACAAAACTTTTTGCAACAAAGAATTTTTCAGCAGCGGATCAAAAATTTCCAAAGCAGAAAAAAAATCTTGATTCTCAAAATAGTATTTTCCAAGCACAATACGTTCATTCATCTGCGGCTGATAATTTTCGACTATTCTAAAAGACATTAAAATTTTTTGAGACATCGGCAAAAATGATAGGGCATTTTCTTTAGCCAATAAAAAAATACTGGCATTTCTGCTTTCTGTTCCGACAAAACACGCAAAACCTTTGAGAAAATCTCCATTCAACGTTTCAATATCATAATAAACATAGGAAATATCGTCCATTTTTGACTGATTCAAATAAATGACATTATTGTTTTGCAAATCAAAGTTATTGATAAAATTATCGCAGCATTCAAGCGGTGATTCGTCCGACAAAAAAATACTTAAGGTACCGGAAATTTTTTCTCCGGCTTCTATCGATATATCACGTTCAATTCCATCGGCACCAAAAGAATTTCCTAAAACAGAAAAACCCGACAAATCCACAGTTACGCCCCAATTCTCTTTCGGGAGCGAAAACGACATATTTTCATTGCAGAACAAAAGCGAAGAACAGATAAAGCTAAACATTACAAATAATACTTTTTTCAAAGTCATAAAGTTTTCCCGATTTCCACCAAAAACAGGGTTTTATATCCTTTCTTTCAATAATTGTCTATACGGTTTAAATGCCTGTTTTGACAAGCCTTACAATACAGTATATAAACAAAACACGGAGATAAAAAATGAATAACGAAAAATTAAATCAGCAAAAAGTTTTTTTTACCAATAGAATAAAAAAAAATGAAAAACTTCTTAGAAAATGGCGCAAAAAGGAAAATATCACATGCTGGCGTGTTTATGACAAAGATATTCCGGAAATACCAGTAGTTATAGAATGTTACAATAATGCAATTCATGCGGCTGAATACCGTACTTTTAAAGTTGAAGATGAGAAAGCGCGTGAATTTTGGCTTACTGATTTGCTGAAAGTCGCAGCTGCGGCACTCGGCATTAGCGAGGAAAATATTTACTTCAAATTCAGAAAGCGGCAGAAAGGATTACAGCAGTACGAAAAATTTGCGGAAATTCGCCGCAGAATGATTGTAGAAGAAAACAGTCTGCGCTTTATTGTAAATCTTACAGATTATGTCGATACGGGATTATTTCTTGACCACAGAATAACACGCGATATGGTTCGATCCATTTGCGAAGGACGCAGAGTTTTAAATTTATTTTCTTATACCGGAAGCTTTTCGGTTTACGCAGCAGACGGCGGAGCAGATCAAACCGTGAGCGTAGATTTATCAAATACGTACCTCTCGTGGGCAGAGGAAAATTTCAGATTGAATGGATTATACAGCGGAAAACAAAAATTTATAAAAGATGATGTTTTTCATTATTTAAAGGAAGCGCAGAAAAAAGGCGAACGATTTGACCTTGCAATTATCGATCCGCCGACGTTTTCCAACAGTAAAATGTCAAATCATGTTCTCGACATACAAAAAGATTACGCAAAATTATTGAATAATTTACTGCCGCTATTAAATTCGGATGCCGATGTATTCTTTTCCACCAACTTTACGCGATTCAAACCTGACAATACAGCTCTTATGTACACAAAAATAGAAGATTTAACCAAAGCAACCATTCCGCCTGATTTCCGCAATAAAAAAATTCACTATTGCTATCATTTAAAAAAGTAAAAATCGGGAAGCCAATGAGCATTACGGTTGAATTTTCTCCACATTAATTTCACCGTTCATGAGTTTTGACAAAAGAGTGTCACGGAGTTGGATTAAGTTTTCATTTTCTAATAAATTGTTTGCAATATTTTTAAAAATAGCTCTTAAATAATCATTTAAGCTGTTATCACTTATCAATGGAATTTGTATCGCTTGAATATTCTTTATTGGTAATTTTGCTTGCACAGCACCAACTGTAGATTTATTAATAATATCTTGTCCCGTTTTTGAACGTAAAAATAGCAATAAAAATTCAGGAGTTATTTGTTTTAAATTTGTTAATTTAACACAGTTTTCAGTTAAATTTGCATTATTTAAACTATTACCGATAATAGCAGTAAGTCCAATTGTTCCAACAATAGAAATGACAACATCCTGACTGTTAACAGTATATCTAGATATTAGTTTTTGAGTTTCATTATCTACAAATTCATAACTATTATTTAATTGTGCTACGCAAGTATTATTCAAATCCCTAACTCTAATATATGGATGACTATTAGGAGTAGTAATTAAATTAATTCCTTTTGGTAGCCTTTTTCCACCTTTTACATCACAAATATTACCAATAGTAACGTATTGAACATTCTTAGATTCAGAGATGGTGCTACTAAAATAACATTGGGTTTGTTCTTCAAGATTGGCATTGATTTTATTGTTTAATTCAATCTTATCATCAATCGCACTTAAAATTTTTGCTATTTTTTGTTGAGTTTTAATGTCGGGACCATTAATGGGAATATTTTCTATAACTTTTCTTTTTGCAATATTAACTTGCACTGAGCCACTTGAACGAGAAATAATGGAATTATATCCCTCTTTTGACTCAAAAAAATACTTTAAGAATTTTGGAAGAATAATATTTGTATTTGCTCTTAAAATTAGCAATGCTTGACTTATAATACCCTTCGGATCCGTTTCTTGAATCAAAGTTACTTTTCCAACAGTTCCAGAACAACTAATTAATAGGTCATTAGTTTCTATTGTAAATCGTTTCATCTGTTCATATTTTGAGTCATCTATATAGAAACGAAATTCCCGTGAATTATATATTGCATGTTGTTGTTCGTATACAGGAATGCCATGGGCTTTTAATTCATTCCGTTTTAGGGATGACCCGAATGGACCACGAATATAACCATTTTCATCAAGTAACTCTTTCAAGAGCAGTATTTTGTTATCAGAGGTCATTTTACCTCCCAAAGTTGTTTTCAATCCATTTTTAACTGTTTTTAACTGTTTTGTAAATAAATACATAATTGCACATCGAAAGAGTTGCGGGGATTCTATTTGTTAGGAAAAATGTCGACAAATAGAAAAGTTGATAAATTTTACTTAAGGAGTAAAACAAATGAGAAAAAAACTTCTATTGATTACGGCAGCTGTGTTTTGTTTGAGCATAAGCTACGGCTTTGCTTCTGAAAAGACAAATATACAACCAAAAATAAAAGTCAGCGGCTTTACTTGCTTTCACCGTCCCGCAAACAAACAGCAAATAAAAAAAGCGTACATAATGTACGCTTTTTTTATTTCAGACAAGTTTATTCATATTCAACTACGCCAATCCATTTTGTCAGAAGCTCTTTTTCTTC
>JAFLVQ010000065.1 GCA_022508205.1 Spirochaetales bacterium
TTGATTCTGTTCTGGGATAATGGTCTGTCCCTGCGGTTGGAGTGCTGCAATAGGGTCAGACCTTGATTCTGTTCTGGGATAACGGTCTGTCCCTGCGGCTGGAGCTCTGTGGTTGGGGTCAGACCCCAATTCAGCTTTGGAATAACGGTCTGTCCCTGTAGTTTGGAATCTATTCATAAATCATGTTGTTAAAACGCAAAAAATACATTATTTTACCGGGCAATGTGGGGAGAGAAACGTTTTTACGGCTTAGATTATTTTTACCGTCAAAAATTCGGTTCCAAAGTTGCGAGAGTTGCGATTGACGGCGGATTTACATGTCCGAATCGTGATGGAACCGTAAGTTTCGGCGGTTGTATTTTTTGCGGAACTGCCGGAGCCGGAGACTTTTGCGCGGAAAAAAACTTGTCGATTTCGCAGCAGATAGATATTCAAAAGAGCGTACTCAAGAATAAATGGAAAGAATTAAAAATAATTCCGTATTTTCAATCTTTTACAAATACGTATGCACCTGCAGCTATTTTGCGTCGGAAATATGAAGAGGCTTTGAATGCCGATGATTGCGTAGGTCTGTCTGTTGCGACTCGCGCGGATTGTTTGGGAAAAGATGTGCTTAACTTGCTGGAAGAATTGAATGAACGGACGTTTTTGCAGGTAGAGCTTGGTTTGCAAACAGTAAATGATGTGACTGCGCAAAAAATCAACCGCGGATATTCGCTGAATGTTTTTACAAACAGTGTTCGGGAGCTGCAGAAGCGCAGGATTGAGACTGTAGCTCACTTGATTGTCGGACTGCCGGGTGAAACAGCGGAAGATAATTTGAATGCTGTTCGCTATATTTCCGAAATGAAAATTAACGGCGTAAAGATTCAGGTTCTGTATCTGCTGCGTGATTCGCCGCTTATGAAGTGGTACGCGCAGGGCAGACTCGAATTTTTGGAACGTTTTGAATATATTGATATTGTGGCGCAGATGTTAGGGTATTTATCACCCGATGTCGTAGTGCATAGGCTGACCGGTGATCCGCCATGGAAATCTGTAGTGGAACCAAAGTGGACTACAGATAAAAAACAGGTTTTAAATCAAATTAATCGCTATTTAAAAATGAAAAATCTTTACCAAGGATGTTTTTATAAAAATTAGGAGGAATCAAAAAATGAAGAAACTTTCGTTTATCTGGCTGGCTATTGCGTTTCTGCTCAGCAGCTGCCTTATGGGGGCAAAGTTTAAAACAACGTTCGATGAGGAATCGAAAACTTCCTTTTATGTGCCTACACTGGTAGATTATTCGGCTTATTTGTATGTTTCCAGAGATTTGCTTACAAATGAATGCAACATGCGGATGAAAGTGAAAGATATTCAAGATACCGAAGATGAAGCCTTGAATTATTACTCGGTAAAAATCGGAACAAGCAAGCATTTTTTGGAATTTGAAACGTTTCCCGGGGACCACGTTAAGAAAATCGACCGTGTTTATGAAGAGTTTGACGGGATAAAAAATACCGTAAGGAAATATGCCGAAATTGCTGATATTCCGCTTACCGATCAGCAGGTTGATGTTTTTAATGAAATGATGGCAGACCGTGAACCTATACATGTTACATTTATTGCGGAGCGGAAAGTTGAGAAGGAATTGCCTGTTGCTGAAAAAAGTGCAATCGGCATGATGCTGAACAAATACATGGAATTGCTGTATTTATATTAATATCGGAGTCTGTTTATAATGAAGAAATTGTTTTTATCAATCATTCTATCTGCGGTTTTTACTGTATCTGCTCAAGAGGCGAGTGTTATTCCTTTCCCGAAAAACGGGCAGCTTTACACTGAATATACGTCACGAAAAAGTTCGCCTTATATAAAAAAGGTTATTGAATCGACTGGCTGGATCGCAAAGGACGGCGATAAGTTCGCTTTTTTCCAAGAAACTCCGTCTGTGCTGAAAGTAGTGAATAAAGGCGATGAAATGTCGCTGAAAATCGGAAATAATAAACCTATGAAGATGAAAATAACGGCTGACAGTGCGACGGAATATAGTGATATTGGTTTGCTTTTTACCGATGATGCAGCACAAATCGATCGTACATTCAGTATAAGCAGCGAAAAAATCGGCAGCAAAACCCGTTATTTTCTTAAACCAAAAGGTGATAACAAGGTTATCGGCAAATTGGAATTTATGCGTTTTGTAAGTACGCAGGATAAATTGGAAAAATTGGAAATAAAGTATAAAAACGGAACGGCGATTGAGTTTACATTTTTCAATACGGTGACGGGAGAAGATGTCGATGAAAAAAAATTCGATTGACAGGATAATTGTTTTTTCGATTATTGTTGTTTCTGTTTTGTTGATTATTTTCAGTGCGCTGAATCTGCAGCTTGATTCTCAAATAACGAATATGCTGCCGCGCGATGAAAATTTAATACGCAGTATTGCGCTTACGGCAGATTCGTCTGTTTCTGACAAGCTGCTTCTTTACATTCATAATGATGATGCGGAAAAAATAGATCAGATGATAGACAAAGCCGATTCCGTGATTCAAAATGCCGCGTTTCTTATTCCGAATATCCCGACTGCGCAGCAGATTAATGAAATAAAACTTTATTTGCAGAAAAATGCGTTTGTTTTATATCCGTATGAAGCGTTTGACGCTCCGTTTTCGGCTGATGAAATGGAAGTCCGTTTGAAAAATAAGTTTGCCTATTTGCAGAGTAATCCTTTTGAAGATTTGGGAGAATTGTTTTTTGCGGATCCGCTGAATCAGATTTCGGATTTGATGAAGCTGCAGTTTTCATCGTCGAATCCGCTTTCGGTTTATCGTGACGGAATTTTAAGTGAGGATAAAACTTCCTTTTTGCGGGTTTTCAGTACCGGCAGCAGTTCGAGTGATACTCGAAAATCGACTCATTTGCTTGATTTGGATAAAAAAATTGTTTCAATCGGTGAAGAATGCGACGGAAATTCGTTTTTGTACGGTGCGCATTTTTATTTTATGGAGTCGTCGTCTACGATTCGGCAGGAAGTTTCCGTCATTTGTATCTTTTCGATTATATTGACAATTTTTGTTTTCTTCTTTTTTTTCCGCAATATCGAACTGATTTTTTATGCGTTTATGCCGGTTATTGCCGGAATGGCTTTTACATTTTTAAGCATTCTTATTTTTTGCGGAAAGTTTGGAGCGATTGCATTGGGATTCGGAGCTACCGCTGCCGGAATTTGCATTGATTATTCCGTGCATTATCTGTTTAAAGCGGATTTTTATCCGACATTGAAAGATTTGCGGCGAGGAATAGGGAAGCCGCTGTTTATGGGATATGTAACGACTGTTTTGTCTTTTCTTTTGTTACTTTTATCGAGGATTGATTCACTTGGGGAAATTGCGCTGTTTGGGTGCTTGGTAATTACATTTTCGTTTATTTTTTGCTGGTTTGTGCTTCAGACTATTCTTCCGCCGGAGAAGATTTTTTACCATGTAACATATATATCGTTTGGTGAAAAATTGTTTGCGCACTGGAGAATTCCTTTTTTGTGCTTATTTGCATGTTTGGCTGTTGCGTCGATTTTTACCCATTTGGAAACAGATTCCAGTAAACTTGATATTGCGCATAAGAAGTTGAATGCCCGCGCCGAGAAAATTATTACAGAATTTGGTGAATCTACGAATAATGTGTTTATCGGATTTCCGGGAAAGACGAAAGACGAAGCGATTGATTCGGCAATGAATGCGACACTGGCAATTTATAAAGAAAAACCGCAGCTTCTGTTTCTGAATCCGGCTATTTTCCTGCCTACGGAACATGTTGTCCGTTCAAGGATTGATTACATTGCAAATAATTTTAACAAGCAGCGTTTTCTTGAAGCTGCGGCTCAGAGCGATTTTACGGAAGAAGCGTTTGCTTCATTTTTTGCTGCTCTTGAGAGCATGGAGAACGGAACATTTCGGCTCGGAGAATTTCCCGATTACTTGAAAATGCAGTCGGATGCATCAATAGCCGAATATAATGGAATGTATTACTTTATGGTTCATATCGGAGACAGAACGCGCGCGGAAGAAACGTACGCATGTTTGGAATCATTGAACAGAGAATATGTTCCGGTTGATATTATGCGTGACAGTGTGAAAGGTCTGCAACTGTTTGAAATGAAGTCGATGATTTTAATCGGTATCGCTGTGATTTTGATTTTCTTTGTAATTTTTATTGCGTTTGGGAATATAAGAATTGCATTGACATCTATTTTGCCGATTATTGCCGGATTGGTCGGGATAGTGGGAATAAATGCACTGATACAGAAACCAATCAACATAATGCACATAACTTCGGCAATTTTAGTTGTCGGAATAGGCGTCGATTACGGGATACTTTCGTCTTCTACGTGGAACATGCGGTTCAAAAAAGAACTCTCCGATGAAGAATGGATTGAGAAGCGAAACAGTACGGTACAATCAATTCTTACGGCAGCAGCAACTACATTGGCATCGTTCGGACTTTTGACGTTCAGTTCTTCCGGTGCGTTATTCTCATTGGGAATTTCGATGATCTTCGGGATTATTTTTGCGTTTTGTACGGCAGTGCTGATTATTCCGTTGGCGTATGGGGATAAATAATGCAGTGTATTCTTTGCGGGTGCAGTCAGACAAAAGCTGCTGCGGCATCGGTGAAAAAAAGTAAAAAGACTTTTTTCCGTTGTGCAAAATGTGATTTCTGCTTTCTTGACCGTACGCAACTTTTGGATTTTTCTCAGGAAAAAGAGCGTTATCTGCTTCATCGCAATTCCATTGATAATGCAGGGTATGTAAATTGGCTTGGCGGAATTGTCGATTGTGCCGTACATGAAATTGACCTTGAAGAAAAAAATGTGCTTGATTACGGCTGCGGTCATACTCCTGTTTTACCGGTAATCTTAAAAAGCAAAGTGCCGCATATTGGCAAGGTTGATTATTATGATTTGTATTTTTTCCCGAATATAGACTTTTCCGAAAAATATGCGTGTATTTTTGCTGTGGAAGTGTTTGAACATTTTCGTGATGTTTATAAGGAAGCAGGGCGGGTGTTTTCACTCATTGAACCCGGCGGATATATTGTAATATCTACCGGGTTATTGCCCGAAGAAAATAAGTTTGCATCCTGGTGGTATATTCAGGATGCAACGCATATTTCATTTTATTCACTGCAGACGTTTAAATGGTTTGCGCAAATGTTTTCATTGAAAATTATTTTTTCCGACGGGAAAAGTGTCGTCATTCTTCAAAAATCATAATTCGATTGTTGTCGAATATGTATTTTTTTCACGTTTGAGCTGTTTTTTGTCCAGTATAACAAACGGCGGTTCACTGCCTTTTTCCGATACGGCTTTTATTTTTTTTGCTTGAATGTTGATTTCGGTAACTATATAAGGATCCTGATTAACAAAAATTCTTGAGCCTTCTTTGGGATACTCTTTTTTTTCTTCTAAGTAAGCGTTGTATTCGTATGACAGGCAGCACAGCAGCCTTCCACATGTTCCGCTGATTTTTTGCGAATTAAGTGTGATATTCTGTTCTTTCGCCATTTTTATTGTAATCGGAGTCAAATCATTCAGCACATTGCCGCAGCACAAATGTTTTCCGCATTGTCCGTAGCTGCTGATTATTCGGCATTCGTCACGCACTCCGATTTGGCGCAGTTCGATTCTTGTTTTGAAAATCGAAGCTAAATCTTTTACCAATTCTCGAAAATCAACTCGTCCGTCCGACGTAAAATTGAACAGTATTTTTGAATCTTCCAAAAAGTAATGTACACTGATAAGTTTCATATCAAGTTTATGTTCGAGAATTTTCTTTTTTGTAATGTCAAAAGCTTTCACTTCTTTTTTAATATTTTCGGCGTATCGATTTTTATCTTTTTCCGTTGCGATTCTGACTATGTCTTGGAGATTGTCTTGATATTGAATTTCTTCCTTATTGGAAGTTTGCCCCTGACAGATGCCGACTTCATTTCCGTATATGGTAGGAATTACAACGAGCATTCCCTTTGTAATAGCCGGATTTTTTGTTTTGAAAATCAAAGATGATTGATTATAAGGAATTTTTATTCTGTAAAAAAAATCATCATCGGAGAATTTATAATTTTTCTTTGTTCTTTTTTTTATTGATGATGTATCGTCTTCCAGTGCTTTTAGATTATCGATAGTATCTGTTGAATATGTAGAATCATCCATAGTGTCTCCTGTTTTTTATGAAAGCAAATCCAATAGTAAACCTTCTATGCTATCAATTTTTGTAGCGACTGCAATTACATTTTTTTGCTGCTTCATGAATTCGCGTGTAAGTTCAAGCAAGTTTTTGTTTATTATCTGCAAATGAAGTTTGAAATTTTTTTGTCCGTTTCTGAAAGTCGCTTTTTTTTCCACTTTTTCAGTTGATGCTATGACTTTTTTCAATAATTTTTGTACTAATTTTTTATAATCTTCCAAATCTTCGACTTTTTTGTATTTTTTCAGAACTCGGCCTTTTGTGCCGATGTCTTTCAATAGATTGGCAATTTCATCATTTAGTTCATCTTTGGTTTCGATAACTTGCTCTGTATATTCTGGCTCTTCTTTCTGCATCAGCATTTTGTGGAAAAGAGAAGCCTGTCTTGTAGTTACCGAAGTTTTTTTCGTTTTTTTCTGCTCATCATTATTTTTTATTTCAGGATTCAGAAAAAAATAGTTGTTGTTGATTTTGTCCATGTTTAAGATATTTGTTTTTTCATTTTGTCCATTAACTCACGTATTTGATCTTTATCCAAGATTTGACATTTCCCATCGAAAATAACGCCGTCTTCCATCTTTACGCTGGTTGCGTATATATTTCCTATGACTTCAGCTGTTTTCAGTACAGTAAGGGAATTTTCTGCATAAATATCTCCTTTAATCGTTCCGCCGATAGTAATGTTTTTGGCAAAAATAGAACATTCGGAAATGCTTTTTTCCCCTATATATACTACACTTGTGGAAATAATGCTTCCTTTGAATTTTCCGTCTACTCTTAAAGGACCGTTGACCTCAAAGTCTCCGCGCAGGATTGTCGAATCTCCTACAAACGTATTGATCCCCATAGATAACCCTAAACTGCTTTCTGTTTTTTTTCTTATCATAAAAATAAAACCTTTTTAATCGACATTCAGATACGACCATGGATCTACCGGTTTATTTGCGATTCTGACTTCATAATGAAGATGAACGCCTGTAGAATATCCGGTGTTTCCCATATAGCCTATAATTTGATTCTTTTTGATTTGTTCTCCCGGAGTAACAACATAAGAACGCATGTGCGCGTAGAGAGTGGAAAATCCCAATTTATGCCTTATAACGACATAATTTCCATAACCGAAATTACTGGATTGAACTTTTTCGACTGTTCCCGGTGCGGTTGAGACAATCGGGGTCCCGAACTCATTTGCCAAATCTATTCCGGTGTGATGATCAAGATACTTGAATATCGGATGTATTCTCAAACCAAATGTGGAAGTTATGAAATAATGCCCTTTTACCGGATTGGCAAATGGCAGATCTTTCAATATTTTGTCGTAGTTATTGACTTTGCTGTTTATTTCGTTGAATGCTTTGACGGAGAAATCATAATCCATCAGCATATTTTGAGTTTCCATTTTTATGTATTCCAAGTCACTCAAATTATTTTTTTCTATCAAATTCAATTCTCCGCCCTGCTTACTGTTTAGGTAATAGCTTTCTTCCATCGTTTTTATTCCGGGAGAATTCAGTTTTGTCAGCAAATTATTCAGCTGACCTTTATATGCACGGTGAGATTCAAAAATCTGACTCATGATTTCTTCATATTCTCTTGATTTACGCTCGTTCAGCTGTGTTTTTAAACTCACATCCATATATTTAATCGATTTGCTGTAATTATCAACCGATAGAAACGTAATGACTGCCAATGTGACGGCCAAAGAAATTACAGCCAAAGATAGGGCGAATACATTGATTCTGAAATTGAATACTTTTTTTTCTGAGTGCGGAATCATCATGATCGTAAGTTTTTGAGAAAAGACACTTTTGATGGCAGAAAAAAATGATTTGGTACATTTCCAAATTATTGAACATATATTAATGACGCCGGCATAGAGGCGTTTTTCTATTTTTTTAAAATTTGTAGTTGTCTGCATTTTTACAACCTTTTGTTGATATTTATAATTTTCGGTAATCGTTTTTAGGTCTTTAATTCACTTGTGCCTGAATTTTGTCGGTATTTGCTATTTATTGCTGATAAAAAATAATCCAAATCTTATAAACAAAAAAAAAATAAATATCAAGTTAAAAGGATACGTTGAGATGTCTAAATGTCTGCGCGGATATAAAAAAAGGGGAAAACCGCATTGATTTTTCCGATTTTCCCCTTTTGGCTGCTTAAAAAATGGTACTTAACCAATCTTTATGGAAATTTCTTTCGACTGTTCTTCTGCTTTTTTGGGAAGTTTCAGTGTCAAAGTTCCGTTGTTAAATTGTGCTTCGACTTTGTTATTGTCGATAATTTTGTTTAGGTTAAATGACCTTCGGAACCCGAAAAAGTTTGTTTCTTTGTGAATGCACTGAAAATCCGGATTCTGAGTAAATGAACTTTCAGCTGTCACTGTCAGAATGTCTTTTTCGATGTTAATTTGAATGTCATCCTTTTCGATTCCCGGTAAATCGAAAATAATTTCAAAGCCGTCTTTATTTTCGATAATATCAGTCATAGGTGCTGCGTAAGTGTAGCCTCTTGTAGATTCAATATCTTTTTTTTCATCAACAGTATTCATTTTATTCCTCCAATACTTATACTAAGTTAAATGCTGTGTCGTTTTAAGCATGCAAGATTGTACTTGGTACAAATCATGCGATTGTAATTACTTTAGGTTTTGCATCTTCTGATTTCGGCAGATTGATAGTCAGCACACCGTTTTTTAATTCCGCCGAAATTTTTTCCGCATCGATGTTTTCGTCAAACATGAAATTTCTTTCAAACTTTCCGTTGATTCGTTCGGCAAGGTAATATGTTTTATCATTATCTTTGCTTTTTATTTCGCCGGTCAGTTTCAAAGAATTATCTCTGATTGAAATTTGAATGTCTTTTTTATCTACTCCCGGTATTTTTGCCAATACCATGTATTGGTCTTTTCCTTCGTAAATATTTACTTCCGGAAAAGATTTTCTTGCATTCGTTCCGCGCATCAATTTCTCGAACTCTCTGTTTAATCTAAAAAAATCATCATATAAATCGTACAACATATTGTTGCCTCCTATAAAAAAAGTTTTTACTTTATAGTATTCATTGTCGATTTTTTTTCTTCGACATCGATATAGAGCATTCGATATGCCAATCAAAAAAAGTGGCTGAAACGTCATTAAAAGTGGGTTTCAGAGATAGAAACATTATTGAAAATGTGGTACTGTGTAATAATTATACAGTAAGTAATTGCATGAAACTTTTTTTGTGTACATAAGGTTACAACTTCCTCAGTGCATTTTGTGATTCTGTATCGAGCAGAAAGTAATTGAAAAACAGGCGGTAAGCTAAATGAAGCGAAAAGAGAAAATAAGAGAGTATTATTTACCTAAGCTGGAAAATGAAAAGTCGGAATCGAGCTGTTTGGGATGGGAAAATCAACAGGCGCAGGAGCTGCGTTTTAACATTTTGGAACGTGTGATTTTTCCGCGGGCATCTGTTTTGGATGTAGGCTGCGGACTCGGGAATTTGTACGACTATTTGAAAAATCGAGGCTATGACTTCGATTACACTGGTATAGATATTCTGCCGGAAATGATTGCCCGCGCAAAGGAGAAAAATCCGCAGTTGGAATGTATCTGCGGCAATATTTTTATCGATAATTTGCTTGGAAACAGAAAATTCGATATTGTCTATGCTTCGGGTATTTTTAATATCGAGCTTGGAAACAATGACGATTTTTTGTGTGATGCGCTGCAAAAATTTGCATTATTATCGAACAAGTTTGTCGTTTTTAATCTTCTCCACAGCCGCTCGAAAACGATGGAAGCCGGTTATTATTACCAAAATCCGAACAATGTAAAAACGCTGCTTGCACAGATGAAAAATGTGATGTTTAAAAATATTACTTTCATAGATGATTATCTTGATAATGATTTTTCAACAATTTTGGAGGTTGTATGAATAAAGAAAAATTATTGTTGAAGCATGGAGAAATAATATCCGGGAAATTGGCGGATATTGATACGGCACTGTCTGAATATTCATTTGCAAATCTTTATTTATTTCGTGGCAAGCATGATTATTACCTTATTGACGATAACGGGAATTTATTTTTATCGGGCGTTACTTATGATGATAAAACTTTTCTTATGCCTTTGCGCGATTTGTCCGAAGCCGGAAACGAAGCTTATTTTGCCGAGTTGATTGAGAAAAGCTCCGGTTATGACATGATTTATCCGATTCCCGAAAATTGGTTGGATACATTTCCAAGCGATGCATTTGAAGTTTCGTATGTTGAAAATGACAGCGATTATCTTTATGAAATAGAAAAGATTGCTTCGTATTCAGGAAGGAAGCTGCATGCGAAGCGGAATTTGGTCGCTCAGTTTTTACGCTATTATAAGGTAGAAATCTTACCGATTAACAAGGAAAATGTTCCTTTGGCAATCGAGGTGCTTAATAAGTGGCAAAGCGAATCGGGCAGTGACAAGGAGCAAACTGATTTTATTCCGTGTCTGGAAGCACTGCGGAATATGGAAACATTGAACCAAAACGGACAAATATTTTTAATCGACAGAGTGCCGAAAGGTTTTATATTCGGAGAGCAATATAATAAAGAATACTGCGTTGTCCATTTTGCAAAAGCCGACATCAGTGTAAAAGGAATTTATCAATATATGTTTTCTGTTTTTGCTCAAGCCAATAAAGAAATGCAGTGCAGATTTATCAATTTCGAACAGGATTTGGGGAAAGAAGGGCTGAGGGCAACAAAAAGATCTTATTATCCGATTAAACTGCTGCATAAATACCGTATTGCGGTAAAATAATTTTCTCAGTTATTTCTTAAATGATTTTGGGCCGTATCATTTAATTGTAATTCTTGACAATTTGGTTATGTTAATATACTGTCTGTGAAAAAAATATAGAATTCTATTTGGAGGAGTTCGCAATGAGTGATATTAAAATTTTTCATGACAATGATGCAGATTTGTCCTTATTAAATGGTTTGACTGTCGGTGTTATCGGTTATGGTTCACAAGGTCGGGCGCAGGCTTTGAATATGAGAGATTCCGGTGTGAAAGTAATCGTAGGTGTTCGACAGGGGCCTTCTTTTGAAAGAGCTAAAGAAGACGGATTCAAGCCTCTTTCTGTAAAAGAAGCCGCAGAACAAGCAGATATTATTCATATTTTGCTGCCGGATGAAAAACAGGGCGATATTTATAAAAATGAAATTGAACCTTATGTAAAAAAAGGAAAAGTGTTGTCCTGTTCACATGGCTTCAATATTTGTTTCAAACAAATTATTCCGCCGTCAGATGTTGATGTTATTATGACAGCGCCTAAAGCTCCCGGTACAGAAGTAAGAAAAACGTATGAAGCCGGTTTCGGTGTGCCGGGATTGGTAGCGGCAGCTCAAAATGCCAGCGGCAAAGCTATGCAGATTGCACTTGCTATTGCAAAAGCCGAAGGTTTGACTCGTGCCGGAGTGTTGGAATGTACATTTGCTCAGGAAACATACGAAGATTTGTTCGGTGAACAGGCAGTTCTTTGCGGCGGTACGGTAGAATTGATTAAAGCCGGATTT
>JAFLVQ010000066.1 GCA_022508205.1 Spirochaetales bacterium
CTTCTCTGCTGAAAATTGTCTATATTACAAATGTTTCTCGAACTATTGAAAAACTTAAACAATGCGGCTATTGGGTTTACGGTACCGATATGGACGGTTCTGCTTTGAACGGCAGCAATTTTGCCGCAAAAGCGGTAATTGTTATGGGCGGCGAGGAAAAAGGGATGCGCCGGCTGGTTCGTGAAAATTGTGATGAAATCGTTTCTATTCCTACAAACGGCAAACTTGATTCATTGAATGTTTCTGTCAGTGCCGCAATAATTTTGTACGAACGATTCCGCTGCTTGCATTAAATAGTTTATTCATTTCTCAGACAAAAACTGAAGTTTGGTTCTGGGGCTGTTCTGCTTGTGCAACAAGGTTTGAAAACGATTTATTCATCAATGACGCCCCCACGGTAATTCAAGCAACAATTTGCAATGCAAAACTAAACTGCTGAGTTTTAGGGTTGTTGCCTTGCGGCGGTTCATTCTGCAATTTGCCGAACGTGCACCAATTGATGTTTATCTGTTTTATCTTTGAACGTCATAAATCATTCCACCGCTTCGACCGCACCATTGCGGTCAATTATACTACAGTAAGCTTGCAGGTTTTCTCATAGACGAAATTTTCGCGGCATTGAGTCTCTTGCCGTCTCTCAGGTTTCGCCCGTTGTTATACTGAGTTTCACTATTCTGTCCGTCGGAATCTTCCGCTGCTTCGTGAACGCGTTCGTATTTCCACGCACCAAGTCCCTAAGCTATGCGGGCTTGGATTCCGTCCTCAGTCCGACCGAGCTAATCCGCTGCAACAACCTTTTCCTGTACAAACACCGTATCCACTGCAGGCATTACGACGCAGACCATAAAAAACACCGATTTCTTTCTCATAAAAACTCCTTTTACCACAAAACGCGCCGGGTAAGCAATGCGCAAGCTGAACACACATTACCCAGCTTCCGCTTTGTGCAAGCCGTCTATTGGCTTTCCAAACTTCACTCTGCCCCGCACTCCGCTTGCAATCACTCCAATTTTTCGATTGTCTTTACGATAACGCGTCCTTTATCTTCCAATGATAAATTTTCATCTACACGCAGGTATATAGAGTCGGGACTATCACCCTTAAGGAAAATTTTACCTTTTGAGGCCGACATTAAACTCATTAGTTTTGCCACATCGATTTTTTTGCCGGATGAAAATTTTATTTTGATTGTATCTATCGTTTCTATTTTCGTTTCCGTAATGCGCTCGGTCATTTCACATATTCCGAGTCGGCGGCAGATAATCCGAATTTGTCCGAGATACAGCAGGCGTTCCACTTCCTGCGGTATGCGACCGTATCTGTCAGAAAGAATTCGTTTTATTTCGGTTAAATCTTCGTCGCATGTAACACCCGATATTTTTTTGTAGATTTCGATTTTGTCTTTAGGGTCAAGAATATAGCTGTCGGGAATAAAGCCGGTATATTTTATATCAAGATACAGCTCTTCCGGTTCCGTAAGCTCTTCGAGCAATTCCGGGTTATTCGATTTTTTTTGAATCTCACGGACTGCGTCTGATAAAAGTTTGCAGTACATGCTAAATCCAACTGCCAATATATCGCCGTGCTGCTCCGGGCCTAATAAATTTCCCGCACCTCGTATTTCCATATCCTTCATCGCTATTTTAAAACCGCTTCCGAGTTCCGTATATTCGGAAATTACCCGCAGTTTTTTCATCGCGGTTTCATTGACCGCATGTTTGCCGTCATAAAATAAATAGGCGTATGCTTTGAGGTTTGAACGACCTACCCGCCCCCGCAGCTGATATAATTGCGCCAATCCGAAATGGTCAGCCCTGTCTATGAAAATTGTATTTGCACGAGGAATATCGATTCCCGATTCGATTATTGTAGTGGTCAGCAGAATATCGTACTTGTATTCGATAAAGTAGTGAATTATATCTTCGAGTTCTTCCGCTTCCATTTGACCATGCGCAACGACAATTCTTGCCTGCGGCACAAGCTGCTCCAAATATTTTGCCATTTCGTAAATTGTTTTAATACGATTATAAAGGAAGAAAATCTGTCCGCCGCGTGCAAGCTCGTTTTCTATTCCCGCTTTAAGAATCTCCTGATTGAATTCCATTACATACGTTTCTACCGGAATTCTTTCCCGCGGCGGAGTGTTGATTACCGACATATCGCGAATTTTTGCCATTGACATGTGTAGAGATCTCGGAATCGGAGTTGCAGTCATTGAAATGCTGTCAAGGTTCATTCGCATTTGTTTCAGCTGCTCCTTATGCTTTACGCCGAACCTGTGTTCTTCGTCAATTATCAGCAATCCCAGATTTTTATATTTGACATCTTTTGAAAGCAGTCGATGAGTTCCGATAATAATATCGAGTTCGCCAGCCACTAAATCCGCCAAAATTCGCCGCTGTTCCGCTGCCGTTCTGAACCGTGAAAGCATTTCTATTTTTATTGGATAATCAATCAAGCGTTCCTTGAAATTTTTATAATGCTGCTCTGTCAAAATTGTTGTAGGAACGAGAATCGCAACTTGTTTTCCGCTCATAACAGCTTTAAATGCAGCACGAATCGCAACTTCTGTTTTGCCGAAACCCACATCACCGCAGATAAGTCTATCCATCGGGCGTGTTGATTCCATATCACGTTTTACTTCTTCTATTGTAAGAATTTGGTCTTCCGTTTCATCATAAGGAAATTTCGCTTCAAATTCTTTCTGCCAAGGCGTATCCGGCGCAAATGCAAATCCACGCTGATTCAATCTGTAAGAATACAGACGTACCAGCTCTTCTGCCAATTTATCGACAGATTCTTTTACCTTACTTTTTGTTTTGCTCCAGTTTTTTTTGCCGATTTTGTCAAGACGCGGTTTATTTCCAACATCTGCGGAAATATATTTTTGAATAAAATTCATCTGCTCGACGGGAATAAAAACTTTATCATCATCCGCATAAAGAATTCCTATGTAATCTTTTTCAACACCTTGACTTTTTACCCGTTCTATTCCCGTAAAAAGCCCTATTCCATGGTGAATATGAACTACATAGTCGCCCGGTTTCAAATCTATAAACGAATCAAGCACTTCCGTTCTGCGTGTATTGAAATGCTTTGAAATTTTAGTCCGTTTACCGAAAATTTCGCAGTCATTCATGCAAATAACTTTCTGCTCTTGAGCAATAAAGCCGCCTGACAGTGCAATAGGAAGAATGAAAAGTTTTCCGCTGCAATTTGAAGCCAGATCATCTTCATTTATCAACGGGTTGAAATCCTGAAAAATAACAGATAATCTGCCGCACTGAGTTTCCGTAACCACAAAAATGCAGACAGTGTACCCTTCGTCCACATATTTTTTCAAATCGTTTTTGAAAATATCCAAATCACCCGAATAAACGTTGATTTCGTGCATCGGAAAATGTATTGAACTGCCGCTGCTGTTCGATTGCTGCAGATAATCCACATAAACAACTTTACTCGCTTTTTCCGTCAAATCGTTTACTGAAAATAATTGTTCCTCCGGCTGAAATTTAGGGCGGTATTTATTGTAAGATGCTTCGTAATTGGCGGTAAAATCGGCAAATAATGAAGATTCCCGGCGTTCCAAAGCATCAAAATCATTAAAAACGACAACCGGATCTTCAAAGTAATCAAGCAGCGAATATTTTTCATACAACAACCGCTGATAAAAATGTTCACCATCAAACGGCAAGAAACTCTTTAATTGTTCTTCGAGATGCTTACGGTTATCCTCGTCACCGCCGATACCTGCAATTTTAGTCAGTGCAGTTTCAAGCATCCGGCTGTCATAAAGAATTTCGCGGAAAGGCGGCAGAATAATTTCATTTAGCATATCTTGACATTTTTGCGTATCGGGATTGAACAGACGGATTTTTTCTATTTGCGTATCAAAAAATTCCAATCGTACCGGACTCGATACCGATGAATAATAAATATCTACAATTTCCCCGCGAATTGCGAATTCTCCGGGATAAACAACTTGTTTTACACGCTCGTAACCTGCATTGACAAGAAGCCGTGCCAAATCATCATATTCATAATGGTCGCCTACGCGAATTGTTTTAAAATATTTAGCGATAATGTGTTTCGGAACCATTGTAAACAAAACAGCTTCAAGCGAAGTAACTACCGTTACTTTTTTGCCGCTGAGTATTACGCGGATAGTTTCAAGCCGTTTGGATGCAGTTTCTCCGGAAACAACTCCCAGCTGATACGGAGTAAGTGAAAGCGGCGGAAAATAATACGCGCTTTCGGTCTGAAATGTTTGAAAATCGGAAAAAACAAGTTTTGCTTCTTCGTCGCTGCGACAGATTATTACGGCTGATTTCGCTGATGTACTGCCGATATTTTTTGCAAGATACGAAAAAAAACTTCCGTATACACCGGATATATGCAGTACATGATTATCTGCATCGTTCTGTATAAAATTCCGCAAATTATGCAGTTCTTTCAAGCCCAAAAATTTTTCATTCAGCCACTTATTTACTCGCATATTACTAAACCTTTTTGTTTTACAATCCGATATTTCTAACTATGAAAAAGACTATATTATTTATATTATGTGCGTTATTTACTATTTCGGCTTATTCTCAACCAGTATCGGTGAATATAGAATTCACTCATCCGAAAATCTTCAAAACGAACGAAGAAATATACATCGACGTGAAACTTTCAAATAAAGAAGAAGCGCCGTATTCATCGTTGATGGCACAAGACAAGAGATACTCATTCGATTTTGAGCTTACATCTCTTCAGAATAAGCAGCAAAAACATTCGGCGGAATATACCAATTTTTTCAACAGGGTGCAACCTGTTTTCCATTCCGTAGTGCGTCTTGACGAAAACGAGGGCTACACCTACAGAGTTTTGCTGAATGATTATTTTGACATGAATATCACCGGGCAATACATAGTAAAATGTATTTATTATCCCGAAATGAAATTGGGAAAAACTGCCGACGAACAAATAATAAAATCAAATAGCATTACATTGAATATTCGTCCCGCAGATTCTGACGAGCGAATTATTCAGGAGCAAATTGCAGCAGAACAGGAAAAAATTCTGATAATGGAAAAGAAAGCTCCTGACGAAGTTGTCGATTACATGTTAAGAGCAAGAATGAACAGCGAATGGGAAAAATTCTTCCTGTACATTGATTTGGATAAAATGATTAACTCCGATATTACATTCGGCAAACGTTACAAAAAAGCAGATTCCGATAAGCAGCAGGAAATATTGAAAGAATACAAAGAATATTTGAAGAAAGACAAGATTAATGAAATAAGTTATCTGCCTGTCAAGTTTGAAATTATAAAAACGGAATATACCGCCGGCAGCGGAAAAGTTGACGCTTTTGTAATGTTCAGAGAGCATGATTACATTGATAAAAAATATTACACCTACTATTTGAAGAAGCAAGATGACAAATGGAAGATTACCAATTACACAGTGTCAAATACTTCCGAACATTAGTAAGCATTCAAAAGAACTTTGCCGACAGCATAAAAGCTGTCGGAAAATGTTAATAAACTCTCCTAATTTTTTGAAACGCCTTTTCCCCCTCCCGGTTCAAAGGCGTTTCTTTTTCTATTCGGCGGTTATGTTACTCATAAAGTATGCAGCAGCAGCGCAGGCAATCATTAAAATCGTTCCCGCACTAATCGACACAGCCGACACATTTTTGTAAGCTTCCGATTGATAAATAATCGCAAACGGAGATGCCAAAATCAACCCGAAGATTCCGCAGTACGTACAAACTCCGTGAGTATTGAACAGATAATTGATTAATTTCGCAACTCCGAATATTCCTATGATAACACCTACTCCGAACGGAACCAAAACGGCAAACTGCGAAAGTATTTCGGCAATAGAAAAAGATTTTACCGCATCAAAAAAAAGCTTTATTCCATTCAGTATTCCATAATAATAACCTATTATCATTAATATCATCGAACCGCTAACACCCGGAATAATCATTGTAGCCGAAACAATAATTCCCACGAAATACAAAATAACTGCTGTTGACACACTTGGTTCGATTTTACTCATTGTATTGTCGTTGCCTTTAATCAGCGGCAATACAATTACCAATGCCATAAAAAAAAGAAAGCATACAATATCCGCGACGTTGAAGTTTCTGCGTGTCTGTGTACGCTTTTCATGTAATTTTCCCCATAACATAGGCAGACCGCCGAGAATCAGCCCGATAAAAGCCATACATGTAGGCAAAGTATGCTTTCCCAGCAAATACTCTATAATATATGTAAAACCGACGATTCCGATTCCCATTCCTATTATCAAAGGAATCAGAAACATAATGCTTCTTTTGAAATCCTTGAATATATTTGTCAAACTATTGATAAGGCGGTCGTACATTCCGAATGTTACTATCATAGTACCGCCGCTGACTCCGGGAATAATATTTGCAATTCCTATTACTATTCCGCAAAATAAACATTTCAAAATATCCATAAAATATCCTTATAAATTTTTCACGCACCATATACAAAAAACGGTTTTTAAGCAAGATTTCATTTACTTTGACAGTTACAAACAATTGAAAAAAAGGTCGATTTATAGTATCTTTGGCTTTTTTTAACACACTCTGTTTTTAGTTATTTGGAGGGAAAAATGGGAAAAGGTACTTTCCGAGGCGGAATCCATCCGTTTGACGGGAAAGAAATATCTAAGAGTAAACCGGTGACAACTTTTCTGCCGAAAGGAGAAATCGTATTTCCGCTTTCGCAGCATATCGGAGCACCTGCAAATTCGTTGGTAAAACCCGGAGATTCAGTTATGGTCGGTCAAAAAATAGCCGAAGCGCAGGGCTTTATCAGCTCATGTATTATCAGTTCTGTTTCCGGAACAGTCAAAATTATAGAACCTCGCCCTACTGTTTCCGGTGCATTAGTTGAATCTATAGTAATAGAAAACGATAACGAGTATAAAAAAGTGCCCGGATTTAATACCAAAAAAGATTATACGAAATTTTCAAAAAGTGAAATTCGCACTATTATAAAAGAAGCCGGAATTGTTGGAATGGGCGGAGCCGCATTTCCCACGCATGTAAAACTTACACCGAAGAATGAAGATGATATTACGCATGTAATAGTAAATGCAGCCGAATGCGAACCGTATTTGACATCGGATTACAGAATGATGTTGGAAGAACCGGAAAGTCTTATTACCGGATTAAAAGTGATTTTAAGCCTTTTTGACAATGCAAAAGGTGTAATTGCAATAGAAAACAATAAACCGGACTGCATTGAAATAGTGAACGATGCAATATCGCCGGAAGATAAAAAGCGCATTTGTGTAATACCGCTGAAAGCTAAATATCCGCAAGGTGCCGAAAGAAATCTTATTTACGCTGTTACCGGACGAAAAATCAATTCAAAAATGCTTCCGGCCGATGCCGGCGTTGTTGTCAATAATGTAGATACAGTTATTTCGATAAAAAATGCGGTATGCGATACCGTTCCGTTGATAAGACGCATTATAACCGTTACCGGAGACGCAATTGCACATCCGCAAAACTTTTCTGTTCCTATCGGCAGCTGCTATCAGGAACTAATCGAAGCTGCCGGCGGTTTTAAATCCACACCTGAGAAAATTATTTCAGGCGGGCCTATGATGGGAACCGCATTGTACAATACTTGTGTTCCTGTCACAAAAAATTCATCAGCCATTCTTGCGCTTACAAAAGACGAAGTCGCTCAAAAACCGGAGACTCCTTGCATCAGATGCGGCAGATGTGTTTCCGTTTGCCCAAGCCGCCTTATTCCCCAAAGACTGCAGGAATTTTCAAATCGTTTCGATACCGAGTCATTTGAAAATAATTACGGAATGGAATGCTATGAGTGCGGAAGTTGTACATTTGTTTGTCCTGCCGGCAGACAGCTGACACAATCTTTCAAAGAAACACGCAAAAGTATCATCGCACAGCGAAAAAAGAAGTAACAGGAGAAAATCAAATGAGCGAACAACTGTATCATGTATCATCATCACCCCATATCAGAAGCAAAGTTACTACAGCTTCGATAATGAGAGATGTTATTTTAGCATTAGTGCCTTCATGCTTATTCGGCGTGTATTGGTTTGGACTGCGCGCTTTGACAGTGCTTGCGGTTTCGGTAATAAGCTGTCAGGCTGCGGAACTGCTGTATTTTCATATTTCCGGCAAAAAAAGAGTACGGTATGAATGCAGCGCAATTGTTACCGGTCTTTTGCTTGGAATGAATTTTCCGTCTACTATTCCATTGTGGATTCCGGTCGTCGGCGGATTTTTCGCAATTATTGTAGTAAAAGAGCTTTTCGGCGGACTGGGAAACAATTTCATGAATCCGGCACTTGCCGCCCGCTGTTTTCTGCTGATATGTTTCGCAGGTCCAATGACTTCATTTTCAATAAAAGCCTCGTCTTCAAATATTTGGATGGGAGCAGCTGCCGCAGACGGACTTTCCGGCGCGACACCATTGGCAATGATAAAAAATGCCGGCAGTCCGACAGATACGCTGCCGCGTTTATTCGATATGTTTTTCGGTTTTACCGGAGGAGTTATAGGCGAAACGAGCATATTGTTTTTGTTGCTCGGAGCGTTATACCTTGTAATCCGCAAAGTCATCAGTTTAAAAATTCCGCTTACTTACATTTTTTCATTCAGCGTATTTGTATTGATTGCCAATTTGATAAAAACAGGCACGCCGGACTTTACGGGAATTGCCCGCCAATTATGCGGAGGCGGTCTGGTTCTCGGTGCATTTTTTATGGCAACAGATTACGTTACGTGCCCTATTACCCCGTTTGGAAAAATATTATTCGGAATATGTTTGGGAATAGTTACCGCAGTATTCAGGCTTTTCGGAAATAATGCGGAAGGTGTTTCGTATGCAATCATTTTTTGCAATATGCTTGTGCCGCTGCTCGAAAAAATAACTATTCCGGCGGCATTCGGACTATCCAAAAAAGGAGGCTGCGTGAATGGAAAATAAAAGTTCGGCAAAAACAATTTTTATCGATGCTTTATTGCTGTGTCTTATAACGATTTTTGCGGCATTGTGCCTCGGTACTGTTTATGAAATCACAAAAAAACCGATCGAAGCCGCCAGAAAAAAAGCCGAAAACAAAGCATTGTCGGCAGTAATTCCGGGTGCTCACAATTTCACTGCAATTCCAAAAGAATTTTCGATTGTAGACCCCGAAGATGTTCTGCGTGATAACGGTTTTGAAAAGATCAAAGTCGAAGATACAAAAATTGTATTCGATGAAAATGAAAACGGGATCGGCTATGTTATGCGAATAATTTCATCTATCGGTTACAGCGGCGATATTATTTTCCTGCTCGGTTACAGGTTTGACGGAACGGTAACCGGAATCGAATTTCTCGAAGTAAGCGAATCTCCGGGATTGGGCCTGAATATAAAGGAAGATTTTTTTAAAAACGATTTCAAAAATAAAAAAGCAAAATCTTTCAGATACATAAAAAACCGAGATAAAAATATTCCAAAAAACGACGGTGACGTAGATGCGTTAAGCGGTGCCACTATATCCACAAATGCGGTAGTAAAAGCTGTCAATGCGGGAATCTGTTATGCGGAAAGTTTAGCTGCCAAACAAATCGGATTCAGTGAAATCCAAAAAAAATCACAGTTCACTGAAAATCAAAGAAATGCCGAAACCGCCGATTTCAAGAATAAGGAGTAAAAATGAATAAACATACGGAACGTGTATACAACGGACTGATTAAAGAAAATCCGACATTCGTATTAATGCTCGGAATGTGTCCCACTCTCGCAGTTACCACTTCGGCAATCAATGGTGCCGGCATGGGGCTTACTACTACAGCAGTTCTTATAATGTCAAATTTTATGATTTCATTGCTGCGCAAAGCAATTCCCGACAAAGTCAGAATGCCGGCATTTATCGTTATAGTCGCATCATTTGTTACTATTGTGCAAATGGTGCTTAAAGCATATTTTTATTCTCTTGATGAAGCACTTGGAATCTATATTCCGCTGATTGTTGTCAATTGTATTATTTTGGGACGTGCAGAAGCGTATGCTTCAAAAAATTCTCCGCTGCTTTCGATTTGCGACGGTATCGGAATGGGATTGGGATTTACTGTCGGACTTACAATTATAGGAATGTTTCGAGAATTACTCGGTGCAGGTCAGATATTCGGCATTACGGTTTTACCGCGAGCAGTTCCCCGCTTTACGATTTTTGTAATGGCACCCGGAGCATTTTTCGTACTGGCGGCTCTTACTGCAATCCAAAACGCAGTCAAAATGAAAAAAAACAAATCAAAAGCTGTATTATCGAAAAACGAAAATTGTGCTTCATGCAGCTTAAATTGCAGCTGCGGAAGTTTCTGTTCTGAAAAAAAATAAGGAGGCAAAATAAATGCTGCTTCAAAAATTAGGATTCGTCCTTGTCAGCAGTGCGCTGATAAATAACGTAGTATTAAGTCAATTTCTCGGACTGTGCCCGTTTTTAGGTGTATCGAAAAATACAAAAACAGCTGCCGGAATGGGAGCCGCGGTAATTTTCGTTATTACAATTTCGAGCATTTTTACTTGGCTGATATTCAGTTACATTCTTGTTCCGCTGGGACTCAATTACCTTCAAACTATCGTATTTATTATGGTAATTGCGGCACTTGTCCAGCTTGTGGAAATGATATTAAAGAAAACCAGCCCTGCTTTGTACAAAAGTTTGGGAGTTTTCCTTCCGCTGATTACGACAAACTGTGCAGTCTTGGGTGTTGCATTGTCCAATGTTCAAAACGGATTCGGACTACCGAAAAGCGTGGCGTACGGTTTTTGTTCGGCTTTGGGATTTACAATAGCAATTGTTTTAATGGCAGGTATTCGTGAGAAAACAGAAAACTGCGAAAGTATCCCCAAAATTTTCCGAGGCACTCCGTGTGTACTGTTGATTTCAGGACTTATGGCGATTGCATTTACCGGTTTTGCCGGTATCGTTTAAGGAGAGAAAATATGGTATTTTTTCTTCCGATTTTTAAGGCAATGTCGGTCATCGGTATTGCAGGATTGATAATAGGTATAATTTTGGGAATAGCCGGCAAACTTTTGGCGGTAAAAGAAGACTTGCGAGTGCGCGGCGTACGCGACCTTTTACCGGGCAGCAACTGCGGCGGCTGCGGTTTTACCGGCTGTGACGCATTGGCGGCTGCCATTGTTGCCGGGCAAGCTCCGATTTCGGCATGTGCCGCCGCGTTTTCCAACCATGAGCAAATTGCTTCGGTCATCGGGCAATCTGCCGAAAAAGCTGTCCGAAAAACGGCAGTCATTCATTGCGCCGGAACATGCGGCAAAACAAAATCGAAATATAGCTACAGCGGATTATCCGACTGCACAAAAGTTTCCGTTGTTCCCGGATCGGGTGCAAAGTTATGCACCAAAGGCTGTTTGGGATTCGGTTCATGTGCAAAAGTATGCAGCAAAAATGCAATACGCATTATAAACGGAATCGCAGTTGTAGACCACGAACTTTGTATCGGTTGCGGCGCGTGTGCAAAAGTTTGTCCCAATGGCTTAATCGAAATCATTCCCGAAACAGCAAAATATTATGTACAATGCTCGTCTGATGCAAACGGAAAAGCCGTGCGTGCAATGTGTGATGTAGGATGTATCGGATGTAAAATATGCGTTAAAAATTGCGAATCACAAGCAATAACGGTAGAAAATAACTTGGCGAAAATAAACCAAGAACTTTGTACCAGCTGCGGAAAATGTGCGC
>JAFLVQ010000067.1 GCA_022508205.1 Spirochaetales bacterium
CATTACATTTTGAATGCTGATTTATATTTAGAAGATCTGGGACAAGGTTGGATTTTGAAATATAGTGACGGACGAGTATTGAAATGCTCCGGAAATCCACTGAAAGCCGAATGGAAAGAAAACGAAAACTTTGATGGATATTCTTTGTATGACAGTACTTTTACTGCCGATGATTTGAAAGATGTCAAGTGGCAAAGTGAAAGCGGCGAAGATTTTATTGTTCCCGAAAACGCAAGGTTTTTCAGTTCATGTATGTTGATTGGTGAAAATACAATTATTTACAGGCAGGATATGATGCTCATTGAAAACGGAATCAACGGTTATAAAAATTGGTTTGCCGGTGATGCTGCTTATTATCCTGGTATTATCGGTACTCCGGCACAGGGGCGTTTTATTATTCTTTACGATGACGGCACGTATCAATATTATAGCGGTAGTATTACCCGGGATAACTATTATTTTACCGATACCAAAATCATTTTGAAAAGTGTTACGACCGGAAATTTCTCTGATGATGGGAAATTGCAATTTGGAAATTATATATATCAATTGGAAGAAAACAGTAATCAGGGAAGTGATTATTTGGCGATGAATGATATTGTAGGTGTGTGGAAATACAGCAGTTGGAGTATGACTTTTAAGAGCAACGGCAACTATGTATTTGTTCAAGGCAATAACACTATTGCAAGAAAATATCATTTATACGGAAAATATTTGATTCTTGAGGGAATCGGAGGAAGCTATGTTTACAATAAAGCAGAAAAGACAATGACTTTTGTAAATACTTCGTCGCAACTTGTGTATAAAAAATAATTTTATAGATTTAAGGAGATACAGTATGGAAGCAAGCGAAACAAATTCTGAAGCAAAAGAGGCGGCTTCACATCAAAAAGTGAATGGTTGGATTGAGAATATTTTAGTATTCGCAGTTATTCCGATTGTTTTATTTTTATTATTTTTAAGTCCGAGTATAAAAGTCACCAAAAACAGTGCAAAAGATTTTTTGCTTGGTGCTTGGAAAATGGGAAATGACAGATTGGAATTTTATGCGGACGGAACTTACTCGTTGAATAAAAAGAACGGAAAAGTCGAATGGAAAGCAAAAAATGAAGTCAATCTTACATCACACGGCATTTACAAACTGAAAGCAAAAGAAAATCTATTGGAATTTACTGATAGCAAAGGTAAAACGTTTAAATGGGAACGAAATAATTTTGCGTATCCGGGAGTGTGGGTAGCTGAAAGCGAGGCAATTCTTGCTTTCACAAATAAAAATTACTTGTTTTACGAGAGAAAAAGCAATCCAAGCGGAAATTATTCCGTAAAAAAACAGCTTGTAACTTTGGACAAAGTCGGCTCGCCCGGAAAATGGAGCGGAGTTCGCTTATCATGGGGCGGAAAAAATATCTACAAAAAAGTACTCGATAAACCTATTTTAAATTTAGATAAGGTCAATGTACAAGGAAGCTGGGAAACAAGCAATAACAGGGTTTTGACATTTTACGAAGACGGAACATACACGTTTCCCGACGAATCGAAACCACATAAGGCTTATCATAAAGCAAACTGCGGAGTTATGCTTGACGGTATATCGGGTGTTTTTGTGCTGACTTCCAATGATTTTGGGGCGTGGTGCGGAACAGGCGGGGGCAAGCCGCTGGATTATACCAGAAAAAAATAACTTAGCACCGATGCAAAGCAGTTCATTCACGAACTGCTTTTTCTATTATGGCTTTAACAACGCAGCGACTTGATATTTTTTATCTATTAAAGTATTATACGCGGCAAAAAAACAGGCTCCACATAAGGATAAATCAAATGCAGGATAAAATTAATAATATCAAAGAAAAAGTTTCGGCTTTGATAAAAAATGCAGTGCATTCTAAAGATTTGGAAGAAATCAGAGTTAATTTTTTAGGTAAAAAAGGCGAATTTACAACACTTTTAAAATCTTTAGGCAGTATTTCTGCTGAAATGCGTCCTAAAATCGGCGCAATGGTAAATGAAGCGAAAGCCAATATCGAAAAAGATTTGGAACATGCTGTTTCAATTTTGAAACAAAAAGAATTGGAATTACAATTTGAGAAAGAAAAAATCGATGTTACGCTTCCCGGAAGGAAACCTCAAATCGGTACAGCTCATCCTTTAACTATAATTCAAAACGAGATTGAAGATATATTCTTGGGATTGGGATTTTCGATCGAAGAAGGTCCGGAAATCGATACCGATTACAATACGTTCCAAGCATTGAATTTTCAAGATGATCATCCCGCCAGAGACGCACAAGACACACTTTATATCAACAAAGATATTCTTTTCAGAACTCATACATCACCGGTGCAAGTTAGAACAATGCAGAAAAAACACCCGGAACCTGTTCGCATAATTTGTCCGGGACGAGTTTTCAGACGGGACGCAATAGATCCGACGCATTCCCCGCAGTTTCATCAAATCGAAGGTTTACTTGTTGACAGGGGAGTAGCATTTTCCGATTTGATGGGAATATTGGAAGTATTTGTGAAAAAATTGTTCGGCAACGACAGAAAAATTCGTCTGCGCCCGTCGTTTTTTCCGTTTACGGAACCATCGGCAGAAGTAGATGTCAGTTGTATTTTCTGTAATGGCAAGGGATGTCCTTTTTGTAAAGGTTCGGGTTGGCTCGAAATTTTAGGTTCCGGTGCGGTTCATCCAAATGTTTTGCGAATGGGCGGATATGATCCGGAAGAATTTACGGGATATGCATTTGGAATGGGCTTAGAGCGTATCACAGAGTTAATTTATCAAATTAGCGATATTCGTTATTTCTTTGAGAATGATGTCAGATTTCTTAAACAGTTTAAATAAAAAGGAGAAACGGTAATGTTGGTTTCTTTGGAATGGTTGCGTGAAATTACTACGATAAAAAATACAGATGAGGAAATAATTGAGAATATTCCTCAAAATGGGTTGGAAATTGAGTCTGTTAATAAAACAGGAATTGGCAGACAGAATGTTGTCGCAGGAGAAATTCTCGATAAACGGCAGCACCCTGAAAATCAAAAATTGTATATAACCGATGTTGATTGCGGAAAATATGGAAAAAAGCAAATTATTACGGATTTGGCGTGTGTAAATGTAGGAAATAAAGTTTTAACAGCTTTAGAGGGCGTTGTTTTGGCAGACGGGAAAACTGTTAAATGTGTTACTTTTAAAAATACGGAAAGCTGCGGTTGTTTTGTAAGCTGGGAGATGATCGGTTTTTCTTTTAAATCTCCCGATCCCATTTTTATAGAACATACGGTGGAAAATGGAACGCCTTATTATGATATTCTGCCTTTTGATGATACGTTGGTAGATATTGAATTGACAGCAAACCGCGGTGACTGTCTCGGTATGAAAGGAATTGCTACGGATATAAAAGCTTGTTTTGATGCTGATTTAATTCCTTTCGATTACTCTTACAAACAAATCGAAACAAAAGTTGAAGATGAAGTGGAAGTTGACGTACAAACCGAAGACTGCTTTCGGTACTGCGGGGCTGTTATAAAGAATGTAAAACTTGCTGCTTCTCCGATGTGGATGCAGTTGCGTCTTATAAAAGCAGGGATTCGTCCAATAAATAATGTTGTCGATATTACAAATTACATCTTGTATGAAATGAATCAGCCATTGCACGCTTTTGATTATGATAAATTGCGTTCTGTAAATGGAAAGAAGAAAATTATCATTAGAAATGCAGCTGAAAATGAAAAAATTGTAACACTTGACGGTATCAAACGAAATTTGGAACCGGTCGATATTGTAATATCGGATTCCGACTGCGGTCAGTGCCTTGCCGGTGTGATGGGTGGGGAACAGAGTGAAGTTACCGATGCAACGGTTACTGTTTTTCTTGAATCGGCATTTTTTCGTCCGGTAAATATCCGCAAAACATCTCGACGACTAAATCTGCGTTCGGAAGCATCTTACCGTTATGAGCGAGAGATTGATTTAAAAAATGTAGATATGGCATTGAAACGTGCTTTGTATTATTTCGACAAATTGAATGTTGGGGAAATTTGTGCTGGAATTGCAGATGTGAATCCGCATAAGTACGAAGATAAAGTAATAAAAACAAATACTGCATGGATTAATGGGAAATTAGGAACGAAATTATCATCGGCAGAAATAAAAAATACACTTGAAAAATTATTGTTCCAAGTTGAAATGAAAGATGATGAACTTGAGATTACAGTTCCGTCATCTCGAAATGATGTCTCTATTAAAGAAGATATTGCGGAAGAAGTTGCCAGAATTTATGGTTATAACAAAATCGTTCCTACGTATTATCCTCCGAGAAGTGCCGGAGTGCGTACTAAGGAGCAAAAAGATACAAGAAAACTTCATTCTATACTGGTAAACGCCGGACTTTCGGAAATCAAAAATTTTAGTTTTATCGGAAAATCTTTATTCGATAAGATGAGGCTTCCGGAAAATCATTACTTTAGAAATTCCGTAATGCTTCAAGTTCCGCTGACCGAAGATTGGGCGGGCATGAGAAACAGTTTAATTCCCGGTATAATAAGAACCGTAGCATTTAATGTTACTCGTCAAAATAAAAATTTGGCTTTGTTTGAGATAGGAAATATCAGTATTCCGTCCGAGGAACTTCTTCCTCATGAATATAAATATGCAGGAATAGCTCTTGCGGGAAATAAGTTCGATAAATCTTTTTGTCAAGAGGCTGTTAAATACGATTTTTATGATTTAAAAGGTTGCTTTGATGCCATATTCGAACAGTTTAATGCAGAAGTTTCTTATAGACCGATAAACGAATGTTTTTTTCAAACATACCAGCAGGCTGAAGTAATTTTGAACGGCAAACGAGTTGGAATATTAGGAAAACTGCAACCAGAAGTTGCTAAGAGATTTGATATTGATGTAGATACATTTATAGGCGAGATCGATACGTCTATTCTTTTTGCTGCTTCTGTGGATAACATCGTATTTGCCGAAATACCGAAATTCCCGTCTTCGGAAAGGGATATTGCGATTGTTTTAAAAGATGATGTTTTCATTGATTCCGTATTTTGCACTATTACTGATTTGAATATTCCTATTTTGCAAAATGTTAAAGTTTTTGATATTTACAAAGGCGATAAAATTGCAAAAGGTTCTTATTCCGCTGCGATAAAACTTTTATTCAATAAGACAACTTCAACGCTTAAAGATACTGAAGTTGATGCTGCGACAAATGAAATTTTGGAAGCATTAAACCACAAATTAGGTGCAGTTTTGAGGTAATTGAGCGTGTCTGAACAAGTATTTTTTATTTCAATGGAAGGAAGAAATAATTTCTTTATTGAAAATTTTCAAGTAAGAGAAGATGTCCCGTTGCCTGTATTGTCGTCTTCCGATTCTTTATCGAAAGAAGATATTACTGCGGATAATATTATTTTGGGGATGTTTCGCGTTATACGGGAAAATGAAAATGATGAAAACATTAATTATTATCGGGATTTTATTTACACGGTAAAACCGGATATTGATGCTCAGTTGACAAGTGCAGCCTTAGAGGCGGAAAATAATGGTGATTACACGGATGCTATTGATATATATACAGGTTTGCTGCGTTTAAATCCCGAATCACCGGATCATATATTGAATATTGCAGTTTGTTATAATGAATATTCTCTTTATTTATTTGATAAAGGTAAGGAAAAAATTGCATTGCAAATGGAAGAACAGGCTTTTTCGTTTTTCAAAATGCTCGATGAATTACCCGAAAAAAACGACAGAATCTATTATTACTTGGGGCGATTTTATTTAAGTAAAGAAAATTATGAAAAATCAATTGAATATTTCAAGGAATTTATCGGCCTTACCGAAGATGAAGAACGGAAAAAAGAAGTTTTGAATGCATTAAAAACGGTTCAGTCTTTAGGTGTTCTGAATGAAGATTATAATTATGCACAGGAACTTGCTGAAGCGGATAAGGATGAAGCCGCTCTTGAGAGTGTTGATAAATTTATAAAGAAATACCCGACTAATTGGAATGGTTATTTTTTAAAAGGTTTTATATTAAGAAAGCTTGAACAATATGAAGATGCAATTCCAAATTTTCAAAAAGCACTGAATTTTAATGGCAATGAGGTCGATTCATATAATGAACTTGGTCTTTGTCACATGAATCTGGGAAATTACAGCAAATCGGAATTGTACTTCGCAAAGGCTTTAAGATACAGCCCCGAAGATATTTCGATTTATTATAATTTAGCAGTTCTTGCATATAACAGGAAAAATATAGAAGAAGCACTGAAGTATTGTGAAATTATAAATGAATTTAGCCCAGATGATTTGAAAGCAAAAGATTTAGTCAACCTTATAAAAAATAACGGAGGATGAAAAATGCTTTATAATCAAATTGTACCTGAGGAAAAAATCGAGAAGCTAAAGAAAAAAAATATCATTGCAGATAGTGATGATGTCTGTTTATTTTTTGATAATTCAACTTTCTTGAATGCTAAAAAAGGAATTGTTTGTACAAAAAAATATTTGATTTGTTTCGATTCAAAAACTATCAACAGATACAAGTACGAAGACATTGATTCTTTAATCTTTGAAGAAGTTGATAAAGAAAGCTATACTTATAAAATAATATTAAAATTGAAAAGTAATGAGCTAAAAGATATTACACCGAAATCTACACCTAACGATGAGATGAAATTAATTGTTGATATTTTCAATAAAGATATTTTGCATAGATAACACAAAATATCAAAATCTTATTTGACAGCATGAATCAGATAGAATATATTGAACTCATTAATCTTAATATTATAGAGGTAAAAAATGAAATCAGAGTGGATAAACCCTTTTATTTCAAATGCTATAGACGTTTTTGAACAAATGGCTAATATTAATTTGGAAAGAAGCGATTTAAGTTTAAAAGAGGATCCAACTCCGTCTAATGAAATTTCTATTATTGTCGGAATTGCAGGTTTTATTCAAGGACAGGTTGTATACAGTTTAAAACTTCATACAGCACAGAGAATAGCGCAGGCAATGGCTCCTAAAACTATTTCTAAAATAGATAATGATTTTATAGAATCTTCTATCGCAGAATTGGCAAATATCATAACAGGAAGAACCACTATTCAATTATCTGGTCAAGACAAAGTTTTGCATATAACACCTCCTACTATTATTCTTGGACGTGATTTTTCTATCAGTTTTGTAAAGTTAAAAACAATATCTGTAAATTTATCTTCTCGTTTCGGTACGCTGGAAGTCAATATTGCAATTAAAGAAAGTTAATTAATAAGGGCTTCTTTTGTGAAGAAAAATATTTTTCATTCAAATATCTTTTTTCTGGCACCTCTATGCTTAACTATAGCATGGGGAGCCGGATCATTTATTTCTGCTTTTTTTATTGATTATAAATACATTGGAAATGGTTTTGTAATATTTTCATCTTTATGTAAATTAGCTATGTCATTTCTGATTTTTACGCTCGGAAAGTTTTTTTTCTTTCATGAAAAAAAGAGTGATTCTGCTGCATTTTATAAAAAATTTCGTTCTTTTGTCGGCTACGGAATTGTTATTACTTATGTTTTCTATTCCTTTCCAAGAATTGTAACCGAGTTTTACGAACAGAGAGATGATAAACTTTATATTCTGATCGATTTTATTGTAATTTTGTTTCTTACCTTATTGCCGACAGTTTTATATATTTTTCTTAGAACCACTAAAACCAAACAGGCAACAGGGTGGTATTCCCAAAAAGATTTTGAATATGAACTGAAAATTAAAAAAGATAAAATATTTAAGAAGAAAGAACTTTCCAAATTAAAAAAGGAACGAAACTTTTTTCAAAACCTGTGGTACGATTGGATTGATGTCATTTTGCAAGCAGTTTTAATCGTAATGTTAATTAATCAATTCTTATTTCAAATGTACGTAATACCTTCGGAATCTATGGTACCGACATTTCTGAAAGGAGATATGGTTGTAGTCGACAAGTTTATATATGGATCGCAGATTCCGTTAACTAAATGGAAAATTCCTTCGCTTTTTTTACCGAAAACAGGTGATGTTGTTGTTTATTTGAATCCCGAAACTTATAACAAAGAATCAGATGTTTATTTTAAAAATGTATTCGCACGTATCTTTCAGCCTTTTTTGTATAGATTGTCTTTTACCAAAATTGATATAGATAAAAAAGAAAATGGAGATCCCAAAGAACGATTTATTGTAAAACGAATGATTGCGGGAAACGGTGAGAAAATTTGTATTTTAAATAATGAAGTTTATAAAAAAAGAGCAAATCAAAAGTGGGAAAAAATGTCTGCTACTGATAAAGAGTATGGGCACGTTAATTTATATTATGAAGATAACATCGGCATGGATGCCCAGAAGATGACGAAAGAAATCAGAATGATGCTGGATGAAGCTAATGATTCTTTTTTGAAAAAAATGGGAAATATGCCGGATTTAATAAAAAAATTAAAAGAAGAAAAAAGAGTTTTTTTATCGTATCTGACTACTGAAAATAGTTTATCCATATTGAAAAATAACCTTTTCGATTTTTTAACTGAAAATAAATCACATTTTGAACAAGCGAAAAATTCTATAATCATCCCGTTTTTTATAAACTCGGAAAAAACTTATTACCAATTATCATCGGATGATTACAAAGGAAATGAAACTAAATTAAAATATGGACTTGAGGCTTATTATGATTTTGTCGCATTTTACCGTGTTTTAGCTAATGTGCATGAGGAACTCGGGAATATTGACAATATTTCTGATTCAGCGATTCAAGATGACGTTTTTCATTCTGATGATGAATCTCCGTATACGAATTATATGAAATCATTAAATGCTATTTATAAAATCGAAGTGTTAACACTGTTGAATACTTTTTTGAAAACTGGAAAAATCGATATTCAAGTTGTGGATAAAAATAATTTGAATATGCTGAAACATTTATCGATATATATCGATGGCTTTGAAATGGTTTCCAGATCTACTTCATGGAATACTCCCGAATTTTATTCCTTCTTTGAATTGAGTCAGTTCCCTGATTATCCGGCAGATAAATTTTTTGATAAAGGCGAGTATTTTCTTTTAGGGGATAATCGGTATAACTCTTTAGATTGTAGGTTTGGGGGGGAACAAAAGACTTTTTATTTGGATAGTGAGGATAATGGTCTTTTCGCAAAAAAAATCGCATTATCGTGGAACGCCCATACCATAAATGAAAATTTTATTTTAGGAAAAGCGAGAATAACTTATTTTCCTTTTAACAGAATGGGGATTATTAGATAATGAGTACTTATCACTATAAAAAAAAGATTGAAAAGGGAAAAATTTTCAAAGAAATTATTTTAATTTACTGTACAATAGTTTTATTTATTCTATTATTCAATTCACTTTTATTTCAAGCGTTTAAAATCCCTACTAATTCTATGGAACCGTCTTTAAAAGAAGGCGTCAGAATTTTAGTTGACAAATTCTCAATTGGGCCAAAATATCCTTTGACTAATAGGCGCGTTTTCGATGCAACTGAATCGCAAGTTAAAAGGGGAGATATAATTGCATTCTATTCAAATGAATATTACAATAAAGGTGCGTTTTACAGATCGATTACAACGTTTCTCTATACTATAAGTTTTACTTTGATAGATGTTCCGTCTTTGACCAAACATTATGATTCTTCTGTTTATGTAAAAAGAGTCGTAGGAATTCCGGGTGATAAAATACGATTTCGTTTGATAAATGATGAAGTTATTTTAACGATTAACGGTATTCCCGAAAAAGAAATAATTCCGGAAAATTATCAAATAGTCAAAGAAACCAGAAGTAATTCAAAATTATTGACAACAATGATTATTCAAAACGAATATATTCTGAAAGATAATGAATATTATGTTTTAGGAGACAACAGAATTTCATCTTCAGATTCGAGAATATGGGGTAGTGTGAAAAAAGACCAAATAATCGGTAAAGTAATTTTTAAATATTGGCCCTTTGATGCATTCGGAGTTGCAAAATAGAATCGGAAATTAATCATTTGTATATTCACATACCGTTTTGTTGTTCAAAGTGCCATTATTGTGCTTTTTATTCGCAACTTAACATTTCGGATAATCTGCAAAATAAATACTTTGCGGCATTGAAAAAAGAGCTGATTTTTTACACAAATAAATATTTGATACTCCCGAAAACTATTTATATCGGCGGCGGTAATCCGGGCTGTGTACCGTATTTATTGAATAAAATTCTTTTATTGCTAAATGATACTTTTGATTTACAAAAAACAATCGAATTTACCGTAGAGTGTAATCCTGTAAATATTAATGAGAAATTTGTTTCATGCTTGAAAAACAATTTTGTTTCACGCGTGTCTTTAGGTATTCAAACTTTTGATGAAAAGACGCTATTAAAAATAAACAGACTAAAGCAGAATAATGAAATTGTGAAAAATGCATTAAATTTATTGCATGAAATTGATACTGTATCGATTGATTTAATAAACGGACTGCCGGAAACTGATCTTGATAATGAACTTGAATTTCTCGATACATGTTTAAAATCGTACAGCAATCTAAACCATGTTTCATTTTATGATTTAACAATCGATGAAAATTCATATTTCTATCTTCATAAAAATGACTTTTTATTTCCGGAAGACGATGAAAAATATATTTTCGAGCAGCGTATCAACACGCTTTTAACAGATAACAATTTTGTTAAATATGAAATATCGAACTGGATGCGCAATTCTCAAATGTCATATCACAACTTGGCATATTGGAATTACGAAAATTATATCGGAATCGGAGTATCTTCTCACAGCAAAATAGGAAAATTGAGAATTGAAAATAAACCGGATATAACAAGTTATATCAACGAAATAGATAATGCGAATTATTATTATTTAACAGATAAAGAAAGTCTTGAAGAAATATTGCTAATGGGATTTAGAACAATATACGGAATCGCAACGAAGACTTTGCAGTCAAAATGTGCAACTGATGAAAATTATAATAGATTGATTTCTTATTTGACAGATAGAAAGTTTCTTAATACACAAATAAAAGATAGAATTGCATTAAATGACAGGGGAAGATTGATTTTAGATTCCATTCTGATTGATTTGTTTAATATTTTAGATTCGTTTTGATTGCATAAACATAATAAGTAGACATAATATATATTATCGGAAATAAAAAATCTTCGCTTCAAATAGATCAGTAATTATGATATAAGGACTTTATGACAAATAAAAATGATAATTATGATTATATAAAATTATTTTCCTACCTTGATGATTTGAATGTATCCGCAAATATTGAGCTGGCAAATAAATATAAGGAAATTATCGAATATCAGTTTATGCACTTTATTCCTGCCGTAAGATTTGATTCGGCACTTTTTCTTTATCAATTGGCTTTTATAAAGCAACCTCAAACTATTTTAGAAATCGGCTTTGGATCGGGAGTTTCGGCGTATTTCATTAATAAACCGCTTGTTTCGTCACCGAAATCTTTTATCACTTTAGAAAAAGATGAATCAAGATATAAACGTGGAATTAATGTATTGAAAATGTTTGATATGAAAAATATTACTCTGCTGAAAAATGATGCGTTCGAATTCCTGCAAAATTGTCATGAAAAATTTGATTTTATTTTCTTGGATGCCGGCAAAAAAGATTACATAGCTTATTTGCCTATAATTAACAATTTAATATCG
>JAFLVQ010000068.1 GCA_022508205.1 Spirochaetales bacterium
TGTAACCGATATTAGGCTCTGCTGCAAGTTTGTTGCAGACTTTGCCGAGTTCTGTATTAACCAACGCTTCTGCAATTTGACTGTCGTAGCTATCGGCAAAGCTAAATGCAGAATCGGTTATTATATTGATAACTTTGTTTTCTTTTTTCAGCTTTTCTCCGATTTCGTCAAACAACGTCGGATCTACGGTAAGTTCCATCAAAGTTTTTTCAGCATCTCTTTTTGCTGCTGCTGTGTCCGCAAAAACGATTCTTCCGACTTTGTATTGACGGAATTTCGCATTGTTGTTTGCTACATATTCCGCAAGTTTATCTTTTGAAATATCATTGAAAGGAATGTCTATGTATTTTACTTTTGTTTTTGTATTGTTCAGTCCGTAACTGAAAAGCACATCCGAGTAAGAAACCGGCAAATGACCGAAATAATCATACTCATAGTTTTCGAGCAGCAATTCGTTTTTGATTTCTTCTGAATCATTCAAATTGATCTTATTGATTTCGGAACGCAGTTTATCGTAATCGATTTTGCCGTCGGCACCGGTGTAACGATTTTTTGCAATCAAACGCAGTACACTTTTGTTTGATACCGTAATGTTCATTTTTTTTGCATTGTACATACCGATGACTTTTTGAATTTCATCTTCGTAAATGTTTCTTACTTCGCGGTATTTTTCGTATCCGTTAAGGTTTGGCATGTTCATTATGTATTCGTACCGTCTGTTGAATGTATCGTCATGACCGAATTGAATTTTATGCCCCAAAACTTTCCCGATATAACTGTCCGGATTGTTGTTTGCCCTTGTTTGAGCCATTCGTTCGATTGAAATTGTTCCGTCCGGATTTACTTCTTTGCGCTGAACAATTTCATTTACGAAATTGATTATTCCGGGAATTACTCCAGCCGAAATAACAAATGTAATGATGATTAATCCGATTGTAAGATAAACAAAAAAGTTTTTGTTCACTTTCACGTCTTTCACATCTTTTTTATTATTATTCATTTCTTCCATAATAATGCATTCCTTCACAATTGCTTTAATGTTGATTTAAAAAAAACGGTTTTGCTTTTTATCATGATACAAATGCTTTGTCAAACAGATGAATTATATTTCAGTAGGCAACCGCACTTATGTAACTTTCGACTTTCGATGCGTCTTTTGTTACTGCTTCCGAAGTCGCGTATTTCAAAGCCTCGACATTATGCGCATTATTCATAAGTTCATTTAAACGCAGCAATGACACAAGTCCGCCTGTTCCATCGGCACTTATTTGTTCCAATGCAAGCTGCTGCGACAGATTTTCCGCATTGTTTTCATGCAGAAGTTTAATGAATGTTTTGTCGCGTTCTATTGTTTTGTCCAAAGGAAATTCGGTATTCAGATTAGTAGGAACAACGATGAGAAATTTTTTATCGGAAACTGCCAAAAGTTCATTTACGGCTTTTGACAACAGAATAGTATAACGTGTGTTGGCTCGTCCGATGATGACAGGCAGAATTTTAAATTCCCCCGCTACTGTTTTCATTAAATAGGGCAGCTGCAATTCCGCAGAGTATTCTTTTTCATGATACGTTTGACCGTCGATGAAGTCATCGGAGAATTTGCGAAGAAACTCATTCGATTCCGAATCTATTTCCACTTTGCCGAAAGGAGTTTCAAAACTTTTGCTGCCGATTAATCCGAGTCCGCGAAAATCCTGACGGTGAAGCGGCATCATTATGATAACGGTATCGTACTGTTCATTCGCAATAAGCGAATAGGATGCTCCGTAAATGCTTCCTGCCAAGCTGTAATTTGCATTCGGTGCAATAATGGCAAATGGTCTGCCTTTTTTTTCGATTCCTGTATTTTGCAGTGATTTTTCGATGAAATCTTCCAAACGTTCTTTTTCCTTATAATAGAATATTCCATTCATTGTCATTTGGCGGCATTCGGGAATAATTCTCTCTTTTACGGTTTTATTTTTCATAATTGCCTCCCTTATGTTCTGATGCAAAATGCTTTTTTATAATATTGAAAAAATAATCGCAATAAAAATTATCAATCGGAAATCGACTGTCCCGCCGTACTGTAATTTTGCGATTACAACTCTGTAATTTATGATTATAGAGTCAAATACAAACCTGTTTGTTCCTTGAAAAAAGCAGTGAAATATACTATAAGTCTGCTGATTTTCGGGAATTACAATTTCCGGAAATACTCACTATTTTTTGATTTGGAGTTTTGTTTATGGAAAAAATCGAAGTCGGAGTTCTCGGTGCGACAGGAATGGTAGGACAGCGGTATATAAAACTTTTGGAGGATCATCCTTGGTTTGAAGTTACTTATGTTGCGGCTTCACCCCGTTCTGCCGGTAAAAAATATAAAGATGCGGTTTTAGACCGCTGGTTGATCGGGAGCGATATTCCTGCCGGTGTCGCGGATTTGGTTGTGGAAAATGCAAATGACGAAAAAAAAGCTCTCGGCAAATGCAAATTTGTTTTCAGTGCATTGGAAATGGGAAAAGATGAAATTAAAGCATTGGAAGCAGCTTATGCGGCCGAAGGGATTCCCGTCGTTTCAAATGCGAGTGCGAATCGCTGGACGGATGATGTGCCTATGCTTGTTCCGGAAATTAATTTCGGTCATCTTGATGTAATTGCCGAGCAGAAAAAACATCATGGGTGGGATAAAGGTTTTATTGCAGTGAAACCTAATTGTTCGCTTCAAACGTATGTAATGCCTGTTTTTGCTTTGCAGCAGGCTGGTTATCCGGTGAAAAGAATGATTGTCACAACATTGCAGGCTACAAGCGGCGCAGGTTATCCGGGAGTTTCGAGTTTTGATATGATAGACAATATAGTTCCGTACATAAGCGGTGAAGAAGAAAAAACAGAAAAGGAATGTTTGAAGATTCTCGGTACCGTAAAAAACGGGAAAATAGAAAATGCCGCTGGTCCGATTGTATCGTCTTCATGTACACGTGTTCCGGTTATCGACGGACATACAGCGTGTGTTAATTTGGAATTTGATTTGCCGGAAGATAAAAAACCGTCATTGGAAGAAATCGAAAAAGTTTGGACACATTTTACTTCGCTGCCTCAAGAATTGAAACTGCCGAGTGCGCCGGTTCATCCGATTGTTGTTCGTCATGAGGAAAATCGTCCGCAACCGCGCCGTGACCGTGAGACCGAAAAGGGAATGGCCTGCGTCATCGGGCGTCTTCGCAAGTGCAATGTGTTTGACGTGAAATTCGTAGCGTTAAGTCATAACACAAAGCGGGGTGCGGCACTGGGAGGAATTCTCAATGCGGAACTTTTAAAAGCGAAGGGGTATTTTGATAACTTGTAAAATTTAAAATAGAAAGTGCGCTTGGATTTTAATTGTCCGTTGAAGCGCACTTTTTTTATTCTTCACCGCGGTTTTCGGTACGCAGATAATCCATTATTTCGGGATGAGAAGCAATGTAGTCGTTTATTTGTGCGGAATGATCTGCTATATATGCAGTGTATTCGTTGTATGAAAACTGCAATTTGTCAAAGAACTCGTTTTTTCTGGTTTCAAAAAGTTTTTCCTTTTCGTATGCGTTGATATTGTGATCGAACATTTTGCTTCCCAAATCTTTCAGATCGTTGTGGTGCAGTATTGTGATTGCAATTACCACTTCTGTATTCAAGGTTTTTGCCTGTTTTACCAATGCTTCAAGCTCTTCGATATTTACCGTTGTTTTGTCGTAATTAGCTTCATTTCTTTCATTGCTAAAATCGGTCTGCGGGATTTCGGCTTTCTTTTTAGAAGTACACGCCGATACAATTATTACCGATACAAGCGTAAACGTGATCACCAATTTTTTCTGAAATTTCAAAATACTCTCCTGTTAGAAATCAGTTTTTGATTACAAGATAATCTCCTGTATGAACGTTCATTCCGGTTTTAAGCTCATCTGCAACTGCGCGCCCGAAAATAGAGAATGCAGATACATTTGTAATTTCCGCAGTCCCGACGCTTATCAAATTGCCGCCTAAATTTCTTACAATAAGCAACTTGTCTCCATTGATAAACTGTCTGCTGAACTTTTCGTCATTAAAACGGAACGTTATTTTATCATTGAGAATCTCGATTATTTTGCCTACCTGCTGACCTTTTTTAAGGTTATTTCCCTTATATTCGGTTGTTTTGCCCGCAGCAACATCTTCCGTGATTTTATTCAGTTTTTCATTATATTTTGATTTTAATTTGAACTTTTCTTCTTTTACACGATTATCGAAATTTTGTTCGATATTTTCATATTTTGCTTTCCAAACTTCGGACTCATTTGCCAAAAGTATGTTTTGATTTTTTATTTGTTCGATATTTTTTTGCAGTTCATATTGCTCTTTCAGAAGATTTTCCAGCTGTTTGCGCAGTAATTGATATTTTTCTTCGGTATTTTTCAGTATCTCGTGTTCATTGTACAAATCCGAATGTTTCAGTGTTTCAATGTCTTTTTTCAGCTCGAGAATTTCATCATTTTTTTCAGCAATTACTTTATCTTTGCCGATGGAAAATGACTTGCGGTTTTCCAGTTCTTTTTCATATTCCGTTAATGATTTTTGCAGGTTTTCTATTTCAAACTTTTGCTCATCAAATTTGGTTTGAATATCCATTCTGTTTTTTTCGAGTTCACTTATTTTCTGCTGTAATTTATTCAAATCACTCAATGAATTCTGTATGTAGCCGATTTCCGATTCGGTTATGTTCTGCCGCAACAGTTCCGACTTCTTTTTCGGCGAACATGCACTTGCAATCAGAAGAATCAGCGCAATGTGTATTCGCAACTGTTTCATTATCGTTCTCCGGTATATTATTCGTCGATAATCAAAATATCACCGGTATGCAAACTCATTCCTGCGGTAAGTTTTTCAATATCTGCCCGCCCGAAAGTAGAAAATGGCGAAATATTTGTAACTTTAAGAGTTCCGATTGAAATCAGATTTCCGCCTAAATCTCTCAGTACATTCAGTCTGTCTCCTTTTTTTATTGCGGAGCTTACATTTTGATTACTGAATTGAAATGTAATACTGTCATTCAGAATTTCAATGATTTTTGCAATTTGTTTTATTCCGCTTAAATCACTTTGTTTACCTTCGGCTACATCATCTTCAATTTTATTGAGTTTTTCGTTGTATTGAGAACGCAGTTTGAATTTTTCTTTTTCCAATTGGTCGTTGTAACGCTGTTCGAGCTCTTCGGGAAATTTTTCGTATTTATATTTCCATGTTTCTATTTCCTGAGCAAGTTGTGTGTTTTGCATTTTTGCTTGTTCCAAATTTTTTTGCAGTGCTTCCTGATCATCTAACAAAGCGACTTGTTTCTGCTGCAATGAAGTATATTTATTTTCAAGGACTTTTTGATTGTAATCTGCTTTTCCGAGAGCTTTTTTGTAAAAAAGTTCTTGCGCTTCTATTTCGACTTTCAGACCTTCGATATTTTTTTCCAACGCGGCAATTTCGTCATTTTTTTCTGTAATGGTTTTGTCCTTCTTTTGCGAATCGTTTTTTAAATTTGCCAATTCGTTTTCGTAAGCGGCAAGCGAATCCTGCAGTTTTTCGATTTGCAGCTTCTGCTGATTCAAACTGTTTTGAATGTTTGCGCGTTTTTTTTCGGTTACACTCAAATTTTCCGTCAATTCGTCGATTGTGTGCTGTAATTTGTTCGATTGTTCCGAAAGTCTTTTTGCGGAATCAACTTCCAAATCTTTCAGATCTTGTTTCAGCGATACAATTTTTTCATTTTTACTTTTCAGTTCATTTTCGAGCTTATCGATAATTTCCTGCTTTTCACGGCGTTCTCTCAGTCTGCCTTTTGCAATATTGATAATCGCTTTTTCAGCATCGCTTTTTTGCAGTTCAAGCTGTGTTTCATACGCGTTAATGAGAATTTCTTTTTGATTATTTAAATTTTCAATTTCATTACTTAAATCTTTGATTTCATTGTTTAAATCTTCAATCTGTTTTGAGAATTTTATGCGTAATTGTTCTTCCTGCAGTTTCAATTCCTGTTGATATTCGGCTTTCATTGCCTGCCGTATTTCATCGAGTCCGGGATTGTCGTTGTGTTTTTCAAATGATTGCATGAAAAGATTTTCAGCAGTGATAAATTCCGACAACGAATTGTCCATGTACGGAGCAAATGCATTTTCCAGTGCATTGAAATATTCTTTACGGGCAGCAGCGTAGTCTTTCTTATTTAATGCATTGCGAAATAACCCGCAATGTTTCATGAAATCTCTGTAATGTTTGTTTGAAAGTTCGTTTTCTGTCGCTCGGATAATTCCCTGAGTGCATTCTTTTATTATTTTTTCGTCATTCGCTTGATTGATTGCCGATGCATAAAGCGTTCTTGCCTGTGCGTAATGATTTTTCTGCATTGCTTTATCAGCTGCATTTTTGAAATCTTCGGCATGTGTGCTATCGATATTCTGATTTGTATTGTCGATATTTTGTGCTGCCGGTGAAAAATTCGGTATTTTGACAAGCTCTTCCAATTTTTTTGCCGCAAACTCGGTATAATCGCTTAACGGTGCGATTGTCAGCATTTGCGATAAAGCTGCGGCAGCTTTTTTTTCATTGCCTGTAACTTTCAGCAATTCCATTGCTTTGTCATAAAAAGGTTTTGCCTGTTGATTGTTTGCTTTTTTTTCGATTTTCAAAAGCTGATTGCTTGCATTTTCGATTTCCTCGAATTCGGCAAGAACGTTTAAGTAATTTCTTTTTGCACTGCCGAAATCACCATTGGAAAAATATTCTTGCGCTTTGGAATATGTTTTTCGCATATTCATCAATTTTCGTTCCAATATATCCCATTGTTTGTTTAAGTTATTTTCTTTTACCGGTTCTTTTGTCGGTGAAAGTTTTTGTGCCGTGCTTTGCAGAATTCCGGCAACGAGCAAATCGGCTTTCATTCGCTGTGCAGCCGCATAATCTTCATTGATCAAATTTTTTTCGTTTTCATAAGCAGCCGGAATTCTTTCCAGCAGAAGCAATGCTTCCGTTTTGTTCCCTTTTTGCAGCGCTTCGACACTTTGAGATAAAACGGAACTGATTTTTTGGTCGATGCTTTTAAGCCTTTTTTCTTTGGAATATACATTTTTCAGGTTGTTGCAATTTTCTTGATACTGTTTTGAAAAAGCTCCGATTATTGTCGATGCTGTGGCAAATATTATGACCGCGCTTATGATAAGCGGCATTTTCAGTGATGATTTTTTATTGCCGTTTTTGGGATTGCGGTCGAATGGCGTATTTTTTTTCTTTGCGGATGTGGTTTTTTTTTCTTCTAACTGCAAGGACTTAAAACGGTTTTTTTGTGTACGGGTACGCTGTGCCGCTTTAGAATCATCGATAAATAAATTATTTTGGAAATCAAAATCCCGCACTGCCATATTGAATAATCCTTCTTATTTTTTGTCTTTGTTAATTCAATCGGTAGAAAATCAAGGTTGTTTACTATGTTTTTTTCTCCGTGCGCAAAATTTGATTAAAAAAAGAAAATTGTTTACTATTTTGAAATTGCTAAACTTATTATGTCGTGATATAAGTTTAAAAATTTTTTGGGGGAAAATCTCATGTCAAAAATAAAGTCTTTGATATTTGTTGCATTGTTTGCTGCTTGTTTGATTCCGTCTGTTGCTCAGACTGCCGGCAAAAAAAAGAATCTGTTGAATAATGTGAAGAGCAATAATGTTGCTAAAGTCGGTAAAAATATTATTACTCAAGCCGAATTGGATAAAACGTACAATGAAATGAAAAGTATGGAAGCTGTTTATGGCAAAGAATTATCTAAAAAAGAAATTCTTGAAATGATGATTGATGATTACCTATTGAAAGATCGTGTAAAAGAGGAAACGTTGATATTAGATGAAAATCAGTTTAATCAAGAATTAAACATGATGAAGTATCAGTACGCACAAATGAAAACTCAGGCTGACAGCAATTACAAGTACAGTGACGAAGATTTCAAGCGTTACGTGGAAACCGACGGTAAGATGACTTATTCGGCTTTTGAGGATAAGATTAAACAAAAAGTTCTCGGTCAGCAGTTTATAACAAAAATGGCAACGCCGAAACTGCAGGCTCTCGACCGAAAGACGTTTGAGTCCTCAAAAGATTTTCCGGTAGAAATTCCGAGTGCACGCGGGACTTTGGATAAATATAATTCTCTCAGAGAAATTTACGAAGAAAATGAACAGTCTTTTCTTGTGCCGACTCAAATTGTTTTGAAGCATATTTATTTCAGAACAATCGATGCCGAAGGTGCACAGATGAAAGCCGAGGACAAAGCAGCCGTAAAAGAGCGGGCAAAAGATTGTTACTCTCGATTAAAGAAAGGTGAAGACTTTGACAAATTGTGCCTTATTTATTCGGATGACGGCGCAACTAAAGAAGAATATACCGATCCGGCATCAAAAGAAACTCACCGCGGTTACATCGGTCCGTTTCCTTTAAGCGGTCAGTATGCGAAGATTACGAGAGAAAAATACAGCGATGCGATTTTTGATGTTTTCAATCAGTTGAAACCCGGACAATTTTCGGATGTTTGCGAGTCACCTTATGGATTCCATATTTTTTATGCTATCGAAAAGAAAGATAAAACAATTCTTTCATTTGAAGAATCTAAAAGCACGATTGTTCAGCAGCTGAAAAATTATGAAATGCAAAAAATCAATCAGGAAACGTATTTGGAGCTGATGAAAGATTTACGTAAAAAAGCAGACATTAAATATTACATGAAAGAATATGAAAGCGACGAAAAATAGAACGGTAGGCAAAAATTTCAAACATAAGCGGGAAGGCAGAATTTTAGCGTTTCAGGCTCTTTATTCTTATGAATTTGAGCATAAGGAGTTCGATGATCTTCTGGCTTTCTGTAATGAAATCGAAAATTCTGCCGAAGCTCGTTCTTATGCGCGAAGTCTTGTAAAAGGAATTCTTGATAATTTGCCGATAATCGATGATTTAATAATTTCACGACTGAAAGGGTGGGATTTTTCCAGAGTTTCGATAGTCGATAAAGCTGTTTTGCGATTGGCGATTTATGAAATGATGTATGAAGATCTCGAAGATTTAATCATTATTAATGAAGCGGTGGAAATTATCAAACAATTCGGCGGAGAGGAATCGTACAAATTTGTTAATGGAATATTAGATGCAATCAGCAAAAGAAAACAAAACAAACAACAGGAACAACAACCCAAAATCAAAAAGAAGATCATCCGGAGAAAAAATTAAATTTTCATCTCGGAAATCACAAATAGTAAAATACATCCTTTTGGGAATTTTAGTGCTTGTGATTTCCGGCGGCTTATTGGTTTTATACTATTCAAAAGATATTATTTTGTATTCTCTGAGGAATCGTGAAGATTCGGTGGAAAGCAGTAGGCTGTACAAAATAGCGGAAGATTCATATCGCAACGGGTATCTGGAGAATTCGGCAGTTTCATATTACAATTATCTGAACACAAATCCTTCAAAAGTAAATAAAATTCTTACGTATAAACGGCTGTTTGAAATTAATGTACTTCGCGGTGATTTTGCGGCGGCTTTCGATGTTTTGGATCAGCAGGAAAAACTGTCGCCTAATGATTTGTCCGTAAGCATTAATCGTTTGAAATTGCTGTTGCGCGAAGAAAATTTTTCGGCAGCCGAAACTTTTATAAATGCCAATTATAATCGACTGAGAAAATCTCCGGAATTTATCGATTTGGTTGCCGTATATTATATGATGCAGGAAAATTACGAACGCGCATTGAAAGAACTTGAAAAAATTCCTGCAAGAAAGCGTGATTATTCATTTACCAAAAAAGTCGTGCATTGTTATGTAAAGCAAAATCAGTTATCCAAAGCGTTGTCATGTCTTCATAAGAAAGAACCGTCTGTCAGAACTTTTGACGATAAAGCCAAAACGGAAGAATTTTTTCTGTTGAAAAATATTGTTTTATTGTTGAGAGGCGATAAAAACGACATTTCCGATGATTTGCGTGTATCTCTGTTGGAGCCGCAGACACGGGTTTTCGGAACTAAACTGCAAATTTTGGCTTGTATGTTTCAGGAACGCAATGCAAAACTGGCGGAACTCTTAGATGATAAGGAAATCAGAGAGATTTATAAAAAAGATCCGGTATTTTTGGCAAGAATCGGAAATTATTATGTGTATTCAAAAAACTACGAGCAAGCCCGTATTTTTTACGAGATGATTCCGGATTGCCGCGATTATACGGAGCAGGAACTTTTGGCATTGACAGATATTTACTATTGCTGCGGTTTGTTTTCACGAGCGGAAGACACTTTAAGCAAACTTAACCGGCGTTTCGGATACAAAAAAAATGTTTACTTTAAAAACGGAGCTTTGCTTTCGCAAAAACAAGGGAATTTCGCAGAGGCCGTCCATAAATTGAAGCAGGGTAGTGAACTGTATTCAACGGATTCGGAAAATTTCGATTCTGATTTTTATTTCAGATTGGCGCATTTGCACGGAGAAAACGGTTTCCCCGAAGCGGCATTGGAATATCTTGAAGAAGGAAAAAATCTGCAAAAAAAATATACCGGCACTTATGACAAAACTTTCGATGTACTGAAAATCAAATATGCGGGAGAAAATCTTTCTCACGAGAGTGCGGAACAGGAACTTCTCGAAATGCGCGAACGTTCCGATGCCGATTTGACGGCGTATTTCAGGCTTATTCGGTTTTATCTGGAAAGCCGCAGGCAGTTTGATGCTCAGCGTGAACTTGAAACCGTGAAATCTATGCCTATGTCTAAAGAACAGCGTTCGGTTTTTGATATTTACTGCTTGTTTCTTGCAATGCAGCAGAAAAATCAGACGGTTTATCAGGATGTAAGAAAAAAAATTCTTGATAACGAAACAGTTTCTCCATTGTATGTATCGCTGATTTATCTTTTGGACGGAAATTACGGAAAATGTATCGGTACTTTGGTGGAGTGGGAAGGAACTCTTGCAGATTCGGATAAAAATGATTTGTATCAAGTTTATTATTTATGTGCTGTGGCAAATTATCTGCGCAATAATATTTCGGAAGCTTATCAGGCACTTTACAAACTTCCGCCGGAATATCCGAATGCCGGGTATCTGAAAGGTTTACTGCAAACATCAAGTGACGGACGATGAAACTGAAAGGAAGTAATTAATGAAAACTGTCATTGTGATAGGTGCCGGTTCGGCAGGGCAGATGATTGTCCATGAGCTTTTGCATAATACAAAAAAGAAAAATAAATATTCGATTGTCGGGTATTTGGATGATAATGTCGCACTTATCGGGCAGCTTTTTGAAGGAATTCCAGTTCTTGGCAAAATAAATGAAGCTGCCGATTTTGTACAAAAGTATAATGCCGATACAATTTATGTTGCTGTGCCGAGTGCTTCTTCCGCACAAATTGGGCATATTCTTGAGTCTTTGTATACAGTAAAAGCCAAAATTAAAATTATTCCCGGAGTGATTGAAATCATTGAAGGCAGTGCAACTTCAAGTCAACTTCGTGCGATAAAACCGAGTGACTTGCTTGGGCGCGAGGAAGTTACTTTCGATATTGAAAAACTTTCACTTTATTACAAAGATAAAACCGTTTTTATTACGGGGGCCGGTGGTTCTATAGGCTCTG
>JAFLVQ010000069.1 GCA_022508205.1 Spirochaetales bacterium
CGCAGATAATTCGCAGTCGGCGGGATCTTTGTTTCGATTCGAGTGTGCGGTGCGTTGATCGGCAGCAGGATGAGTATGCATAAACCGAACGTTTATAATTATTGAAAAACTGGATAATTTACAAATATTATTCTATATTGAACAATCAATTTTGTTACTGGAGTAAAACATGATTACCGTAAACGGACACGAAATATCCGAAAAAGAATTTAATATGGCATGCAATGATTTTTGCGCAAGACTTAATATAAAAAAACTCAGCAGTGCACAATTCGATGCAATCTTAAATCAACTGATTGATGCCAGATTAATGATTGAACAGGCAAAAACTGAAAATATTACTGCCGAACCGTCGCAAATCGACAAAATCTTGACAAAGATAAAAGCCAATTTCAAATCTCGGGAGCATTTTTTAGATGTATTGCAAAAAGAAGGTGATACCGAAGAAACTCTGCGTGAAAAAATTGCTGATGATTTACTGCTGAAACAGTATATCGATGCTCATTTTGGGAAACTAACGGAAGAAGATGAAGCACAAATAAAAACGTATTATGAAGAAAATAAAAATCTTTTCAAAAAAGACGTTCAAGTTGAAGCCTCGCACATTTTATTCGACAAAAACGACCGCGAAAAAGCGACCAAAGTTCGGGAAGAAATTCTCAATGGGATGAATTTTGCCGATGCCGCAAAAAAATACTCAAAATGTCCGAGCGGTGAAAACGGCGGAAATTTAGGATACTTTGGAAGAGGACAAATGGTCTCGGAATTTGAAAAAGCTGCATTTTCCGCTCCGCTGGGAGTCATCACTCAGCCAGTAAAAAGTCAATTCGGTTATCATTTGATTTTGGTTACAGATAAAACGGATTCAAAAATATCTACTTTCGACGAAATCAAAAATGAGTTGACCGAACATTTTCGCCAATCGAAAATTACTTATGAAATAGGGAAAAATTCCGAAGAGTTGCGAAAAAAATTTGAAGTAAAAATCGATGATGTAATTTTGGGAAAAAAACGTAAGGATTATGTTGCAGCAGAAAAAAATGCTTAATTCCTTTTAACGATTAATTTTTATTATTTAATTTATCGAAAAAATAAAGAAAGGTATCCATACGGAATGTTCGTTCGAGCATTTTTAATATTATTAAAGGAATTTGAATGTGTCATAGGCGTTTTTTACTTTCAGTGCTTCTGTTTCTGCCGGTTATACTTTTTGCGCAGTCTTTTAATCCCGTATTAACCAAAAAAGATATTATTTTTGAAAAAAGCGATACCGGTTATGACTTATATATTCGCAAACTTAAAGAAGTAAATTCGATTCTGCTTACAGAAAGTCAGCGTTATCCGGATCCAAAAATAAATAATTACGGACTTAGAACAGAGATATACTACGAAGCAAATTCCGATGAAATCAGAGTTTTAGACGATAAAATTCTCCATACAAAATATGACGCTTTTTTTCTCGTAGATTCCACTCCGGAACGTCATTCGATTTTAGGTGAAGCGTTTCATTTTTTCCTGCCCGAAAAAGTCATTTACGGCTATAAATGGTCGTATGAAGGCGAAATACTGATTCAGCCGGGGACAAAAATCAATGCTCGAATGTTTGAGAAACCTTATTCCGATTATTCGGGAGCATTCCTTGACCAATGGATAACTTTGGAATTATCAACATCTACCGCAACGCATCACAGCGAACTGATGAAATACGCATCTCAAGTTACCAATGGAAAAATACGGGTTATTCAAAGAAATGAAAATTTGGCTGATGTTTTAAACCGATTTATCGTATCCAATGTCGCCGTATCGCCTAAAAATGATGTTGTATTTATTATCGATACAACAATTTCGATGAAAGAAGAATTTCCAATTTTCATTTCCATCTACCCTAACCTAATAAAAGAACTGCAGAGAAAAGTAAGAAATCTGCGTGTCGGTTTCATTTTTTTCAGAGACTACGGAGAAGAATACATCACAAAAATCGAACCACTGACTGACAATTTTGAAGAATTGGAACAAATCCTGCGCACAGTAACAATAAAAGGCGGTCAGGATATTCCGGAAGCGTTAAACGAAGCGATTTATGATTTAAAAGAAATAAATTTCGAGGCTGACAGGCGAACCGTTTTTATTTTAACCGATGCTCCTGCACATCCTGTTCCTAAAGGGAAAATAACAAAAGAAATGGCTAAAGAAAAAATAGAAGAACTTGGAATAAAAGCCAATGTGATTTGTCTTCCATATCGTTGATTATTAAAAGGAAAATACAGTGATAACAAAAGATGAAAGAGAAAAAATATTTGGAAAAGCTATTGCGCAGGTAATCAATGATATTCGCAATCCGCTGAATATTGTCATCGGTTATTCTTCAATTCTCCAAATCGATGAAACAATCAATGACGAAATCAGATCTTATATTCAAAATATCTTATATTCGAGTTTTAAAATAGAGGAATTGCTTTCAAACATCGATAATTTTTTTTCGGATGAAGATGCTCAATGTGTGGAAAAATTCAAATTTCAGCCGGAATGGAATCGTTTTCTGAAGCAAAAAGCTGCTGAAATTAGCGATAAAGAAATCAGAATTACTTCCCAAATAGAAGAAAACCTCGAAATCACTTTTGTTAAAGAAAAATTCTTTTATTTACTGAATAATCTCTTTGCATTTTCACTGAAAGAAATGAAAAAAAATACTAATAATGAAATTATAATCAGAACGGAAAGAAAACAAAAAGATGTAGTTTTCTATTATACTGATTCCACAAACCCGATTTTTATCGAAAAAAATTACTTTACTTATGATGAAATAGAAAACTGCAAACGCGGACTGTATCCATTGTTTATCGAAAAAATAATAAATGACGCAAACGGCAGTATCGATTATTTCTTTGGTAAAAAATGGAACAATTTGACCGAACAGTTTTTCGATAAAAAAACGTCGCATGGTTTTATTTTTTGTCTGCCGGATTCCGATTAATTTGAATTTTCAAGCGGAAGTATTACATAAAATCTGCTGCCATTGTGTGAACGTCTGTTTTCTGCCCAAATAAAACCTTTATGCTCTTTCACAATTCCTTTGCACAATGAAAGCCCGATTCCCGCACCGCCTCCCAAAAAACCGTCACTGGAAGTATGATGTCTGTCAATATCGGACAATTCCACAAACTTTTCAAAAATCGCATTCAATTGATTTTCAGGGATTCCGATTCCGCTGTCTTCAAAAATTATTTCCACATAATCATTCGGTGAAAGGTCATACTTTTTCAAAATATAGCGTGACGGATAATTAAGATAAACCGAAATTTTTCCGCCGTCATCGGTATATTTGACTGCATTCTCCAATAAAGCAAAAAATACCCGCTCGATTTTTGTTTCATCGCAAAAAATCTTCGGTATTGCTTTTTCGCAAATAAAGTCACATGATAAATGTCTTTTCTGCAGTATCAGGAAAAAATCCTCAATCAAATCTGAAATCAATGTGTCAAGCTGCACTTCTTCCCTGCAAATAAGCGATTCATCCTGCTCCAACAAATTCAGCGTAAATAAGTTATTAAGAAGGCGTTCCAATCTTTTGGAACTTTTAAATATAATATTCAGAATACGTTTTTCACGTTCGGAAAAATTCGTTGTATCCGCCAAAAGAACACTTAAATACCCTACTATCGGAGACAACGGAGTCCGTAGTTCATGTGAAACCAGTGAAATAAAGCGAGATTTCATTTTGTCCAATTCTTTGAGTTCCTGATTTGCGCGTTTCAATTCTCGGATTTGTTCTTCCATGTGGCACACAATAGCTTGATTATTCAATATCATCGCCTCAATCATTCGTTCGCTATTGGTAATTTTGTCTTTTCTGCCATTTATGTATTCATTTATCAACTTCGGAAATGTCAAAGGATTAAAAGGTTTATTGATAAAACCGTCGCACCCGGAAATCAAAGCGCGTTCTTTTGCTCTGTCAATTTTATTTGCCGTAAGTGCTACAACTGGAATAGTATTTTTCAGCATTTTCAAACGAGTAGCAGTTTCATACCCGTTAAGACCTGCTATATTTACATCTATTAAGATAAGAACAAACGCTTCTTTCTTTACAAGTTCTAATCCTTTCAGACCGTCTTCTACCTGAATTAATTCAAAATCGGAATTCTTTAAAAGCCTTTTCATAAGCAGATAATTGCTTTCGTCATCTTCTATACATAATATTTTTTTCTCTTTCGTATTCATTGAACGCATCCATTTGCAAGTAAAAAATCAACCGCAATGTTATTAGCGAATTGTCCCAATTTTTCCAAATTATCAAAAGAAAAATTTTTCTGATAAAAAATTATAATCCCTGCCATAAATGAATCACCTGCTCCGATTGATTTTGCATTCTTTATGATTTTATTCGGTTCCGCAAAGTAAGAATCGGACTTTGAAAATAAGAATGCACCAGATTTTCCAAACGTAATAATTCCGATCTTATTATTACCTGACACTATTTTATTCATTATAATTTTCTTTTCAGATGTTCCGTATAAAAAATTAAAATCTTCGTCCGAACCTTTTATTATTTGCGCTTTATTCATTAATTTAAATATTCGCTCTTTCTCCGCATCTGTCGGAATCTTTCTCAAATTAATATCATAAGTAATCGGAACTTTGTGTTTAATCATCGCATCGCAAACTTTCATAACTGCCGCAAAAGATGTCTGTGAAAACGCAAAGGAAGACCCCATGTGGAACAATGAAAATTTTCTATTCCACAATTTTTCATCAGGAAGAATAAAATCTTTTTTATCCTTGTAGAAGGAATAATGCGCCTTGCCTTCCGAATCATATTCGCAAAAAGCCGCCGAGGTTTGAAAATTATCATCCTGCAGCACAGTATTTTCCGGTATACCCAATTTTATTACCTGTTTCAGCAATATTTTACCGGGCAAATCAGTGCCTACCCGTGAAATAAAACAAACATCAATATTATGTTTCCGCAAAAGAGAAGCAACATTAAATACAGAACCGCCTGCAAGCGGCTGAAAAATAGTATCACTATAAATGAGATCAAGTGCAAAATCACCTATAAGCAGAACCGGCAGCACTTTCAGAATCCGATAATAATACCAATATCAAATTTATAATTGAATGTAGTCTGTGAATCATTTGTATTGGGAAGCGTTGTCTCCCACATAAAAACATGTTTCATTTCCAATCCCATAATTGCGCGATTAAAATGAAATAAATCCGTGTAAATATTGAAATCCAATATGTCTCCGGCAAGCAAAACTGTATCGATAAAGCCAGTCCTCAAATCAGTGCCGCCTTTCGCATCTTCGCCGGTAAGAGGATTTCCATTTTCATCATAAAGATTAAGATTATAGTAAAAATGTTCATTCATATAGAACGGCAATACTACATCTCTGTCCGTTCCCAAGCGGTAATGCTGATAATGCAATTGCATTTTGAGAAGTCTGTCCGGCTTCTTATTTTCTTTTAAATGCTCATAGTATCTGTCTGTTATATAATCGGCTCTTGAATCTTTGACATTGTATAAATCACTTCGCCAACCTATGGCAATATCGAAACTATCCGAATTCGAGCCATATTTGTAACCTATAAAATTACCAATACGGTTTATCCTTCTGCTCATCTCTTCAGTATATTCGATATAATCAGGATATTTTAACGACCCATCCTCGTTTTTCACCAAAGCATAATTGGCCGGATAATATTTGTATGGATATTCTTCTCTGACATATTCATAATTGTAATTATCGTCTCTTGAAAAACAATAACGCGAAATTGTCGCCATTTCAAAGTTTATATACAAATTTTTTATAATGTTGCTTACTTTTCTCGGCAGCGGAAGATATTTATCAAACAAATACCCGCGAAGTTCCGCGCCTATCATAAACGCGACTCTGTCCGGATGATCCGGTTGCTGGAATTTCAAATACTCTCCGTTTGCGTCGTCTATCATCATTTCGCCGAAAACCCGCCAGCCGTCGAATCCGACGCTGAAATCAAGTCCTATTTTTATGTCATTTGCGCCGACATTGCTCGAACTGCCGTATTTGTCTTCAAGCTCGCTTGCAATCATCCCTGTTGCGAAATACAAGAAAAACGGATTTATGAAATAAGGATTGAAATTTTCGCCCAAGAAATAAACCGACTCTTGAAGTCCAAAACGAATCCAAGGCGCCGGTCGAATATTGATTTTATGCATGTACAAAGTCTTTCCGTACTTTGCTTCATATTTTGTATTGATAGAACCATATTCGTCGCGGTGCTCTTTTATTGAATCATATATATAGTCCCATTCATAACTGGCGTTTCCCGTATACCACGGACCTTGATGAATGCGGATAAAGTTCATTATAATTTGAAAATCAAAAAATTTTGTAATAGCCAAATTGGATTTATAACCGAGAAAAGCACCTGAATAATCGTCAAGCATCAAATTGTTATAAATTCCGGTAGAAGAAACCATATTTTGGTAACCGAATTTAAAATCAAACCAGCGACTTTCAAAACCGAAATTTGTCTCGCCCCACCAAGGAATGGTTCCATTCCACCACGCTGCCGCATCGCCCCCGGTTTGACGCACGGAAACATTGCTCATAATCATTTCACCGTTAAAGAAAAAACCTTTAAGCTCTTTTGGCGAATAATGAACTTTTAATCGTGCACCGATTTCAAAATAATCATCTGTCGCAAAACTGATAAAACCGGATATAAAACTGGGAGTCAAATACGGATTCAATCCGAATGTACCGTTTTTTTCTACCAAACCGGAATCTAAATATTCATTATATTCTGTCAATGGATATATTGAAATAATAGAACAAAACAACATACTTATTATAAAACTGATTTTTCTGTTTTTCTTCATGAAATACCTACACCAAATGGAGTAATTAAAAAAATAGTAATGAAGCATATATCCTTAAAAAACGCTAACAATTAACATTTATATAAAATTATTTCAATTCATTTCTATTCATTCCGCATACACTCCGATGTAATCAAGAAATGATACGGTCGATTCTTTTGTATTATCCGTATCGCACATTATACCGATATAAGCGTCTTTTTGCGGCTCTTTTCCAAAAGCTCTTTTGTAATCATCCAAAATATTTATTTCCTCTTCAAACCATTTTTTTTCATCTTTTTTCCCACTGCGTTTTATTATAATTTTTGAATTGCCCGGATCAAACGGACTGTCATATATTTCTTCTTCCTGCTCTCTGGATTCTATAATATACACCAAACTGAACTGCGGGATTTCCAGTCCGTACGCATTTTTGACAAAATTATATCTGAATTTATACCCTGCATCTGCGGTTTCTTTATTATAACTAAAGTTCACATATATTCTTAATGTAGCATCTTCGGTTTTCTTTTTCCGAATATCTCCCGTTGATAACAATTTGTCGGTTTTCCAACGCCATCTGACAATCGGGTATTCATAAACATTAAAATTATACTTTGATTGCAAAGAAGATGCCGAATTATTCGATTCGCACTTTAACACAGTTTTTGTCCCCTGACGGACAATGGAATATTTTGTTTCGTTTTTTACAAGCGGTTGCTTTACGTAAATCCAGTTCTCGAGGTTTTCAAAATCATCAAAAAACAAACATTTACTGTTTTCCGACTGCTGTGAATACACTGCTGCAGATAAAAATACAAATAAAAAACATAATACTCTTTTCAATTTAGACATCTCCGATTTAATAAAGTAATAATAAATATTTTTCTAATAAAAAAAACAATATATAGTATATTGTAAAGTAATAAAGATACAGCCGGTAATGCAAAAGGAAAATAAAATATGTATCATTTAAAACGAATTTTGCTTCTTGTATTAGTAACTGCCTTGCCTCATTCTTTCTACAGTCAAACAGTTCCGCTGGCTGTTTCTGAATCGCGGACGGCAATCGAAGAAATCGTGAAAAAGATTCAAAAAATAATGCCGCGCGGTGTCGAAATTTTTCTTTATCCTCCGTATTTAGTATATGTTTCGGAGCACGACGGAAAAGTATTTGATGAATTAATTCCGGATGTTTTTGTCGACTCCGCAAAAAAATCAGGCTTTGATATTATTACAATGAACATATTGGAAAAAAAAGATTCCGAAGTCGCAAAGTCTATTATAAAAAATGCCGGTCAAGATGAGATTATGTGGGCTGCCAGAAAAATGCAGTACGATGCCGTTCTTATGGTAAATATTGGCAAAACTATCGGAAATACAAGAAATGTATGGTCAAACAAGAAAAAAGCTTTTATAAAAAAAGAAATTTATTTATTGCAGGCAAATATGTTCAACCCGGAAGATTCTACAGTTTATTCTCGATTTTCAGTTTTTTTCTTTTTGGACAATTAGTCGAATTCGCTTAAAACTTTATTTATCGATACGATTGATTCCGTTTTTCCAGTAGCTTCATCAATATCCAAAAGCACGCCTTGAATTACTGTATTTTCTTTGTCTATTTTAGAATATGAAAAACGTCCGGATTTTATTTTCGATATTTCGACATTCGGCGCAAAGCCGGCAATACTATAAGGACTTCCGCAGAGCCCAAGTCCTGTTATAACTGCTGTATGAGAATTCAAAATTCTTGAATCCGCTGTAAGAACTCTTGCATGAGTGCCCAATACAGCACTGACTTTACCGGCTAAAAGCCACTGCAGTGATTGAATTTCGCTTGTTGTTCCGCCATGAAAATCAATAATTATCGAATTAATATTATCTTTAGCCAAATAGCTCAATAAGGTTTCTTCTATATGATACGGATCTCCGGCAAAAATCTTATTGAAATTATTTCTGCCCAACAAAGAAATAACAGCCATCTTCTTTCCCGAAGAAAGAGTAAATATTTTATATCCACGTCCCGGAGATGAAGGAGAAAGATTATAAGGACGCAGCAATGCATTATAGCTAATGAAATCTTTTATATTTCGCTTATTATAAATCAAATCCCCGCCGGTTATGCAATCAAACCCCGCATTCAAAAGCTCCGCTGCCGTTTCCGCAAGTATTCCGTAACCATCGGAAGCCCCATCGGCATTACAAAAAATAAAATCTGCCTGATAATAAGATTTAATTATTCTTATTTTCTTCTTTAAATTTTTGACAATCGGAATACCTACTACTTCACCTAAAAATAAGACTTTCATTGAAAGACCTTATTTAAAATGTATCTTTTCAAGAATTTTCTTCAGCATTATTTTCTCATCTTCGGTAATGTCAGGTTTTATTTGGTAATTTTCCGTAAACTCATCATAGACATACAGGGAAAATACTGCACCAATATCTTCTTGATCCGTTATTTTTGCAAGGATTTCATTTTCAAAACGATCTTTTGCTAAAGTCTGAGGTACAGCTACTTTTGCATTACCTTTTTTGGTTGATTTTTTCTTGAAAAAGTTTTTTTCCTTCAATCGCTCAATAAAACCGACTTTTTTATCCTTATAACCGGAAATTTCATCAGATGTCGTCACTGTTGTCTTTTGGAGATTTTTCATCTGTTTATCATGCTTCTTCATCTCTTTGCGTTCTTTTTTCAGACGTTTACGTTCTTTATTTTTTTCGATTTTTTCAGCCAATGCTTTTTCATCAATACTTGTATCGTTAATAACTTCAACAGTATCACTCTCAACTCTAAATGCCAAAATCAAATCACGCATTCTTGAAACCTCAGATGAAAGCTGATCTCTTGTTTTTGAAATTTCCTCGATATAAGAACTATTTTTACCGGAACTGTCGGAAACTTCATTTATTACCTGTATAATTTCCAATCCCTGTTTGGCTGCCTCTTCCGATGACTGATTTATCAAAAGAATCGTATTGTTTAAATTCTGAAAGTTAGTATTAATATTTTTAAGTGCATCAAATACTTCTTCGGTCTTATTCATACTCGATTTAATTCTCTTTTCATTCATCTTAATCAAGTTGCCGATTTCATCTGCAGCCTGTTTTGATTGAACCGCAAGTTTTCTGATTTCTCCCGCAACAACATTAAAACCTTTTCCGGCACTTCCTGCCCGGCTGGCTTCTATAGCAGCATTTAATGAAAGCAATCGTGTTTGTTCCGCGATTCCGTTAATTAATTCTGTAAAATCATTAATTTGGTTACTGATTTCTTCAGTTCCTTTTATTTCATCAACCATTTCATTGATTACTTGATTTGTTAAATCAACTTGATTTTGAGATTTTTTCATATAAGTCAACAAATCGTGAACGCTATTTGAAACTTCTTTGATTGACGAATTCAAATTATCAAATTCATTCGTACTTTGTCCGATTAGCTGCTGTTGACCTTCGAGATTACTTTGAAAATTGTTTATGGCTTTATCGAAAGTCATCTTAAAACCAAGTAAATTATTTGATGAACGCTGAATATTCGCAAGTACATTGTTAATAGTCGAAATCATCTGTTTAAAGTTTTTAAACAACGACCCTATTTCATCTTTTGATTCGGTATTAATCTGAATATCGATATACCCCTGAGCAACTCTGTATGTTGCATAATCAAGTTTTGAGATAGGTATAACTAATGTTTTGCTGAACATAGTTGAAAATAAAATAATTAGAAGTACAAAAAACAGTATAATGGCAAAAATCTGGAATATAATTTTATTTACTTGTTTATGAATAACTTCCATAGGATAGAAAAATATTATTTTTATTCCGGAATTCAGCCTGTCCCATTGTGAATCCAGCACCAATGTTTGATATACTTGTTTTTCATATGTTATATTAAAAGCACACGAATGATAGCGATCGTCATCTCTTAAATCTTCGCCTGTAGTCAAAATTTCATTCACTTTTTCAGTCTGTAAGATTTTCAAATCATCATTGATATATTTCGCGAAAATTCCATATTCGGGATCATCCTCGTTTTCTTTGTCCTTACCGCCGAAATCTTTTATGTAATTGCAAAAAAGTATATCATTCTTATAATCAAGAACATAAATTGTTCCTTGCTTAACACCGTCTACATTTTTAACCTTTTGTGCAATCATTCCGTTATCACCCATGTTGATAAACTGCAGTACTAAATAAATATTATAATCGGAAGATTTCGGATCCGGACTGCTCTGTTCATTTAAAATCGGGTACATAATAGTTACATATTGATCCGTCAATCTGTGTGTTTCTTTTTTTAATTTACCTAAAATAGCTTTTCCCGTTTTTGCACCGCCATCAAAAACAGAAATATTTGAATTCATCGTTTTATACATCGGTTCATTAAAAATAATATTGTTAAAATCCGGCTCTTCATTTACAGCTCCGGTCATCCACTTTTTAAATGACGAATTATTTGTGATAGAAGCAAGATTTTTATTTACAATATAAATTGTTCCATCAAATGACAGTGTTTCGGCAATATTTCTCAACCCTTTGCCAGTCTTATCACTTCCGTTAACAGCCTCGTCTATATCTTTCTCTTCCGTTTGATTGGCAAACGATTTCATATAAATATTTTCCGATATTTCAGGCGGAGATAATAACGCTGGAATTTTTGCGATAGCATCATTATATGAACCGTCAATGTTGTACATTATTTGATAAATCATAGTATCATTCAAAACTGTTCTGTCATCCCTTAAATATTGAGAAACTCGACCATTTATAAACC
>JAFLVQ010000007.1 GCA_022508205.1 Spirochaetales bacterium
AGAAAGCTAACAAAAGAAGAATTGAAAGAACTTATGGAACATCCAAGAAAATTAACTGATGAAGAAGCAGAAAATCTTCTTTACACAATTGAAATGGATTAAAGGGCTTAAGCCCTTTTTTTATTTAGTCACGTCTTGTACAAAGTTTTTTATTTCTTTTGTAAAAAGAAGATTGTCTATTCTCATTGCGAGGATGTATTTCGCTTTCGCGAAATATTTTTCGCAGTTCAGTAATTTCTGCTGTGGGTCCAAAAAGTATGTTTTGCCGTCTATCTGCTCGGCGATAAAAGCGTGACCTTTTTCGTCATCCCATGCGACAGTAATACTCATTCTTGCACTGTTGCCGTACTTTTGCATTTCTTCTTCTATCGCTTCCTTGGTAAGATAATGTGTTGGTTTATCTATTTTTTCAAAAGCAGCATACTTTTCCACACCATTTATCGCTTTCTCGAAATATTTCGCCGTTACATCAAGCCCGCGCCGGCGCGCCTCATACGCCAGCGTACAGGAAACGCAGTTCTTGCCGTAATCTTTCAAGTTGTTTACTGCCAGCAAATCATCTTTGAATGAATGAGCACCTTGAATAAAATGCAGTTTCTGTGCTGCGGTGTTGAGTTTCAGCCGAAGAAAATCTCCTATAAAACTGTTGTATTTGCGCAGGTCAGGTTTAAAATCGGAAATACCGGGATTGTAATTCCACCCGGCAGCCGGCGCGGTTATTTCGTCAGTCTTCGGGTCTTTGAACCCGGTTACAAGCTGCGTCGTTGTGCTGTCGAGTTTTTGCTGGATACCCCATAAGTTGCCTTTTGATGTTTCGACGTCTTTTTCTCCGACCTCTTCGGCAGTCAATGGTTCCACTTCGCACTGGCAGCCCCAATCGTTCGGCGGGAAAAGTGTATTCCAAATTGGGTCATCCCAGCGGAATATTTTCCCGTGCATCGCTTTGTGGCTTTCACGGCTGCCCGGCAGAAACTGGCATTTGTACCGCCAAAAAGGACGCCGCCGGGCATTCTCGCGCATTGATTCGTATCTGCCTCGACTGTACGCAACAGAAAGATTCGTATTGTATACCGTTTTAAGACGGCGTTCCTGATGTTCCGGGCTCCACTTATCTTTTAACTCTTTCTTGAATTGCTCAAATGAAATTCCCTCGCCGATCGCTTTATCTACCGCATTGAAAATATCTTGCAGAACGTCTGCCTGCGTCACTCCGGCGACGACGAACGCGCGATTATGCGCTTCTTGCATTATATCGGTCCATTTCTGCGTCGGTTGCAGTTTCTTTTTACGGAAGAACTGTCTGATTTGAGGTTCGGACAACTCGAAAAGCCGTGTCAATGTCGCATCTGAAATTTCCATTGTTTTATCCTCGTTTAATATATAACTGTATTGTGATATACTAATATTATATCATAAAAGGAGGGGAAAAATGGTAAAACAAACAGATTCCGAAATAGGATTTTTAGAACTTGTTCCCGGTGTATCGGTGCGTGATTACGGCTGTTTGACTATTGCACTTTTTAATATTTTACAGAAACACGAAAGATGTAAATCGGGCTTTACTGACTTTTTAAATGCCATTAAAACTGCCGGCGGATACACAAAAGAAGGCTTGCTGCGGTGGGACGCAGTGAAAGTTGTGTGCGGCATGGAACACCGTATGATGAAACTTTCCGACAGCTTCCGTTCGGAGGATCGCTATGAGTACATCGTGCAGATTCCGTACAAGAGCACAGGGCATTTCTGCGAAGTGAAGTACATCAGCAAGTCAGGACTTATTATTTATGCGGATAGTTATGACGGTGTGATGAAAGAAATCGAACGCCGCAGCTGCCTTTCCGTGCGTGAACTAATGTTTATTTAGGAGGTAAAAATGGAAGAACCGGAAACAATACCGCAAGAAAAAACAAGCGGTGTAAAAATCATGGGAATTATCAGCTTTGGAGGATGCTGGATTACGATTTTAATTTCGGTAATTGCAATTTTTTTGAATGCAATGCGATTACAAACGCCTTTAGACATCGGCGGATTATTTCAATTTTCGAGTTTGGGATTCGGCATTTTCGCAACTGTGTGGGGCGCAAAAGCCGTATACAACTTTTCGCCGCGCGCAAAAAGCAAGGAGGAAACAAAATGAAAATTTTGCTCTGTATAATCGCCGGAGAAACGCTTTTAATCGCGGCAATGAGCTTTGCTTTTTGGGTAATAACTAAAATCTTGGAACGCACAAAAGAAAAACTGAAAGTCGCTCATCTGCAGATTGCCGCACTTGAAGCGTTGTACAGTCAGCTGCAAGATATAAGAATCAAAACCGATGAAAATATCGAAAAACTTTCATCGGTCGACGCAGCGATTGAGTATCTGGCAGGCGGTGACGAATGAACAATAAAAAAAATCGATTTTGCACGAAAACTGCAAAATCACTCAGAAAGAAGTTTTTTTTACTGTCTGTTTTGGTGCTTATGGCGTGCCAAAGTGCACCGACCAAATCCGAAATCGTGCTGCCGATGGAACCGAAAATGCCTGCCGTTCATGCCGAAAAAGTAGACGGCGGCATCCTTGTATCGGAAAAAGATTTTATTTCTTTGGTGCAGTACATCGAACGAATGAAAGGACACATAAAAGAGTTGAACATTTGCATAGACTACTATACAGGAGCGTTACATGCTGGGAATCGGAACGACGTGGAATCCACAGTCCAAAATCGAAAAGTTAATTAAATCGCTGGGTGACGAACAGTCGAGGCGCAAGCTGAATATCGCGCTGGTGGAAGAAATCCGCGCTGGCGTAATGCAAAACTTCAACACTGAAAGTGAAGACGGAGTGGCGTGGCAGCCGCTTGCCGCCGTGACAATGAAGCGCAGAAAAAAACCGACGCTGCCAATTTTATTGCAAAATTCCGCGACGGGCTTAAAAGGCAGCATACAAACGGAAACCTCTGAAACGGGAGGGAAAATATATACGAAAAAAGTGTATGCACGCGCGCAGCACGCCGGCAATCCGAAGCAAGACTTGCCTGCGCGACCGTTCATGACTATCACTGAAAAAGCACAAAAAGGCTGCGCGGAGATCCTGCACGACTGGTACGTCAAACATAAAGATGAAATATTATAACCGCAACTTCAAAAACATCAGCTCCGCTTCCGACGAGGTGGAGCTTCTTTTATCCCTGATAAGTCCGCAGGCAGCGGACATCTACACAGTCAAAAAACTTGACGGCGCATTTAGACGCGCGTTGAATGAATTGCACCTTGAATCGCTGGCGAAACTCGCCGCCGTCGCCGCATACAAAAGCCAGTGCGTGCTTATCCTCTGTGCGCATCCTGCCGTACTTATGCAGCTTTCCTTTTATAAAGAAGAAATAGGAGAGCACCTGCGCGCTGCCGAAATCGCAGTCATCCGAGAAATATTCATCAAACAAAAAAAATAAAAAAAAGTTGCAAAATTAATTTTTTTTAACTTTTTACTTGACGCCCCCCCCCAGTGCTATGGTACGATAGAAGCATAAAACAGCGACGGGCGCGTGAAAAAACGCCCGGCGAAAAAATAATTTTTTTTATCATTTTTTTTAAAAAAATTGTTGATTTATGTTCCCACAAAATGTTATAATTAAAATATCAAATAAACAAGGAGGTACCGAATGGGCAAGAAAAAAAACAGAGTCGCTGCACTTGCACTTGCAACGGCTCTGATTCACTTGTTAGCAGCAATCATTGAATTGCTTAGCAAGTTGAATTAGTCTCAGAGGGTGGGCTTGCCCACCCGTTCCCTCTGATATTATTTTAAAAAAAACTTTATGTCAAGGAGGTAAAAATGGAAAACAAAAACGATGAAAACGAAAAGGTTTCAAAAATACAGATTGCGACGATCGTTTTGATTTGCGTTGCAATTGTGATAGACGTGATTTCTATTTTTATAAGGTGATTTTATGGCTAAAATGGGAAGACCCACCGAAGCCCCAAAAACAGAGTGGATGAAAATGCGATTGACAGCACAGCAGGCAAAAGATTTGAAGTTCTGTGCTGATACATTGAAAACCACAAAAACTGATATTTTGATTATGGGGCTGGAAGAGGTAAAAAAAAAGATAGAGCGATGATTAAGTTTGGCGACTTTCTGCACTCTATCTTCCCAAAACACACTGCCGAAAAGGCATTTGAGTTATGCTGTTACTCAAAAATGAGTAACAGCTCACAGTATAACTTAAATTTTCCTTTTCGGCAAATCTTAAAATTTGAAGAAAGGAAAAAATATGAACGATTTGATAATGATAACATTTTCATCAAAGTTCGGTTTTAATACCGTGTCTGCACGTGAACTGCACGAAAAACTAAATATCAGAACCCAATATAAAGACTGGTTTCCTCGAATGTGTGAATACGGTTTTGAGGAAAACAAAGACTTCATAGTTACGCTCAAAAATGAGCGCAACCCAAAAGGCGGAAAACAAAGCTACACCGAACACTACATTTCGATCGACATGGCAAAAGAAATTTGCATGCTGCAGCGCAGCGAAATCGGAAAGAAATTCCGCCGCTACTTTATCGAATGCGAAAAGAAGATGAACGGCGGTAATCACGCTTTAGTCAGCAGAATCGCAGGCAGCGACGGAAAGGCGTTGGAGTACGTTGCAAAGTGGAGAATTTTGCAGCACCGCCCGCATCTGACTGCACCGCAGGTAGACACGATCTGCCGTCTGCTGCCATTGTTCCCCGAAATTCGCTATTCGGAAATTGCCAGACTCTCCGGCATTTCCGTTCAATCATTGGCGAGAATCAGAAAGTTAATTATTCGTATGCAGGGGGCGTAAGGAGGCAGTTTATGTACAAAAAACAAAGAAAAAATATTTTGTCAGAGAATGTTATTCTTTCCAGTCTACCGAAAGACTGGAAAGTCCTAAAAAATGCGACGACTGCACCGGTAGGTTATACGTGGGTGTATAACGGGAAAGGGCTTTTTGACAAAGGCTACAAGCAAGCCCTCTTAAGAAATAAGGAGGCTAAATAATGGAAAAAAAAACGTTACTACAAAACATGCGGGATGTAGTTGATTCTGTCAGAACAAGCCTTGACTGGCTTCGTCAACTGCAAGACTTAGCAGAAACGGAATATCTTTTTCTATCAGAGGTAGCAGACGATATGGACAAGACGCTGAATCAACTTGCCGGAAGAAAAGCTGCCATGCACAAAAAAGCAGGCAAGAAAAGTTAATTTTTCGGGACAAGTTTGCGCAAAGTCTGCCAAAAGAGCGTTTTCTCTTCGTCGGATAAGTCGGTGTAGCCGCCTACGAAGTCTATGATTTGTCGGTCGTTTTCGAGTCCAACGAAAACTTCCGGCACGTCATCGGTCAAGCCCATGAGCCACGCAGGAGATACTTTCAACACTTTTGCCATTATTTTGGCATGTTTGACACTTGGGGCAAGTATTCCTTTGGCGTACTGGGAAATTGAAGTTTTATTGATTCCGCAGCGGTCGGCTAAATCTTGCTGCTTCATACCTTTTTTGGCTAAGATATGCCTAAGGCGGACACTGCACTGTGCATATCTTGCGGCTTGTTCATCGCTGATAGTCATATCTACCTCCTGAGAAACTATTCGGCAGAAAAAAAAAGAAAGTTTATTTTTTTTAAACTTTTTCTTGATAAAAAAGTTTAGGTAATATAAACTTTTTGCAAGGTGATAACGAAGATGGGAAGGATAAAACAAAAACTTAAGGGAAAAATTATAGAAAGATATGGGACTCAGAAGGCGTTTTCTGCAGTTTGCGGGAAAAGTCTTGTTACCGTATCAAAGAAATTGAATGAGAAAACCCGCTTTTCGACCATAGATATAAAAGAATGGTCTGAACTCTTGGGTATCAAGCCGGAAGATTATGTTGATTTTTTCGGCGAAAAGTAAAGATTACTTGGACTGGACTATATGAGCGAAGTACAAAGGGTTAAAAATCGCAAACCCGATGCCGCATACATCTTGTCTGCGACAGCGGGCATGACGCGCAGACAGATTGAAGCGTGGTGTAGGGAGTATGGCGGAATCAGCTGGCGAACGGTGTACAACCTTCGCAAGCGAGAACCGAATCTTGCCGGCAGACCGAGTTGTATGCGCGCAGACTGGCTTGAACTTTTCAAAAGTTTCTACCTTATCGAAGGTGGAGCCAGCGTGACGAGCTGCTGGCGTATGACAATTGGAGAGCTTGCCCGACGAGGTGAACTTTCGGATGATATGCTTGCGCATTTTCCGTGCGCACGCAGCTTCAAAAATGCACTTGACCGCGAACTTTCGGGTGAGGCGCAGTATTTTGCTCGGAAGGGGCGTGACGCTTGGTACAAGTTGTACAGCCCCTATATCGAGCGAGACTTGTCGGCTATCGAGCCGGGTCAAGTGTGGTTTTCCGACCACCACCAAATGGATCTTATGTGCATTGACGATAGTGGCTCGAAGTTTTTTGCGTGGCTTACGGTGTGGAGTGACTGGAAGAGCGGGAAATGGCTTGGGTGGTACTTGCACAAGGAACCGCCCTGCGCCGATCATATTTTTCAGGCTTTTTATTATGCCGCCATTAAACATGGGCTGCCACAGGTGGCGTACATGGATAACGGTAAGGATTACCGTTGTCGAGATTTTGCGGGTGGCAAAAAGAAGTACCGGCTTGAAGTCGATACGTGCGAAGTTTCGACGCTTACTATGGAGCTGGGAATCGAGGCGCGGTTCGCGTTGCCGTACAACGGACGCACAAAGCCGATTGAGCGCGATTTTCGTGAAATAAAAGATAACTTTAATCGCTATCTCATCGGTTTTCGCGGCGGTCATGTAAAAGAACGTCCGGAAAGACTGAAAGCCGAAATCAAAGCCGGCATGCTGCAGCATATCGATGATGTGGCAAAGGCGTTGGATTTTTACATCGATGAGGTTTTCAACGAATTGCCGAGCACGGGCAAGAAGATGAAAGGTCTCAGCAGAAACGCCTACTGGAATCAGTGCCGCGTCAATTGCCGCCAAGTTTCGGCGGAAGCATTGAAGCTGTTTTGTATGCGTACAAGTGCGGCGCGCACAATCGGACGTAACGGAATCTCGGATAACGAGCTGGGTGTTTCGGTTACGTACTGGGGCGAGTGGATGGCGGCTTACAAGGGAACAAAAGAACGCTTCTATTTGCGCCGCGATCCAAAAAGTTACCAGAAAGCATGGGTATTCCATGCTGACAGCGGTGAGTTTGCGGGGATAGCTGAAGCCGGCTACTGGGTAGTGCAAGGGCTTGCAGATGCGGATGTCGACAAGGAAAAGCTGAAAAAGGCGATGCATGCAAAAAAAGCGTACGAAAAGAAGCTGCGCGAAGTTACGCAGACAAAGCCGCTTGAGGCTTTTGAAGTGGTCGCTGCGGCTTCGGCGGCGGTATCCGCTTTGTACGGGAAAAGCGGTGTGCAGGAGCAGATAAAAACGGTCGATGTGACACCAACTAAAGCACAGCGGGCAATCGACCTCGCCCAAAAAATGGGAACAGAACATTTCACGCAGTTAGGCGATTTCGCACTGCCTGAGATAGAAGAGACAGAAGATGAAATCTTTCTGTCGGAAACTGAAAAACTTATGGGAGGTAAAACAAGATGACTTTGAAAGAGAAAGTCGAAAAATGGATGGCAAGCAAAGGTGTGACGCAGTCCGGTCTGGCGTCACGGCTCGGAATGTCGGGTGCAGCTGTCAGTCTGTGGCTGCACGGTAAGTACGCGGGCGATTTGCCCGCACTCGAAGAAAAACTCGAAAAACTTCTGGAACTGGAAGAAGAGCGAGATAAAGGTGTTCTTCTTATGCCGGAAAAGTTCGTTCCTACTACAGGTGCGCGCAAATATATGGAAGCTGCGCGGCTGGCGCATAGGGACGGGTCGATTCGTGTTTGTTATGGTGACGCAGGGCTCGGTAAGACATGGGCGGGGCGTGAATACGCTCGGCAGAATCCGGGCACGATCTTTATCGAAGCAAGTGCGGATTTTTCGCCGCGTGTGCTACTGCAAGAAATCTTGATGGCTTTAGGGCGCGAGGGACGCGGAACAAATCACGCAATGCGTCGAGAAATTTGTGATGTCCTGCGAAACAGCAGGCGGTTGTTAATTGTGGACGAAGCAGAGAATCTTCCTTATCGAAGTTTGGAGATTTTGCGCCGAATTTACGACGAAACCGAAATCGGAATATTGCTTGCAGGAATGCCGCGACTTCTTGCTAACCTCAAAGGAAAACGCGGCGACTTTAAACAGTTGTACAGCCGAATTGCGGGCGTTTTTACTCTGGATAAGTTGAGCGAGGAAGATGTCAGGCTTATCTTAGAGGCTCGTCTCGGCGAAGTCGACGAAAAATCGGCGGCAACTTTTCACTATCAATCTAATGCAAACGGGCGAACTTTGAAATTTCTGATGAGCGAAACTGCGCGATTGTGTCAATTGAATGACCGTTCTGTTGCGCCTGTCATCATCGAAAAAGCGGCAAGTCTGCTGCTGCGGGGGTAATATGGCAACCGCAAAGCAGATTCAGATTATCCATGTATTAAAACAAAAAATCGGGTTGGATGATGAAACGTACAGGCAGCTTTTAGCCGGTTTTATGTGCGGCAGTTCAAAGGACTTATCCGAAAAAGACGCTGCAGTTTTGATACATCGGCTGAATCAAAGTCCGAGCAAGTCTAAAGGAACCGGCTTTGCAACAGGGAAGCAGCTTTTCGCGATAAAGATGATGTGGAAGTTGATTTCCCGTAAAGTTACACAGCAAGAAAAGGATGATGCTTTGGCGGTTCTTGTACGGCGGAAGTTCGGCAAGGAGTTGTCTGACTTGTCGCGGCAGGAAGCGTCGGAGCTGATAGTCACTTTACATAATTGGGGGGGCAAAAAGTGAAAATCTACTGTATGTACTATTATTCCAAAATGCGCTTTTGGGATAAAATTATAAACTTTTTTAAAAGGAGCAAAAAATGAAAAAAACGATTAAGGGCATAAGTTATCTTATGAATCTACAGGGTGAGGCGGTGCCTGTGTCTATCATACCGCCGGAAGATGTGGAGCGCGACGAGTTGGTGGAAAAGATTTTCAGCAAAATCGAAAAGATGAAGGCGATACAGAAGCGGCTCGCGGCATCTATCGACAATGATTTGCGTGCTTTTCTTGAGAAGAAAGCCAAAAAGTGGGGCGCATTTCAACTCTCGAACTATACCGGAGATAAGAAGATTCAATACGATTTCTCCGAGATGACAAGCTTCACGGAAGATGTGGAGCTTGCCAAAGAGAAAATTTACGACTGTCTTAAAAAGTGGAAAGGCGAGAACGAGGGTAGTATGTACCTCGAAGCCTTAGTAAAAACGGCTTTTGGCGGTAAGCAGCTGAATAAAACCTCACTGATGAAACTTCTATCTTTTTATGTACAAGATAAAGACTGGATAGAAGCGCAGACGCTTATCCAGAAAAGTTTGCGTGTTATCAATAAAAAACGTCGTCGAACGTTTTACAAGCGTAAAAATAAGGACTCCAAATTTCAGATGGTGAATCTAAACTTTACGACATACGGAGAAGGCGATGACGATTGATACAGAAAAAAAATTTGTTCTCGCTGCTATGGCGAGCCGGACAGATAAGGCAATGGCGGTGCTGTCACAGGTGGACGACGCGGAAGGCGTAAGTCGTGTAATTGCAGAGTATATCTGGAATGTGATGGCGATACTTGACCTGATGAATGACGATCTGGCGGGTCTTACTTCGCGTAAACTCGATGCAATCCTGAAAGAGAATAAAACCGAAAAATAAGAAAATTGAGTTGTTAAGTTTTTCTTAACAACTCAATTTTTAAACAGAATTAAAGGAGCTTTAAATGAACGAAAAACAAAAAAATGAATATCGAGAAAAGCTTGATGATGTGGGTTATTCCAATCAGGCGGTGAAGGAAATAGCAGATAAAATTATCGAAAAAATCATAGAAAGGGATAATGCTAAATATATCCCTTTCGGAGACGGTGATGAGTTTATATCGCAATATCAAGCAATCTTTTCTTATCATCACGGAATCCCACCGATGTGGGTAATGGGGGAATCAGGCGATTATTATATGATAACACAAATACATCGTGACGGGTGCTGTATTGCAGGTCATGGTTTTGTATCATATTCTGACCTCGCTGCAAGATATTTTTTCCCACTGGCAACTCTGACTCCTGTCGCTGTGCGAATTAAGGAGGTCTTATAATGAAAACAATTTTTATACAGCTTGCAAAGCTGAAAGCTATGACAGAGACGAGCCAGTTGAATAAAATCCGAGAAGAATACTTGGAGTTCGAGAGCGGAATCGATACGCAGGATAAGCTGGAAGAGGCGTTCGATATTCTGCAATCGGTGGTTACTTATATTAATTTCACTGTCGGAAAAGACATAAAAAAATATAACAAAAAACATCTGGATAAAATGAAACGATACGCCGCAGCAAATAGAGTGGCGTTGGATTGAGGAGTAAAAATGTTCTTTGATAGAGAAAATGTTGAAAGATGGATTAATGAATTTCATAAGAAGGCAGAAAGAGCCTACGATAACTATCAGGAAACTGGCAAAGACTATTATGAAAAGACGTGGCGCAAATATCAGGACTTGGAAGCGTGCCTTACCGTAGGAATGGAAACACAAGCAGATGTTGACAACCAAAGGGCACGACGGGCAAATAACATTAGTGATGTCGCAGAAAAACTTGAAGACAGGAACTATACGAAGAAAGAAGTTGTATCGTTACTTCTTCGCATTGCGTATTGGTAGGAGGAGCCAGACAATGTTGATGTTCCATCTAAAAAACAGTGAGTGGAAAAAACAAACAATGACCTTAATCGAAGAAATATTGATACAAACTTTTAAGTTTGAGAGATCAAAGATATTTGACGTTCAAATATTATCGGGGAGCGTCAGTTTCTGTGTGAAAGGACGGAGTCCCGAATTGGACGAGCGAATGACAAAAGAAAATCCTACAGATAATTTTATTAAGGAACTGAAAAAAATGGAGGTAAAAAAATGCTAACATTTAATTTAAAAAAACAATGGTTCGAGAAAATCCGCTTGGGTGAGAAAACAATCGAATACCGCGAGGTAAAGCCGTACTGGACGAAAAGGTTAAACAAAGAGATTACCGGACGAGTAGACGGACTTTTTTTGACACCGTTTAATCCCCATTTTATGGCAGCAGTTGTTGATTGCTCAAAATGTCCACACGATTGTATTCTTCGGCTCGGCTACACAAAACAGTACTTGAAAGCAGAGATAGTCAAGATTGAAGTCGTGGACGGCAAGAACACTGACCTTGCTATAGACGCGCCAGTGTATGCTATTCACCTTGCAGATGTACAAGAGGTTAAAAATGATAATTAAAAGTAATGGATATAGTCGTGAAATAAGGTATTTCATAATTGTTGTAAGAAACGAATATGGATTTTTTGAGTCTTTTTTCAACGGAGAACAATTTCTGCATGAAGTAGAACTTAATTGTTTGTTCTCTACTTATGAAGAAGCAGAAGAAATTGCAAAAAACTATAGCTCCGAAGTTGTTAGCATAGTCCCAGTTAATGTGGCGATTAGAGAATTAGAGAATCCCTAAACATGAATACCGATAAAAGCTCGGTAACTCGAATGCAGTAAAATATAAGGAGGAATAATATGAAGGTATATATTGCAGGAAAGATTACAGGATTAGAGAGGGATTCTGTTGTCAGAAAATTTGAAAGTGCTCGAAACAAACTTGTAGGAATGGGTCACGATGTCTTCATTCCTACAGTTCTGCCGGTATATGACAACGTTTCGTATACAGACTACATGCGCGTTTGTTTCGCTATGATAGATATATGTGACGCTATATACTTACTCGATGACTGGAAGGACAGCAAGGGAGCATGCAAGGAATACAAATACGCACAAAGAAAGAAAAAACTTTGTCTTAATCTAACAGAGGGTTGTTTATGACATTTTTTGGATTTCAAAAGACCACACTCATCAAAGAGTTTCGTACTACCCAGTGTGTTGAGGTTTCGGCAGTGCCCTGTTTTTTTTGTGGAGTAATATAATGAAGTGGAATAAAATATTTTTTAATAAAAGATATATTCGGTATGATTCGAGAAAGTCGCTTTTGATTACTTTTCCGAAAAAAAGCGACTTAGCTGACTATTACTTCTGGGTGTCGAAATCGCTTATCGGGAGTGTCAGGGAAGATGATGACCTTCTGGGGCTGATGTATGGCGACGATTTCGATTTTACAGTCTTCAAGGAAAACCACTTCGGCGAGAAAATAGAGAGTAAAACGGTTAGCGGAGCTGATATAAAAGGCTCTGTCTGTAGATAATGAGTATCATTCTTTTGTTCGTTTGGTGGATTGTATTGATGAAGTTGTGTTTTGGTCAAAGCCAGAGCACATTGAACCTATCATAAATCCTCAACCACATAAGGAGCTGATTGATGATTAACATCGACCAAGAACTGGCTTACAAGAAATTTTCCCGGCTGAAATGCGGTGCTCTTTTCATGGCAATGGGAACCGGAAAAACTAAGGTCGCACTAACTTTAGCGCAGAGCAAGTATGCACAAGAGAAGGTTGACTTCGTGTTATACATTGCACCGGCTTCGGCTATATCTTCGGGAAATCTCGAAGCGGAAAAGCAAAAATGGACGCCGGAGCTGCCCGTAACATTCGCGACATGCGAAGGATTCGGCGCAAGTGACCGAATCTACCTTGAAATTTTATCTAAAGTTAAGAAAACAAAGACCTTTTGCATCTGTGACGAAAGTTTGTATATCAAAAATATCGAAGCCAAACGAACAAGACGTATCATTGAAATCGGAAGTTTTTCGATGTATCGGCTTATTTTGAATGGAACGCCGGTAACTAAAAATATTCTGGATGTATGGACGCAGATGGAATTTTTAAGTCCTAAAATTTTCGATATGTCTTTTCGCGAATTTAAATATATGTTTTGTGTATACAGCAGAAACGCTAAAAAAGCACGAAAGAAAAAAATTGTGAGATATATAAATGTTTCGTATTTGATTTCTCTGATTTCCCCTTATGTGTATCAGGCAGACCTCGATCTTGAAGTGAAAAAAAAATATGCTGACCGCTGTTATTACGTTGATAAATGGAAATACAATAATTATAAGAATAAAATTTTCGATAAATATTATGATTCCTATGAAGAAGAGCTGCAGTTTTACGCTTTTGCGCAGGTTTTGCAACGGTGGTACACATCTCAGCCGGAACATCGGGAAGCGGTGCAGGATTGTATCAATGAAATCAACGATACGATAATTGTCTTCGTGAAATATGTTAATAATATTCCGGAAAACGCAATAAAAATTACAGGTGCAACGAAAAATCGAGAAGAAATTATAGACCGATTCCGACGTGGAGAATTCAAGGTCTTGTATATGACCTATGGGTGCGGCAGTTTCTCGCTCAACTTACAATTTTGTAAGAATATAATCTTCGCTGACCATGACTGGGATTATTCAAGACGCGTACAGGCTGAAGGAAGGATTTATCGACTCGGTTCGGGAGAAGATGTCATGTATTATGACATAGTATGTGAGAATTCGGGACTTGAAAAACTTATACAAGACTGTCTAAAAGGGAAAAAAAGTTTGCTTGCTATGGTTAAAAAGGAAATAACCAAACTGGATAGTAAGGATAAGGCAAAAAAATTTATTGAAAAACTCTGATATATAAAGGAAGAAAGATGAAGAAATATCTTCATAAAAATGTTTATGAGATGGCAAAGGAAAGAATGAGTTTTATCTTCGATGAATTCAACTCGATCTACGTTTCTTTTTCTTCAGGGAAAGACAGCGGTGTTATGTTGAATATGGCAATAGATGAAGCCAGAAAACGTAAAAGGAAAATAGGTGTTTTGTTCATTGACCTTGAGGCTTTTTATCGAAAATCTATTGAATTCGTAGAAAGAATGTTCAATGATAATATAGATATTGTTGAACCAATATGGGTTTGTTTACCGCTTAATCAGCCGAATGGCTTATCTTATATGGAAACCTCTTGGTTGTGCTGGGATACACCTAAAAAAGAAATCTGGGTTAGACCAATGCCGGAAAATCAATGGGTAATTAATGAAAATAATAATCCCATCAGTATTTATAGGAAAAATATGACTTTTGAGAACTTTGTTAAGTATTTTGGGCGTTGGTACGGGAAAGGAGAAAAAACAGCGTGCTTGGTTGGTATACGAACTGATGAATCGTTAAGTCGTTTTCATGCAATATCTGCTGATAAAATTGACGCGATGTATAAAGAAAAAATCTACTCTTCAAGAATTATTAATAACGTTTATAATTTCTATCCTCTTTACGATTGGCAAGTTGAGGATATTTGGATTTATAATGCTAAATTTAATAAGGATTATAATAAGCTTTATGACTTAATGTATAAAGCAGGTGTTCCCCTAAATCGAATGAGGGTTGACGAACCTTTTGGGAACGAAAGTAAAGCAGGACTGAATCAATTCAGAATTATAGAACCAGAAACGTGGCAGCGAGTGGTAAATAGAGTCAGCGGAGCGAACTTCGGCTGTATTTACCACAATAATAAAATTGCAAATACAAAACATCCATTGCCGAAAAATCATACTTGGAAAAGTTATGTGCAATTTCTTTTGAATACATTGCCCGAAAAAACAGCAGAACATTACCGAAAAAAGTTTGAAACTTTCATAAAAGTATGGAAAGAGCAAGGTTGTGTTTTAACAGATGAACATGTAAAAAGACTCGAAGAAACAATTCCGGATAAAATTATAAATACGCATGCTTTTTCCAAACGCGGGAAAGGTGATAAAGAAGTCGTTAGGTTCAAAGAAATCCTCGATGAACATTCACTTGATACAACGAGAGATTTATTGACTTGGAAACGAATGGCAATGTGTATAATCAAGAATGATATTGCATGTAAATCTTTAGGATTCGGAATAACTAAGGATTTAATGGAAAAGCGAAAACTAATTTTAGAGAAATATAAGGGGTTATAATATGAAATTTATTTCACCGGTTTATAATATTCAAAGAATACCGATTGAGAAGATACAGGCAAATACTTACAATCCAAACCACGTTGCTCCGCCTGAGATGAAGCTTTTGTATGATAGTATCAAAGAAGATGGTTATACAATGCCGATTGTATGCTATTATTTGCCCGAAATAGATAAGTACGAGATTGTGGACGGTTATCATCGATACACTACAATGCTTGTGCATAAGGATATATACGAGCGCGAGGGCGGGTGTCTGCCGGTATCTGTAATAGATAAGCCTTTATCCGATAGAATGGCAAGCACAATTAGGCATAACAGAGCGAGAGGTTCTCACGATGTCGACTTGATGACAAATATAGTTGCAGAACTTAAAGATATAGGAATGTCAGATGCTTGGATTCTGAAACATCTCGGAATGGATGCTGACGAACTTTTGCGCCTGAAGCAACTGTCCGGACTTGCTTCTCTTTTCGCAGATAAGGACTTCTCGAAATCGTGGGAAATAGAAAAATAATCCTCAAGGAAGAAATTTGGCAAAATAAAGAAAAATTGGAGAATGACATTATGGGAGGCTATTACTGTATAAAATGCGGAGAGCATTTTTTTTCGGGTGAAGATGAACTATCCGAATATTCCGGATAGTTGCCAGCAACAACCCTCGAAAGAGGGCTGTTTTTTTTTATTATTGTGGTTTAGGCTTAAAACAGGCAATACACATCGTTGTATTTCTTTTTATAAAAAAATCAATGAGAAATATCGGCAGCTATTTGTCTTCTCTTTACTTTTTTAGGGTTGTTAATAACTTCGACTTATTAACAATTTATTAACAAGCAATTGTAAAGTGTGCAATAATTTTTTCCAAAGTGTGCAATAATTTTTTCCTGATACACTGAAGTTAAAAATCGAACTTCACATTTCTAAAAAACAAAACTGCGGCTGAAATGTCCGCAGTCTTATTTTGAATTTAAGAAAAAGATTTTTCAATCCAACTTTATCGGGCTGATTTTCCGCAGCGTTTCGACAACATCTTTTACCGCAGCGATAGTGTAATCAATATCAGCTTCCGTATTTTCCCTGCCCAACGAAAATCTTATGGAACCGTGAGCTCGTTCCGGATTATTACCGATTGCCATAATAACCGGGCTTGGATCCAAAGAACCGGATGAACACGCACTGCCGGTTGAAACCGATATTCCCATCAAATCAAGCCGCAGCAGTATAGATTCGCCTTCTATGCTGTCAAACGAGACATTAACACAACCGGGTACACGCAGTTCGGGATGTCCGTTCAATTTTGTATGCGGAATTGACAGCAGTCCGGCTTCAAGACGTTTGCGCAGCCGCAACGTTTCAGCTGCTTCACTCGGCATTTCATCCTTCAAAACACGCAGAGCTTCTCCCAATGCGATAATTCCCAACATATTTTCCGTACCGGCACGAATGGCATTTTCCTGATGTCCTCCGGCTATTAAAGGATAAATAATGTCTTTTACATTGTTTCGTGCAAACAGAATGCCGACACCTTTAGGTGCATACACTTTATGTCCCGAAATAGAAAGAAAATCAAACGGCATTTCGGCAAGATTAATACGCACCTTGCCTGCAGCCTGCACCGCGTCGGTGTGAAACAAAACTCCGTGTTTATGGGCTATCTCGCACAACTTTTCCACAGGTTCGATAGTTCCTATTTCATTATTGGCAAACATTACAGTTACAAGAACCGTTTCCGGTCTGATAGCTTTTTCCAAATCTTCGGGATTCACCAAACCGTATGAATCTACATCAAGATATGTGACATCAACATCGTCATCGCGCTTCATCAGCTCCAAAGTATGCAATATGGCAGGATGTTCGATTTTACTTGTAATAAAATGTTTTTTGCCGTTCTTCTTTACATTTCTTGCACAGCTTTTCAGCACCGTATTATTCGATTCCGAGCCGCATGAAGTAAAAATAATTTCATTCGGCAAAGCATTCAGAAAATCCGCCGCGTATTGGCGAGCCTGATTTAATAAAAAATTCGCCTCACGCCCGATAGTATATACCGAACTCGGATTGCCGAAATAATCAAGATATTCTTTGATTTTCTCCTTTACTGCCGGATGCAGCGGAGTTGTGGCGTTATTATCAAGATACACTGTTCGTTTTTCCATAGGAAACCTCTTAAAATTAGTTGTTTATCCCGCAGTTACTGCCGGTATAAACGCGGTCTTTGTAATATTTTTCCACAAACTGAGCTAATAATTTTTTGACTTCATCAATACATCCGCCGCAGCCGGTTCCTACTTTTGTCCGTTTCTGCAGCTCGTCAAAATCTTTCACTCCTTCAAGAACTTCCATTTTAATATCTTCTTCGGTAACGTTAAGACAATGACATACGATTCTGCTTTCTTTATTGTGAGGAATTTTTTCGGGATGTCCGCTTTTTCGATAATAATCATTAATTGCTTCACGCAAGGCTTTGTCGCCCAAAACAGAACAATGAATTTTATTTGAAGGAAGTCCGCCTAATTCATTAATTATAACTTCCGGCGTTATTTTGTACGCTTCATCCAGTGACATTCCGCCGTCCCGCATAACAATGTCGCTCAACATCGAAGTAGAACCGATTGCACTGGCGCAACCAAAAGTCTGCCATTTTATATCTGCGATTCTGTTATCTTTGACTTTGATAAAGATTTTCATCATATCGCCGCACGCCGGAGAACCTACATAACCGACACCGTCCGCATTGTATTCTTCTTCATTCACATCAAGAACATTATGCGGATGAAGAAAATGTTCCTTTACTTTATCAGAATAATTCCAGCCTATTCCGTCCATAATATCACTCCTTCATCAATTATATTTCCTATTAATTTAGTAGAGTATATAACCCCCTTTATATCGTTTGTCAACATTCTTTTCTTTGTTTTTACCGCAGTTTTCACAAAGCGTAAAAACAACTGCCATTGGTGAAAAAAGTATGAAAAACGTATTATACCGTCGTTGAAGCTCCATCGGTAAAATGCAGCACTTTTGCGGGAAAATAAAAATTAAAAGTATTAAAAAAATGTATTGATTGCGGCTGCTGCGATTATGACTGCAAAGCTGCTTGTTTTTATCAAGCAGCTTATAAAAACAAAATTCAGTCAAAGTATCCTTCGCCCGTACCATAATTTTCAACAATAAAATCAATATCTTTATCGCCTCGGCCGGAGAGATTCACCAATATCGATTTATGTTTGTTTTCCAATGCGTATTTTATTGCGTAAGCTACGGCATGAGAACTTTCCAATGCCGGAATAATTCCTTCATATCTTGAAAGTTTATAAAATGCTTCAAGACATTCTTTATCTGTGGCAACTGTGTAATGTACGCGTCCCATATCTTTCAGCATGCAATGTTCCGGTCCGCTTCCCGGATAATCCAATCCGCTGGCAATGGAATAAACAGGAGCAGGTTCTCCTTTTTCATTTTGCAGCAAATATGTTTTAAATCCGTGGATAATTCCCGATTTTCCGTAAGAAAGACTGGCTGCGTGATCTCCCATTTTCAGAGAACGACCGCTTGGTTCCACCCCGATAAGCGAAACATCTTCATCATTGATAAACCCTGCGAATATTCCCATTGCATTGGAACCGCCGCCGACACATGCGGTAACCGCATCCGGCAGCTCACCTGTCATTTCCAAAAACTGTTCTCTTGCTTCGATACCGACAACATGCTGAAAATCACGTACCATCATAGGGAACGGATGTGGTCCGACAACCGAACCGATGCAGTAAATGCTGTTTACCGGGTCTTTAAGATACGCTTCAAACGCGGCATCAACGGCTTCTTTCAATGTTTTCAAACCGTGAGTTACGGGAATAACTTTCGCACCGAGAAGCTGCATTCGTATTACATTGGGATGTTCCTTTGCAATATCAACTTCTCCCATGTAAATTTCGCATTCCAATCCAAAATATGCCGCGGCAGTTGCCAGCGCAACACCATGCTGCCCGGCTCCTGTTTCTGCAATGACTTTCTTTTTGCCCATATATTTTGCCAAAAGAGCTTCTCCCATGCAGTGGTTCAGCTTATGCGCTCCGGTATGATTTAAATCTTCGCGCTTTAAATAAATTCGTCCGCCGTACTTCTCGGAAAGCCGCCCGCAGTAAAAAACAGGCGTTGGTCTGCCTTGAAAATGTTTGCGGATACTGCGCAGTTCGGAAATAAACTCATGCGATTTACTGATTGAATAATATGCATCATTTATTTTCTTCATCTCATCTGCCAGAATTTCCGGCACAAAAGAACCGCCGTATTCTCCGAAATATCCGTTTTCGTCGGGAAATTTTTTAAAATAATTTTTCATTATATACTCCTTTAATTATTGCTGTTACTGTTAATAGTAACGGATTATAGTACAGCATATTGTTCCCGTCAATAGAGACATCATTTTTTCGGTAATTGCAATTTGTCAACTGTGTTCTTTTTGTGATATAAGTACAGCGATTATAAAAATACAGGAAATATAATGGACAAAACGAAAATCCGTAATTTCTCAATTATCGCGCACATCGACCATGGAAAATCCACTTTGGCTGACAGATTGATTCAGCATTGCAAAATTGTGTCGGACAGAGATTTTCAAGATCAGATTCTTGACAATATGGATATAGAACGAGAGCGCGGAATAACAATAAAAAGTAATGCTGTAATGCTTCCGTATAAAGCAAAAGACGGACAGATGTACCATTTGAATTTAATCGATACTCCGGGACACGTGGATTTCAGCTATGAAGTTTCACGGGCACTGAATTCGTGCGAAGGTGTGCTGTTGCTTATTGACAGTACACAAGGAATCGAAGCACAGACGTTGGCAAATCTTTATTTGGCAATGGAACATAATCTGGAAGTTATCGTTGTAATCAATAAAATAGATTTGCCGTCGGCCGATGTCGATATGGTAAAAAAACAGATCGAACATGATTTGGGGTTCGATCCGGATGAAGCGATTCTTGCCTCCGGTAAAGCCGGCATAGGAATCGAAGATATTTTTGAAGCTATTGTGGCGCGTATCCCGCCGCCGAAAGGCGACAAAGAAGCACCTTTGCAGGGACTGATTTTCGATAGTCATTATGATGAATTTCGCGGCGTCGTAGTCCACACAAGAATTTTTGAAGGTACGATCAAACCGGGCGATACTATTCTCTTTATGAATACAAACAAAGTATACACCGTAGAAGAAGTAGGATATTTCAAGCTGAAACTTGAAAAATCGGCACTGCTGCAAGCCGGAGAAGTCGGGTATCTGCTCGGAAATATAAAAAATATTTCGGATATTGACGTCGGCGATACAATCACGCTGAAGCATTTCCCTGCGGCCGCACCTTTAGCCGGTTTTAAAAAAGCGAAGCCGGTCGTTTTTTCTTCAATTTATCCCATTGCAACGGAAGATTACGAAAATCTTTGCGAGGCTCTCGAAAAGCTGAAATTAAACGATGCAGCACTTACTTACTCAAAAGATGTTTCGCAGGCATTGGGATTCGGATTCAGATGCGGATTTTTGGGGCTATTGCATATCGAAGTTGTTCAGGAACGTTTGGAACGGGAATTCGGCGTTTCCATTATCTTAACAGCGCCGTCGGTGCAGTACGAAATTACCCTTACCAACGGAGAAACAGTAATTATCGATAACCCGGCCAATTATCCCGATGTAACATCAATCGATAAAATCAAAGAACCGTTTGTAAAAGCGACAATGATTACGCCGGACACGTACGTCGGTGCGCTGATAAATTTGTGCATAGAAAAGCGCGGCACTCAATTGGGATTGACATATATCGATGAAAAACGTGTCGAACTTGTATATGAACTGCCGCTTGCCGAAATCGTTTATGATTTTTACGATAAATTAAAATCATACAGTAAAGGTTACGCATCTTTTGATTACGAATTTTCGCATCCGCAGGAAACCAATGTAGTAAAATTGGATATTCTCGTAAACGGAGAAACCGTAGATGCACTTTCGATGCTCGTGCATAAAGATAAAGCAAGAGAACGTGCATTGTCCGCTTGTGAAAAATTGAAAGATACAATTCCGAGACAGCAGTTTCAAATTGCGATACAAGGTGCAATCGGAGGAAAGATTATTTCGCGCGAAACAATCGGAGCATACCGAAAAGACGTTACGGCAAAATGTTACGGAGGAGACATTTCCAGAAAGCGGAAACTTCTTGAAAAGCAAAAAGAAGGAAAGAAACGCATGAAGATGGTAGGCAATGTCGAAATTCCGCAGGCAGCTTTTCTTTCTGTTTTGAAAAGTGCGGATACAACTAATGGGAAAAAATAAAAGTTATTTTCTGGTTTTTATCCTTGACATGAAAAATAAGTTGATTTATAAAATTGGCACAAATTGCGCAGTGCAATTGCAAAGGATTATTTGATGACTTTAGTAAATAACACTTTTACATATTTTTTTTACTGCTTCTTTTTTTATTTTAGCCAGGCACGAGACAGATAGCTATAAAGCAGTAAAAACGCAAGGCTTCTGTTTCGTGCCCAATAAATCAAGGGAACGAAAGAGAAGCCTCTTTTATTTTTAAAAGGTGAATAAAAGCAGGCTTTAGAGCCTACTTTTTTTATTTTAACACGGAATAAATTGCGAGGAGTTACAAGATGAGCATGATTGGAAAAGACATCAGAATGGAAAGATTAATGAACAGAGCAACCGGAAAAACAGTTATCGTACCTATGGATCACGGATTCACAATGGGACCTATCGAAGGACTTATTCAACCGAAAAAAGCTGTATTTCAGGCCGGCGAAGGCGGAGCAAATGCGGTAGTTCTGCACAAGGGAAATGTTGACTCAACCCACAGAAGATCGGGCAATGACATGGGATTGATTATTCATTTAAGTGCGTCTACTTCATTGTCACCGGATGCAAACTACAAAGTTTTGGTCTGTTCCGTAGAAGAAGCTATCAGACTCGGAGCTGATGGGGTATCGCTTCATGTAAATTTAGGAGCCGAAAGAGAAGCCGATATGCTCAAAGATTTCGGTACAGTAAGTAAAAAATGTCAAGAATGGGGAATGCCGCTGTTGGTGATGATGTACACAAGAGGCGACAAAGTTTTAACGGAATGCGATGAACAATATGTAAAAATTGCCGCACGCGTTGCGAGTGAAATGGGAGCCGATATGGTAAAAGTTTCATTCACCGGTTCCATCGAATCATTTGCAAAAGTTGTCGAAGGTTCTTCCATTCCCGTATTAATAGCCGGCGGCGAAAAAGCAAAAAACATAAAAGATGTATTAAATAACGTAAAAATGGCTATCGATGCCGGCGGAAAAGGCGTTTCAATGGGAAGAAATGTTTTCCAGTACAAAGACCCGGCACAGCTTCTCAGAGCAGTTTCTAAAATCGTGCATGAAGGTGCATCCGTTGAAGAAGCGCTTGCACTTTTGGGAGAATAGTAATGAAACGTGTATATATCGAAATATTGGAATGGGATAAATCTTTGGTAACGGAAGCATTGGAAAACGGAGTAGATGCTTTTTTTACCAACAGTCAGGAAATTGAAGACAAAATTTTGCAGCTGGCAAAAGTCGATGTCTATAGAAACGGAAATTGGCCGGAGCATATTCGCTTTTTCAACCTTGACAGTAAAGAAGCGGAAATCGCAGCTTCCAAAGTTCCCGGAAATATCGAGCTGATTATACAAACCAACGACCCTTCCGGCTGGACTATTATTCCTTATGAAAATCTGATTGCCGTAAGAGAAAATATTTTCGCTGTTGTATCAACCGTCGAAAATGCCGTTGAAGCAATAGGAATTCTGGAAAAAGGCGTTACGGGCGTTTACGTCTGCGAATGCGACGCAGACGAAAAAATTGCGATATTAAAAAAAGTAAAAAAAACCAAAGCATCGATTAAGCTGACTGCCGGAGAAATTGTTTCCGTAGAGAAAATCGGTTTGGGTGACAGAGTATGCATTGACACAATTTCAAATATGAAAAACGGCGAAGGAATGCTTGTCGGCGATTATTCCAACGGAATGGTTTTGGTAAATTCCGAATCTCTGGAAAATCCGTACGTTGCGTCGCGGCCTTTCAGAGTAAATGCGGGGGCACTGCACTGTTACGTTATGACGCCGAATAACAGAACAAAATACCTTGCCGATTTGCGAAGCGGCGATGAAGTATTGATTGTAAACAGCAAAGGCGAGTGTTTTACTTCCGTTATAGGCAGAATAAAGCAAGAAATTCGTCCTATGCTGCGTATTGTCGTAAAAGGTGTCGCAAAAGAATTCAGCGTTGTCCTGCAAAATGCCGAAACAATCAGAGTAGTTACACCGAACGGTGATTCAAAATCCGTAGTGGCACTTCAACCCGGCGATAAAATCGTAATATTTGAAGAAGAAGGCGGTCGTCACTTTGGGCATAAAATTACCGAAACGATTTTGGAAAAATAAATTCGACCGACAGTTAAGTTGTAAATGCAAACAAAGAGCTTTATTCTGTTCAAGAATGGAGCTCTTTTTTATTTCCCTCATTTTCACCTCTTTTCCGCTCAATTCTAAGCCGGTTGTATGCCGAAAAGACTGACAGGAAGGAACCGGTAATGAAAAAAATATATACAATCATCATGCTTTTAGTTTCAATATTCGCCGCAAATGCAGAAGTTTCTTTTTTCGCACTGAATTTATCGGGAAAAATACTCAACTGTGCTTTGCGCAATGAAAAGAAAAAACTTCAGCTGTGGCATATTGAAGAATGGGAAAATGAAGAAGCGACTTTGCTTGATACTAATGTACCTGCCGATGAGTATTGTATATGGACAATGGAAGATAATGAATGGATTGATACAAAGCAGTCAGTAATTTTAGATGACGGAAAAATCTACTGTTTTTCGGCATTGCCGAATAACGTTTTTAAACTGGAAGAATTGTCGTTTGCAAATACCGATGCTGCTGCGTATTTGGTAATCAATCACAGCGGGCATCGGCTGAAAGATGTGAAATTTTCATCGGATTTTAAGAAAAAACCGAGTAATTATTTCAATGAAACAAATTATGAAACATCTTTATTTTCCGTTAAAGAAGGGAAATGGAACATTTTTTGGGAATACGACGATTCTCCCGATACTTATTTTGCGCTGCAAGACAATGCGAATACAAAAAGCAATGAAGTTCGCAAAGTAACAATAGAAAATTCCAACATGTATTTATTGATTTTGTTGCCTGAAAAAGCTGATTTTATGCAGCTGGGAACATTTACTTTTCCTTATAAATAATTTTAATCGGTACGCCTTCGTAATGAAAATATTCTCTTAATCGATTGCTGATATATTGGCGGTAATTATCACTGATTAAAGATGTATTGTTCAGAAAGAAAATAAATTCTACAGGCGCAACGGAAGTTTGTACTCCATACGAAATGCGCAGTACGCCTTTTTTGCTTGAAGGCTGGTATCGCTTTACCACATCCTGAATAAATGCATTGAGTTTTGATGTCGTAATTTTTCGATTCAGATTACCCTTTACCAAAAGAATTTTTTCAAGCAAAGAACCGATTCCTTTTCCCGTTACGGCAGAAACAGCCAAAGTCGGAGCGTATCCAATCTGCGGGAATTTAAAATGTAATATTTCGCGCCGTTTCTTGACTGCTTCTTCGCTGTTGTCATACAGATCCATCTTATTAAAAAGAACAATCAACCCTTTTCCGTTCTTTACAATTTGGTCTGTAATTTTTTTATCCTGCTCGCTTACATCTTCCAATGAGTCAATAACCAAAAGTGTAATATCGGCCTCATTAATCGCTTTTATGCTTCGATTCACGGAATAATATTCAATATCTTCCGAAACCTTCGATTTTTTCCTTATTCCGGCAGTATCCAAAAATCTGAATTCATACTTTTTATAAGTAATCGATTCATCGATAATATCGCGGGTTGTTCCCGGAATATTCGATACAATGCTCCGTTCTTTTCGAGTAATTTTGTTTAATAATGAAGATTTTCCGACATTCGGTTTTCCCACAATAGCTATTTTGATTAGTAAATCATTTCGTTCATCTAAAATCGAGGCGTCATCTGTTTCCGTTTCATCTGTATCCACAGTCTGCGGGAGTTTTTTTTCAATCTCTTCCAAAAGTTCATCTATGTTGCGATTATGCGCAGCCGAAATCGGAAGCGGTTCCCCCAAACCGTATTGGTAAAAATCATGAACGTATATATCTTTATCCAAACTATCGCTTTTGTTCATAATAATAATCGCCGGTTTTCCCGACTTACGCACCAAATCAATAAATTCTTCTTCTATCGGAAGAACGTTTTTGGCTTCTACCATAAAAAGAATCAAATCGGAGATCTTCAATGCTTCAATCGATTTTTTCTGAACAAGCGGATTGAGAATATCGCCCTCGTCCGTAAGTCCGCCGGTATCCTGCAGAATAACCGGAATCTGTTTTTCTCCTAACAGAAATTCCTGTCTCAAAATATCTCTTGTTACTCCGGGGGTATCATCGATAATTGCCTTTCTGGTTTTTGTAAGTCTGTTAAATAACGTTGATTTTCCGACATTCGGTCTGCCTAAAATTGAAATGACAGGTTGTTTTTTCATGCTTATTCTTTCCGATTATATGATTTTAATATTTTTATGCGCCTTATTGTAACGCAACAGCAATTGATTGACTTCCTTTTGTGTACTCATTGTCAATGCTTGTGCTGCCAGAGCTTCCAAATCTTTTTTATTGGTATTTTGAAAAAGTTTTCTGATTTCCAGTAATTTTCCGGTAGAAAGCGAAATTTCATCAATACCGAGCCCCACCAGAATCAGTGCATTATTAGGATCGCTTCCCATTTCTCCGCATAAAGAACAGTATATTTTATTTTTGTGTGCATTTTTAATTGTAATTGCAATCAGCTGCAATATTGCCGGGTGAAGCGGTTCATAAAGGTAAGAAATTTTCTCGTTTCCGCGGTCGCATGCCATTACATATTGAATCAAATCGTTTGAACCGATACTAAAAAAATCTACGTGCTTAGCTAAAGCATCGGAAATCAAAGCCGCAGCAGGCGTTTCAATCATAATTCCCAGCGGCACATCTTTTACAAAAGGAATTTTCTCCCTCTGCAAATTACTTTTAACCTCTTCAATAAGTTTTTTTGTCTCGATAATTTCTTCTACTACAGAAATCATCGGCAGCATGATCCGCAATTTCCCGTATATTGAAGCTCTGTAAAGAGCTCTGAGCTGAGTTTTGAATATTTCCGGATTTTTAAGACACAAACGAATCGCACGCCAGCCCATATTAGGATTATTTTCCTTTACAGTATATGTTTCTATAACTTTGTCACCGCCGAGATCCAGTGTACGAATTGTAACCTCTTTGTTTGAGAGACGTTCCAAAATGAACTTATATGCCAAAAACTGTTGTTCTTCCGTGGGCAGCGTTTTTCTTTTCTTTGAAAGATACAAAAATTCGGAACGGTAAAGCCCGACGCCTTCGGCACCGCATTTTTTTACGTTATCGATTTCCTGTTCGGGAATTTCCATGTTGGCTTTCAGCGGAATTGCAAAGCCATCTTTTGTAACCGTAGGAATACGGCTCAATAACAGATTTTCTTCCCTTTGGGCATTTTCCGCAAGTTTTTTATTCTGATATTCTTTAAGAGTTTTTTCATCGGGATCCTGAATGAAAAGCCCTTTCTCACTGTCTATAATACATATTGTACCGGATGAAATTTCATGTACAATATTGCTTAATCCGAAAATTGCCGGCATGGAAAGAGATTTTGCCAATATGGACGAATGCGATGTTTTTCCGCCGAACTCCGTAACAAATCCCAAAACATGCTTTTTATTCATATTCGCAGTGTCGCTCACGGAAAGTTCCGATGCAACAACAATAACATCCCGCTCGATATTGGAAAGTGAAACATTTTTCTGATAAAGTAAATTTTGAAGCAGTTTTTGCCCAATATCGAAAATATCAATTATTCGATCATGAAAAAACGATTCATTGGCTTTTGCCAACTCTTGGCACTGCTCATTAATGACATCGAAAACAACGGATTCGATGTTGCGCTTTTCTGCACGCAATGTATCGCAGATTTTATCTACTAAAGTAGCATCATCCACCATCATAATGTGTGCATCGAGGATTTTCCCTTGATCTTCGCTTATTTCTTGAATAAGTTTTTTTTGGATTTGGATAAGCTCGTTTTTTGTTTTGGTCATAGCGACGAAAAAGCGATGAATTTCATATTCTATTTGACGTTCCGAAATGGAATAATTCGGAATATGAAGATGCTGATCGTAGATAAAAGCCTCACCTATTGCAATACCAATAGAAGCAGAAATCCCATGATGTACTTTCATTAATGTAACCTATGACCCACTATTTATTTTGGGCGGGATTATATCATTTCGGATATTATAAAGCAAGACGGAAAAAAATTAACGAATTGTCATAACCGATTATCAATTATCCGGCATTCAGTACACTCGTTTGCTTACTTCTTCAGAGAACGAACTTTCGTGACTTGCATTTTTATCATCAAATGCGGTAATTGTTATATAGTAAATTATATTTTTCTTTAAATTCGTCAGTTTAAAATCATTTACCTTGTCGATTACTATAGGACTTTCGCCTTCTGCGGCATCATTGCAAAAGTAGACTCCCGGTTTTGTTCCGTAATAAATTTTATAACCTTTCAAATCATGTTCCGTATTACTTTTCCATTTCAGAAAAATTGTTCCGTCTTTTTCGGCTATTTTCACACCGAAAGGTGCGGCAGGCGGCAAATCTTTTTCGTATTTCAAAGTCAATCCGGAAAAATGAGGAGATTCATTGCCATTTGTACCGGGCAGAAGCAACGCTTTCCATTGAAAATACGCGGCTTTTTTATTTTTCAGAGACGATACATTTTCCTTATTCAAAGGAATCCATTCCACCGGTTTTATATACGCAGCTGTATCATCGGAATCGAAAGGCGATGATGAAAGCCGCACAAAGTATTTAACTTCGGCTCCGTCTTTTTGATAATCCGTACAATTTATATCTTTGATTACAATATTAAAATCGTCGAGTTTATGCACGGCACTTACGACAGATGCACCTTCCGGCGGAAATCCGTGTTCTATTCCGTCGGTTTGCGTTCCGTGTTTAATGAGGAAATCGTCAATTGCTCCGACATACGATGTTCCAATATCGAGAATGCAGCGATTTGCCGGATTGAAAATCATCGGATACACACTTTCCCCTGCAGCTTTCGCAATTCCATTCTCAATACCATTGATAAAAAGCCTTACAATTCCGGAAAAACTGTCATAAGTAATTGTCAGATTTGTCCATTCTTCAGGCATAATTCGCTGATACGCTTTCACCGTAAATTCGGGAATAGGCTTGTTATTTTCATTATTGAACACATTACGGAAATGGCATTTGAAAATTCCTTCATCCAGCACTGCCGAAAACGACTGGTCGCAAATGCTGTTATCGGAATTTTCATAATAATGAGAACCGATTTTGAACAAAATATTGTTATCGGCCAAATTCATGGGATACACATAAAAATTAATTGTAAAAGAACCAATCACTGTTCCCGGAACAAAAACGCTCTTTTTATTTCCCTGTAATTCTATTTTATGCTCGTTTTTATAAAAATACGCACTCGTTCCGATGTAAGAATTCGCTCTCTTGTACTGAAAGTTTTCCCGAATCGTTTCGTAATTTTCCGTTATTGCATTTTGTTTGTTTTCATCAAACGACAGAAACAAATCGATATTGCTCCCATTTGAGTTAAAATCATAACTTTGTTTTTTTATCTTGTAATAAAGAATGCTGCCGGCTTCGGCAACAAGTTCGGCATTTTCAGTTTTATAAATATCGGAAAGGAAATTATTTTTTGTATTCCATGAAATCTCATCTGAAAAAAGGAACATCGGCAATAATAAAAGTCCTGTGAGAAACAAGTATAATTTTTTCATTAGGCTGCTCCGAAAATCGGTCTTTACTTAAAATTATCTGTTAAAAAATAAAAAAGTTTAGTAAGAAAGTTGAATCTTTGCATTTGATTTCTCGGAGAATATATTTTTTAACATTACATCCAATTCCTGAATTGCGTAAGGTTTTATAAGAAGTCCCTGAATTTCATACTTCGCCCAATTTTCGATAATTGTTCCGGATACCGCAACAGCTTTTAACTCAGGCAGTGACTGACGCAGCTTTGCTAAAATTCCGACATTGTTCCCGCTTCCTTTGACAAAAAAATCAAATAAAAACAAATCTATATTTTTTTCCTGCCGAAACAAACTCAACACCTGAGCTTCATTATTTGCCGCAACAGCATAATATCCCAGTTTTTCCAACGATTTTTTCAAAACAAAAGAGAGAACATTATCCTCTTCCAGAATCAAAATCTTTTTTTTCATGCGGCAGAATCCTTGCGAATATAAGTGACAATATTTACTTTAAATGTAATGGGAAAAGCAGTATACGGCAGTTTTACTTGCTTTTTTTACAGTTTACAAAACAAGTGATTTTGGATATAGTCCCGAATATTTTTGAGAGACAGTATATTAAAACTATCAATTAACGTAAACGAGGCATAATTATGATGAAAAAAGATGCAAAAATCTATGTCGCCGGACATCGCGGATTAGTAGGTTCTTCCATTCTCCGTGCATTGGACAGCGCAGGATATAAAAATGTAATATACCGCACACACCAAGAACTTAATCTTACAGATTTTGAAGTTGTCAAAAAATTTTTTGAACGGGAAAAGCCCGAATATGTTTTCCTTGCTGCGGCGAAAGTCGGCGGAATATGGGCAAATAAAACTCACAAAGCCGAATTTATTTACGAAAACCTGCAAATCCAAAACAGTGTGATAAAAAATTCTTATGACAACGGAGTAAAAAAACTTTTATTTTTGGGGAGTTCCTGCATTTATCCCAAAATGTGCCCGCAGCCTATAAAAGAAGAATATCTGTTGTCGGGATACCTCGAAGAAACGAATGACGCTTATGCAATAGCAAAAATTTCCGGACTGATGATGTGCCGGGCATTCAGACAGCAGTACGGTGTGGACTACATCAGTGCCATGCCTACGAATTTGTATGGCAGCAATGACAACTTCGATTTGGAAACATCGCACGTTTTGCCTGCGTTAATGAGGAAAATTCATGAAGCAAAAGAAAACAATATTCCCGAAGTAACAATTTGGGGAACTGGTTCCGTACTGCGCGAATTTCTTTTTGTAGATGATTTGGCTGATGCATTGATATTTTTAATGAACGAATACAGCGGCGAAGAACATGTAAATGTAGGAACGGGAACGGACATTTCCATCAAAGAACTTGCGCAGTTAATCTGCAATATTATAGGTTACAACGGAAAACTTGTATTCGACACATCCAAACCGGACGGAACGCCTAAAAAATTATTGAATGTTTCAAAAATAAACTCGCTCGGCTGGAAGGCGGCTACAAGCCTTGAAGAAGGAATCCGTAAAACATACGAATGGTATGTAAAAGAATATAAAAAATAAAACTGCACATTTTCAGGAAGTACTTATGGATATTAAAAATCCTTTCGTAATAATTTTTATTACTTTTTTTATTGCCTCGACAATTACCAAGTTAAGTTTGGCATTTATCAATTATTCTTATCGAAAAAAACATCTCGGAATAATTCCGAAAGAGCTGGAAGGCAGACTTGATAAGGAAAAGATTAAAAAAATCGATGAATACTCCAATATAAAACTGGTCTATTCGATTTGTTCGATGATTATAAACAAAACAATCATTCTGCTGCTGTTATGTTTCTGTTTTTATCCTTGGATTGTAAGCATTTTCAACAGCTGGACGCAGAATGTTTATTTTCTTGCGATTTTGTTTTTCTGCACCGATACACTGCTTGATACGATTCTTTCAATTCCGGGAAGTCTGTACTTTCATTTCGGAATAGAAAAAAAATTCGGCTTCAATAAAATGACAGTGGGACTTTGGGTTGCCGATTTGATTAAAAATCTGTTTTTGTCATTTGTAATGCAAATTGTAATATTTTCCGCATTTGTTTTTACTTTTCAGACATTCGGCGATATGTGGTGGCTGCCGGTTTGGGCATTTATGGCACTGCTTTCATTTGCTATGCAGATTATTTATCCGCGTTTTATCGCTCCGCTTTTCAATACATTTTCCCCGTTGCCCGAAGGCGAACTGCGCGATAAATTAACAAACTTGTTGATAAAATCGGGCTACAAACCGGACGGTTTATTTGTAGTCGACAGCTCCAAACGTTCGACACATTCCAACGCATATTTTACCGGAATAGGGAAGTCAAAACGTATAGTTTTATATGATACATTAATCGAACAGCTGACTCCCGACGAACTGACCGCAGTCATGGGACACGAAATCGGTCACAGGAAAAAAGGTCATCTGATAAAAAATATAATTACATCACTTGTCAAAAACATTGTAATGCTGTTTATCGCTTCAAAATTACTGGCAATGCCGCAGCTTTACACCGGTTTCGGCTTTGCTGTAAATGCAGAGCATATAAATGAAGTTTACTATATCGGCTTGTTTTTGCTGTTTATAATTTTCTCGCCTATCAGTTACTTTTTGCAGCCGATAGAAGCGTGGCGTTCACGATGCTGCGAGTACGAGGCAGACAGATATTCGGCTCAATTGACGAATATGCCCGATGCATTGATTGAAGGACTTATCAAACTCAATCTGAACAATCTAAGCAACTTGTATCCGGCGCCGTCTTACGTAAAATTTTATGCTTCGCATCCGCCGTTACTGCAAAGAATTGCGGCATTGAAAAAAATTACAGAAGAAAAAAAATAGCTTACTATCGAAAATAAAGATTTATAATCAGATAATTTGCCGAGAACTCGGCGGAGTATCAATCAGATAAAATTTTAATCAACAGGAGTTACAAATGAGTAAAAAAATTTTGGTAATCAACTGCGGCTCTTCGTCATTGAAGTATCAGCTTTTGCAAATGCCCGAAGGCGAGGCTTTAGTCAAAGGAAATGTTGAACGAATCGGCGAAAGTGTTGCTTTTATGGATCAGAAAAGAGTTTCCGACGGAAAAAAAATGAAAGTTCTCGCAAAAGATTTAAAAGACGGAATCAATTCTCACACCGCAGCATTTGAACAGGTTATCAAAGCAATTTTAGATAAGGACAACGGAGTTTTGACGGATGTCAATGAAATCGATGTTGTAGCCCATAGAATTGTGCAAGGCGGGGCGCGCTACAGTGATGCCGCAATTGTAAATGAAAAAGTTTTGAAGGACATTGAAGAATTATGCGATTTGGCACCGCTGCATAATCCGGCTCATCTTGAAGGAATCAAAGCGGCAACTGCCATTTTGCCGAATACTCCGCAGACTGTAACTTTCGATACCGCATTTCACCAAACGATGCCGGCTTCCAGCTTCATGTATGCCATACCGTACAATTTGTATGAAAAGTTTAAATTGAGAAAATACGGTGCGCACGGAACAAGTCATAAATATGTAGCACAACGAACAGCCGAAATTGTCGGAAAGCCATTGGAACAGTGCAATATGATAATTTGTCATTTGGGCAACGGTTCATCAATCACTGCGATTAAAGACGGCAAATCTTACGATACTTCAATGGGATTGACTCCTCTGGAAGGGCTTGTAATGGGAACGCGCTGCGGCGATATTGACCCTACGATTGTTTACTATTTGTGCCATCACGGTTATTCGGTAGACGAGGTCAATACTATTCTTCAAAAAAAGAGCGGACTGTTAGGGCTGTTTGAAAAGACAAGCGATATGAGAGATGTTATCGAAGCGGATGAAAACGGCGAAGAAAGAGGTCAATTGGCATTGAATGTTTGGCTTACCCGTGTAAAAAAATACATAGGCGGATATTTTGCCGAACTGGGACGTGTCGATTACCTTGTATTTACAGGCGGAATAGGCGAAAGAAGTTTCAAACTGCGCAACAGAATCTGCAAGGATCTGGAAATTTTGGGAATTAAATTCGATAAAGCAGAAAACGATAAATACGAGGGCGAAGAAGGTATAATCTCTGCGCCTGATTCAAAAGTAAAAGTACTGGTTGTACCGACAAATGAGGAGCTGCAAATAGCAAAGGACGCATTCAGAATTACGCAGTAAGTTTATACCGAAAAAAAGTGTGACATTGATCACACTTTTTTTGGTTGCAGCGGGAAAAATTTGCAACCGATTTGTGTCGGTTCTGCTGCACAGGGACAGACCCGTATTCCATTTCGGAATTAGGGCCTGTCCCTTAAAAAATTTAGTTACCTGTGTGTATCCATGTTTTACCGTCTTTGCCGATTATCGTCTTGCCGTTCAACCCAGTATAACCATCGAATTCTATCTTGTACCATTCCCCTTCACTTCCGTTATAGTTCACACTTTCAAGCGATGTACAGTAATAGAACGCACTGTTGCCGATACTCGTTACGCTATTAGGGATTGTTACGCTTGTAAGGCTTGTGCAGCCTTTGAACGCCTTGTAATCGATATTCGTCACACTGTCGGGGATTGTTACACTTTCAAGTGATTTGCAGTTCATGAATACGTAATCGCTGATTTTCTCTACGCCGTCGGGTATGACTATATCGGTAACAAGTTCGCCATTTATGTATAATTCCGCACCAGAACTATAACTGCATGGATGATTGGAAGAAGAAAAAGAAATATTCAACCAGTTTTTCAAATTGCTTATATATACTTTTTCAATCGATGTACAGTTACTGAACGCCCAGCTGCCGATACTCGTTACACTGTCGGGGATTGTTATGCTTGCAAGTGATTTACAGCCATCGAACGCACTTTCGCTGATACTCGTCACGCTATTGGGTATCGTAATGCTTGTAAGCGATGTACAGTTATAGAACGCAGCCCCGCCGATGCTCGTCACACTGTCGGGGATTGTTATGCTT
>JAFLVQ010000070.1 GCA_022508205.1 Spirochaetales bacterium
CGAACATCCGTTTGATGGTTCATGGGGATATCAGGTAACCGGCTATTACGCTCCAACAAGTCGTTTTGGGAGCCCGAATGATTTTGCGTATTTTGTAGATGTTTGTCATCAGAACAATATTGGTGTCATTATGGACTGGGTGCCGGCGCATTTTCCTACCGATGATTTCGGTTTGGCACGCTTTGACGGTACAGCCCTTTATGAACATGCCGACCCGAGAAAAGGGTTCCATAAAGATTGGACTACTTATATTTTCAATTACGGTCGTAATGAAGTTCGTAACTTTTTAATTTCCAATGCGCTTTATTGGCTGAATATGTATCATATCGATGGTCTGCGTGTAGATGCGGTAGCTTCAATGCTGTATCTTGACTATGCGCGAGAAGCCGGCGAATGGATTCCGAACGAATATGGCGGCAATGAAAATCTTGAAGCGGTTCATTTCATAAAAACTTTAAATGAAAAGGTGTACGAAAAATTTCCGGGTGTTTATATGATTGCAGAGGAATCTACCGCATGGGCTGGAGTTTCTCGTCCTACATACTGCGGCGGTCTCGGATTTGGTCTTAAATGGAATATGGGGTGGATGAATGATTTTCTTAGATATATTGAAAAAGACCCTGTTTACAGAAAGTATCATCACAATGAGCTGACTTTTTCAATGATTTATGCGTTCAATGAAAATTTTGTTCTTGTTCTGTCGCATGATGAGGTTGTTCACGGCAAAAAATCAATGCTTAATAAAATGCCGGGTGACGATTGGCAAAAATTTGCAAACTTACGTTTGACAATGGGATTTATGTTTACTCATCCGGGTAAAAAACTCAATTTTATGGGAACGGAATTTGGTCAATGGAATGAATGGAATTATGAACAAAGTTTGGATTGGCATTTGCTGCAGTGGGAGCGTCATAAACAGCTTCAGTATTATTTCAAAGAATTAAATACACTTTACAGAAATAACCCGGCATTATATCAGAAAGATTTTACCGGAGACGGATTCCAATGGGTAAATTGCAATGACTGGGAAGGATGTTTGGTTTCTTTCCTCAGAAAAGGAAAGAATGTAGACGATACTTTGCTTGTTGTCGCTAACTTTACACCGGTTGTACGTTATGATTATCGCATAGGCGTACCTTTTACCGGTGAATGGAAGGAAATATTCAATTCGGATGCTATGGAATTCGGCGGCAGCGGAGTAGGTAATGCGGGAAGTGTGTGGTCGGAGGATTTGCCGTGGGATTACCAGAATACTTCTGTAAAATTAACGATTCCGCCATTGGGAGTTTTAGTATTTAAATTGGCAAAATAATTCTCAAATAAAACTAAATATGTTAATATGCACGCAATGATTTACTTGTGCATTTTAGGCTGTCCAATAGTTTGAATACAAATAGTAATTCTATTTTTTGGACAGCCTTATTTTTTGAAAAATAAATGGAGAGTAGTGTATGAAAAGGTTTTTGATTACTTGTTTTTTATTTACTGCGGTGTTGTCTTATTCTGCCAATATCAAACTGGAACGTATCGGTATTATCAATTTGAAAAAAGTTGTGGAAGTTTGTTTTAAAGGAAAATCCCCAGCTGTAAAACAGTTGATGGATGAAAAAGAAAAGTTTCAAAATGATTTGGATGCAATAAAAATTAAGATTCAGGCCCAACAGGAATTGTTGGAAAATGAAACCGATGAAAAAAAGAAAATTGCCGCTGAAAAAAAGGTTAAAGAACTAAGAGAGCAGTATACTAATTTTTATCGTAAAAAAATGGCGGAAATAGAGCGAAAAGAAAATACTATTCAGGCTCCTTTGTATGAAGAAATTTATGATATTGTACGCCGGATTGCAGAAACGGAAGGTTTTTCCATCATTCTCAAAGATAATGCGGACAATCTTTTTTATTACAATACGGAATCGGACATTACGGAAAAAGTGATTGAATATTTCAATAGAAATCCGTAATTGATTTAAGACTATTTTTAGACCGTTCTGCGTTTGAGCCAGACGGTTTTTTACTTTTCAGTAAGTTGATTGTCAGTGAAATAAAAAAAATCGACAATTCCTGAACGGCTAAAAACGAATCACAAAATAGCGGCAATAATTATTCGAGATCCGCAATCATTTTTTCGACTTTCTCAAGTTTTTCATTCAATGTTTTAATGGTTTTCTCGATTTTTTCTTTTTCCTTCTGAAGTTTCTTTTTGGGATCCTGCATAATTTCTTTTTCTTCTTCTTTCAATGCAGAATCTTTCATTTGGACGCGAACAGCATCCGGACTGCTTTCTTCTTCCATCAGAGCTTGAACCGCATCTTCACGTGCCGAGTTACCCTTTAAGGAGGAAATCATTTTCATGTTGTCGAATCCGACTTCCGGCGGTAAATCCAGTTCACTTATACGCATGATAGTTTTTGCTGTATTGTGCTGCAATTTTAATTCTCGGTCTACATAATCATCGAAAAATAGATTGTTTTTTATGCAAAGCACGGCGACATCTTTCAGTAAACGTCCAAGTTCTTTCATTTGCTGTGCATTGTTTTTCAAATAATTATCTTTAATTTTTTGTGTCAATGTTACAAATTCCGGATTATTGCGAAAAGGGTTTTGATAAATCTGCAATTCTTCCGCTTTTTTGAGCAAGGTATGAAAAATGTGCCAAAATCTTGCATTATGGCAGCGATTTGTCAGCAACGGACCGTATTTTACATGATGAATGTGATGTGCAAACTCATGAATTCCCGTATAAATAATTCCATTGTCATCATTGAAATTTTTATTGTGAATTATAATTTCCTTTGTTTCCGGTTTATATAAACCATGAACTTTTTTGCTTGTTTTTCCGCTGAAAACCAATAGAAACTCACCGGCATCGGGTTCAAGCATCAGTAATTTTTCTTTTAATTGATCTACATTCATTTCCCTGCTCCTGTGCAGATTAATAGGACAAAAGCGTTAAGTTGTCAATTAGTGACTGTTTAAAACCGAGCTGCATAATTTGATTCTTCACCGATTTTTTTTATCATGAAATCGAAAGCTTCAGTACTGAAAGAAGAACGCGGCAGATAGACGGGCAATAAAGCATTTACATATAAGTAGATACAGTTTTTTGTGATTTCACACTTGAAAATATCCTGCCATGCCGTAAAAGTCTCTTCTCCGAAAATTTTGCCTGAAACTCCGCAATTGTTCAGCTGCCATGTCTCTTCCTCTGTATGATATTCTCTAAACTGTTTGCTTGCAGTTATAAAGAATGAAACAAGTATTGCTCCTATGTAAAAAAATGAAATTCCCAGCAGCATTACTGCATTGCCGATGTTTTTATAACGGAAAAATTGGAATCCGGCGATAAAAACGAGCAGTAAAATAGGAAGCGAATATCGTAATATTTTACCGTTGAAAATAAAATCACTGCATATCATACAGCGAAGCCATTCTTTTTTCCGAAGTTTGAATCTCAGTGTAAATTCGTCATTCATTGCGGTTTTCCAAAATATCTTTTTCCGATGAATTCTGCATCGCATTTACAAAATAAATTACACCTTCAAGCTCTACTTCTAAGTTGACATTTGAAATAATGAAATCTTCAGGGACGCGAAGATACAGCGGAGAGAAATTCAGAACACCTTTTATTCCGGCATTTACCAGCATGTCGACGACATCCTGTGCGGCCTGTTCGGGAACCGCAAGTACTGCGGTACGGATTTTTTCCTTTATAACAAAATTGTGCATTTCTTCGATTGGCAGAATTGGGATTTGTGTATGATTGTTGATTTTTGCAGGATTACTGTCGAACGCCGCAACGATTTTAATAAATTCTTTTTCAAAACCGTTATACTGCATTAATGCTGTCCCGATATTTCCGCAGCCGATAATGATTACTTTTTCAACTTCTTCTTTCCCCAAAATTTTGTTGATTTTATGAATTAAATCATCGATTAAGTAACCGCCTTTTTTATGACCTGACAAATCAAATATGGAGAAATCTTTGCGGACTTGTGACGGAGTAACTCCTATTGCATCGGCAAGATTATCGGAAAAGACTTTTTTAAACCCCATAGAGTGCAGTCTTGTCAGTGCTTTTTTGTATCTTGATAAGCGCAGTATGCTTTTCTTATTTGTAATCATTATCTCTCCTTCTGTAGTTATGTGAATTTGAATATTCTCTTCGATTGGCAGGAATGTAAGGATTAAAATATAAAATTGCCTTTATGTTTCTGCTAAATGTTCAGCATAATAATCAATCTTGTTCATTCAGTCAATAATTCTTGTGAAGATGTTCACATAAAAATTGAAAGTATCACATTATACGAAGTGTTCGTAATTACAAGAATTCTTTCAAGGTGATTCGATTGAAAAAAAGAGTCTTTTTTGCTACTATTCGGACGTTTTCCGAACACGTACGGAATTTTATCAGAAAAATATACAGGAGATAAAAATGAATTATGCTGGATTGGAAGCATCGGCAAGAACTATTCGATGTTTGGCTATTGATGCTATAGAAAAAGCAAAATCGGGGCATCCGGGCTTGCCTTTGGGATGTGCCGATATAGGAGCTTACCTTTGGGGTGAGGTAATGCATCATAATCCAGAAGAGTTGAGTTGGCTGAACCGCGATCGTTTTGTTCTTTCGGCAGGACATGGTTCCATGCTGCTGTATGCCTTAATGTATCTTGCTGGGTACGGCATTACGTTAGATGATATAAAATCATTCAGACAGTTTAAATCAAATACTCCGGGTCATCCCGAATACGGCTGGACTCCCGGTGTGGAAACTTCCACTGGACCGCTTGGGCAGGGACTTGGCAATGCTGTGGGGATGGCATTGGCAGGCAAACGTCATTCGGCAAAATACAACAGAGAAGGTTTTCCCATTATGACAAGCAGAATTTTCTGTTTGGTTGGAGACGGAGATTTAATGGAAGGATTAAGTTATGAAGTTTGTTCGCTTGCAGGGCATTTGAAATTAAACAACTTGATTCTTATTTATGACAGTAATAAAATTTCAATCGAAGGAAATACGGATATTTGCTTTACCGAAAATATTCGCGGACGTTTTGAAGCGCAGAATTGGGCAGTAATCGAAAGTGAAGCTCATGATTTTGATTCATTGAAAAATGCGTTTGACCAAGCTGAAAATGTTCGTATACAGGAAAATAAGCCTGTCATTATTATAATGAATACAATAATCGGAAAAGGCGCACCTCAAAAACAGGGAACAAGTAAATGTCATGGCGCACCTTTGGGAACGGAGGAAGCGGCAGCGGCAAAAGAAGCAATGGGCGTAACAGGCGATTTTTATGTGGACGAGGAAGCTGTTGCATATTTTGAAGACCGCCGCAAAGTATGGAAATCCGAACATGAAGAATGGAAGAAACTTTTTGCGGCATGGGGGAAAACGTATCCTGAATTAAAAGACGATTGGGAAAAAACGTTTCGCCGTCAGATTCCGGATAGCTGCTTTGAAAATTTACCTAACTTTAAAATCGGAGATTCTATTGCGACAAGAAACGCTGCCAATGTTGTTTTGAACACAATCCTTAAAGATATTGAATATGTGGTTTCCGGAAGTGCCGATTTGGGAAGTTCTACAATGACAATGATTAAAGATAATTCCGTTATCAGCAGTGAAAATTATCTGGGATACAATGTTCAGTACGGTATCAGAGAACATGCAATGGGAACTATGATAAACGGGATGTATTTATTCGGCGGAATTTTACCTATTTGCGGAACATTCCTTGCGTTTTCTACGTATATGACGCCGTCTATTCGTATGGCAGCTTTAATGCGTATACCGTCAATATTCTTGTTTTCGCATGACTCGATATTTGTAGGTGAAGATGGGCCGACACATCATCCGGTAGAACACCTCACCAATTTGCGTTTGATGCCGAATGTTAACGTTATGCGTCCAGCAGACCCGGAAGAAACCAAAATTGCATGGGAAATTGCACTGAAATCAAAAACAGCTCCGAGCGTGATTATTACAACTCGCCAGAAAGTACCGGTGATCGATTACAATAAATATGAAAGCTGCAAAAATGCCGAACACGGAGCGTATATAATCAAAAAAGAAAAACATAAAAATGTTGATTTGATTATTATGGCAACAGGTTCGGAAGTTTTTCCTTGTTTGCAGGTTGCCGAACTTTTGGAGAAAGAAGGGTATTCTGTGCGTGTGGTTAATTTCTTCTCGTCAATGCTGTTTGAACGTCAGTCCGAAGAATACAAAGAAAGTGTTTTGCCTTCGTCTATCAAGAAAAGACTTATGGTAGAAGCAGGAATGTCGACTTATTGGTACAAATATATCGGTTTTGAAGGCGACCATGTTTCTGTCGACCGATTCGGAATCTCGGCTAAAGCGGAAGATTTGGCAAAAGTTTTTGGTATTAATAAGGAAAATATTTTTCAGAAAGCAAAAGATCTTATAAAAACATAGATTTGAATCGCTGTGTAAATATGCCATTATTGCTATGGCGAAAAAATGAGGAAAAACATTTCTCCTCAAAATCCGGTGTTAAAATTTGCATTACATCGGATTTTTTTATTTTGATTGATGTCAGATAAAAATATGTAAAATTAGTATTTCAAGTAATTTTTATAACTTTACATTAAATATTTTTTGTTCTAATGTTCGCAGAAATACCGATTTTATCTTTACACAAGATAATTATTATTTTGCTTTAATCAAAAAAAGTTAGAGGATTGGGAAAATATGAAAACATTGGGAGTTTGTATTGGTGCATCGACAGTTTCAGCAGTAGTGCTGGAATTTGATGATAAAAATCAAATTAAGGAAGTTTGCAGAAAAAAAGTCTTTCACGATGGAGATTCCAAAAAAGGATTTCAGGATATTCTGAAAGATATTGATATTTCGACAATCGACAGAGTAGCCGTTACCGGACGAAAGTTTAAAAATTTTGTTAATCTCACAACAATTACCGAGCCGGAAGCAGTAGAATATGCGGCAAAAGTATTGATAAAAGACAATTCAGATTATGAAGCTTTAGTAAGTGCCGGCGGCGAAACAATTCTTGTTTACCAAATTGATAAAAACGGAAAGATAAAAAATGTTTTTACCGGAAATAAATGTGCTTCTGGTACCGGCGCATTCTTTTTGCAGCAGCTTGGTCGTATGGCACTCACTATTGATGATGTCATAGATAAAGAGTTCAATGCTGATAATGCTTATACTATTTCGGGGCGTTGTTCCGTATTTTGCAAATCGGATTGTACTCACGCATTGAATAAAGGTATTGAAAAAACACATGTCGTAGACGGCTTGTGTAAAATGATGGCAGCAAAAATTACCGAGTTGCTTACTTCCTTGGAACATAAAAATATAGTTTTAACAGGCGGAATTTCCAAAGTTCGCCCGATTGTAGAATGTGTGCGCCAAAGTGTTGACCGATTGTATATTCCCGATGCAAGCGACTGCTTTGAAGCTTACGGTGCCGCAGTGTGGGCAGCGGACAATGAAACAAAGAAATTTCCTGCTGAAAATGAATTATATAAGAAAGATGTTTCATCCTTTGATTTTTTAAGACCTCTGACGGAGGCGGAACACCTTGTGGAATTTAAAAAGCCTCAGCGCGGAACTGCCGCAGAAGGGGATATTTGTATCCTTGGTGTAGATATTGGTTCTACAACGACAAAAGCTGTTTTAATGAGAAAATCCGATGATGCGATTTTGGCAGATTGTTACTTGCGGACAAACGGTGACCCTATCGGTGCGGCAAAAGAATGTTATCGCGCGATTGAAAAGCAGCTTAACGGAACGAATGTGAAAATTGTCGGCATGGGAACTACCGGTTCCGGACGTCACATCGTAGGCATACATGCTATGACGCAGGCTATTTATAATGAAATTATTTGTCATGCAACAGCCAGTGTATATTTTGATCCCGATGTTGATACTATTTTCGAGATTGGTGGGCAGGATGCGAAGTATACGTATGTAACACAAGGGATTCCGTCCGATTATGCAATGAATGAAGCTTGTTCTGCCGGTACGGGAAGTTTTTTGGAAGAGGCGGCAAAAGAGGCTTTGAATATTGACATCCCGCAGATTGTCGGAATGGCGTTTGCATCTACGCAGCCGCCTAATTTTAATGACCAATGTTCGGCATTTATATCATCGGATATTGCAACTGCGCTTCAGGAAGGTATTGATAAAAACGATATTGTAGCCGGACTTGTGTATTCTATTTGTTTGAATTACAACAACAGAGTGCGAGGTGCCCGTCCTTACGGAAAGAAAATTTTTATGCAGGGTGGTGTCTGCCGTGACAAGGCCGTTCCTACGGCAATGGCTTCGCTGCTTAATACAAAAATTATCGTACCGCCGGATCCGGGCTTGATGGGAGCATTCGGTTGTGCTTATGAAGTAAAGAAGCGTTTGGAAAAACATTTTCTTGAAGAAAAAGAATTTAATCTTAAAACATTGTACTCTCGTGAAATAAAATATCTTCCGTCATTTACATGTGCCGGAGGAAAAGAAAAGTGCGACAGAAAGTGCCAGATTAACATGATGGAGCTTGAGGGTGAAAAAATCCCGTTTGGAGGAGCCTGCAACAAATATTACAATATGCGTCTGAATGTCGAATATGATGCTCAAAAGCTCGATTTGGTTGCGGTAAGGGAAAAAATGCTCTTTGAAGAATTTGCAAAACCATGCGGTGTTGCGAATGAGAATTCAAAAGTTATTGGTATCAGCAGAACATTTTTAACTAATATGCTGTATCCTTTGTACTTTAATTTCTGGGATCAATTGGGGTACAAAGTGATGCTTTCTGATTCGGTGACAATCGAAGGACGCGAAAGGCGCAAAGCAGCATTTTGTTATCCCGCAGAAATTGCCCACGGTGCATTTGATGATTTGCTGAAGCGTAAACCCGATTATATTTTTATGCCGCATATAATGCATATTCCCGTACACGGAGAAGCAGAAAATAATAAGGCTTGTGTTTTTGTGCAAGGTGAACCGTATTATTTAAAGCAGGCATTCAAAGATGTTGAAATCCCGAAAATGCTTATACCGATTATTGATTTTCAAGGTCATGTTCAGTCTACGTGCAATGAGTTTGTAAAAATAGCGGAGTCTATAGGCGTTAATCATAAAGCCGCTGTTGATGCGTTTACGTTTGCCGAAGAAAAAATGAATGCATATTTCGCAAAGGCGCGCAAACTTGGACAGGAAGCTATTGACGATCTGAAAAAGAATCCCGATGATTTTGCGATTGTGCTTCAGGGGCGTTGGTACAATGCGCTTGCCCGTGAGGCAAATATGGGGATACCGCATAAAATTGCGTCGCGTGGAATTAAAGTTATTCCTTATGATTTTATACCCTTTGAAACGCAAAATTTGGGACTTCACATGCATTGGGGAATCGGTAAGATTGCGCTGCAAGTGGCAAAGTATGTTAAAGCCAATCCGCAGCTTTTCTCAACGTACGTTACAAATTTCAGTTGCGGTCCCGATTCATTTCTTGTGCCTTATTTCCGTGATGAAATGGGGAAGAAGCCGTCGCTTACACTTGAACTTGACAGTCATACTGCCGATGTCGGACTTGATACGAGAATTGAAGCCGCACTCGACATTATTCGTTATTACCGCCAGCTGGAAGCTACAGGCGTGGTTAAAGACGATGAAAAATTCCGTGCAGCCGAAATAGTTCAGAAAGGTACAAAAGTATGGCTTAAAGATTCAAAGGGTAAATTGTGGGACATTAAACATCCCGATGTTACATTTTTATTCCCGATTATGGGGCGTTATCTGACAGAAGGCGGTGTGAATGCACTGCGTAAAGACGGGTATCACGCCGATATGGTCGATTATCCCGATGTAGAGTCGCTGGGTATAGGAAAGGCGAATTCCGGCTGCAAAGAATGTCTGCCGTATATCGTGCTTGCCGGTTCGCTTATGAAATACATTAAAACTCGCCGCCGTCCGGGTGAAAAAATCGCGTTCTTTATTGTAGGCGATCCGGCGCCGTGCCGTGTAGAACAATATCAGGTCGGTTTTAAAAAGCTGCTTGAAAAAAATCATATTGAAGATGTTGCGATACTGACACTGCAGTCTGACAAAGGTTTTGCCGGAATGGGACTTTTACCGCTGCTTAACGTATGGAAAGCGTTTATTGTCGGCGATGTTTTTGAACAGATTCATTCAGCCGTAATGACATTGTCAAAAGACCGAGCGAAAGGTTTGGAAATTTTTGAAGCCGAATGGGCGAAAATCCTTAAATCATTATCGGGTGAAAGCAAAGTGCCGTTGATGAAACAGCTGAAATCGACGGCTGCCGAGCTTGAGAAAATTGAATTGACAAAAAATATTCGGAATGCGAATCGTGTTACGATTACCGGAGAAATGTATGTACGTAATGAACAGTTCAGCCGTCAGGATATTGAAAATACATTAGCCGATATGGGATTTGTGGCAAAAATTACGCCGCTGATTGAATGGCTGTATTATGTTGATTATACACAGATGAAGAATTACGGTAATGTGAAATTTACGTTGGGCGAAAGAATTTTCTTCTTCTTTAAACGAAAGATTCAGCATGGTATCGAAAAGGATATTAAAAAGATTTTTGCGAAATCTTCACTGTACGAATATGACCCGATTGATATTGCCGAAACTATGGAAATCGCAAATCCGCTTGTTGATCCAAAACTTATCGGCGATATAGGATTAACCATTGCCGGAGGATTGAAAGAATCACTGCAGGAATCATGCGGTGTTATTTCATTGGGGCCTTTTGCTTGCTTGCAGACAAGAATGGCAGAAGCTATTTTGAAAAACAATATGACTGTAGGCGGAAAGCGCGCTGTGACAAACAGAAGTGTTTTCAAAGAAGGATTGAAAGATTTGCCGGATGATATGCCGCTGCCTTACTTGTCAATCGAATCCGACGGAAATCCTTATCCGCAGATTATCAGAGCACAACTTGAAGTTTTTGGCTTGCAGGCTAAGCGTGTCGGTGAAATGATGCAGAATGCCAAAGCTGCGGATAATAATAAAAAATAAGTAAAAAAGGCAGAGTTTTTTCTCTGCCTTTTTTATCCTATTAGAAAAGATTAATCAGATAAGGAGATTAGGAAATGACTATAATAGAATTAAATGAAGAAAACTTTGAGAATGAAGTGGAAAAAGCAACAGGGTTGGTATTGATTGATTTTTGGGCATCATGGTGCGGCCCGTGTAGGATGCTTTCACCTATTGTTGACGAGGTGGCGGATGAGTGCGATACGGTGAAGGTGTGCAAAGTCAATGTAGATAACGAACAGGCTCTTGCTGCAAGATTCGGTATTATGAGTATTCCTACGCTGGTATTGTTTAAGAACGGAAACATTATGAATAAAATGATAGGCGTTCAGCCCAAGGCGGCTATTTTGGAAATGATTACCAAATGTAAATAATCATGATTTTGGGAAAATAGATGTATGGCAATAACAGAAGACTGAGTTTTTTATTGGAAGAACTCAGTCTGTTTTTGTGATAAATAAGCACTTCTTATCTCA
>JAFLVQ010000071.1 GCA_022508205.1 Spirochaetales bacterium
CAGGCAATCTACATCGACCCCGCGGCGGAGATGGTCATCGTGCGCTTCGCCTCCAACCCGCTCTCGTCCAACAAGTACATCGACCCCGTTTCGATTCCGGCGTATGAGGCGGTGGCGGACTACCTGATGGGGAAGAAGTAGGGAGCGTCGTGCGGTCATTGAGGCTCTCGAAATGTCCCATTGTGCAATGGTGGTTTCGAGTGCCTCAACCGCCAATGTGTCGCGCAGTCATTGATAAAAATATTGTCAATTTTTAACACATTTTATATAGCAACAGTACATTATGTTTATAGGAGAGGGTAATGGTAATCGATCGAAAAGAATTGAAAACGGCGGCGAGGCTGCAAATCAAGGGCAATGTAGGAACATTTTTCGGATTATCGATTGTATTTTTGATAATTTCGGGACTTTCTTTGCCCATTACTGTCGTTGGTCCGCTTATTCTGCAAGGTCCGCTTGAATTGGGGCTGGCATTATTCATGATTGAAGTTGTAAGAACTCAAAGAGGTAAGTTCAACACCGGATTCAAAGGCTTCAAGCAGTTTGGTTCGGCTTTTATCGCCCTATTATTAATGAAGATTTTTGTTTTTCTCTGGAGTCTTCTGTTTTATATTCCCGGTATAATCGCACGGCTGCGGTATTCCATGACGTATTACATAATTGCGGACAACCCCGATATATCCGGCGGCGAGGCAATCGGGAAATCCAAAGAAATGATGAAAGGGCATAAATGGGAATTGTTTGTGCTTCTGTTGAGCTTTTTTTGGTGGTATGTGCTTTGCATTATCACATTCGGGCTTGCCTCAATTTACGTTTCACCGTACATCAATGCCGCACTGGTGAATTATTACGAGAAACTGAAATCGGAAAGTATCATAGAAAACTGTCAAAACTAACTGTGCAAAAAAGCAATAATCAGGAGAAAAACTCATGGATAAGATTTGGGTTGAAATGTACGATGCGGCAAAAAGCGTCCAAAACGAACGGCATATTTCGGACTATGTTCTATGCGGACAAGTAGCTGCGGCGATTCTCTCAAAATCAGGAAAAATATACACGGGCGTGTGCATCGATACATGTTCATCGCTTGGTATCTGCGCCGAAAGAAACGCGATATTCAATATGATTACAAACGGTGAACAGGAAATAGACAAGGTACTCTGCATTGTTGCACCCGACGGCTCGACTGGAGCACCCTGCGGAGCCTGCCGCGAACTTATGGTGCAGCTCATGCCGGGCACGTACAAGGATATTGAAATTATGCTCGATTATGCTGCCGAGCGCATCGTAAAACTCGGCGAACTGACTCCCGAATGGTGGATATAAAGTTTGAATGGAGCATGCAGATATTCCAATATAAAATATTTACATTAATTGCAGATACGATTCTTATGGTACTGTAAATTTCGGTTCGCGGTAAAATGCAAGGGTGAGTACTTAAACTGTATAACAATGACGGCAAATGTTTTCTGTTGTGCGGAATTTTGTGAAATATTTTGAGTTGATGTTCCTCCGTTTATATGTAAGAATATCGTGTAAAAAACAGGAGGTTACTATGGTCGCCAAAGTTATAGAACGAGATGCCAATCGGGATGTTGAGCTTGAGATGCTGAATGAAGTTGTGAATGAGATGATTCAGCAGGGTTTTCTGCTTGAATTCGTGCGGGACTTTAAAAAATTTCGCGTTCTGTATTTCGATCATATCTCGAATCTTCCGAACGCCAAAAATTAGACTGCGCAATGTCTGTAAAAATCGGCTGCACGACTTGATTAGCGGGCAGCCACACGGAAAGCCTGCGGGAACAAACTTTCCGCGCGTGATGCAATGCCGCTGTTAATCAGTCACTGACAGTATCCTTATTGCATAAGTGCCCGTGCCTTTTTCCCAGTCGCTGAACCGACCAGAACTACTGCTGTTGCAAGCCGCAGTTATGATAATTGTACCGGTGCCGGATGCCGTGAATGTGTATGGCTTATCATACAGTTTCATTGCATTGCTGTAACTGCTGCAAATAGTAGGATTGGAAGCATTGGAATCTTGGGTATATTTAATTGTTAAACCTATGTAGGCTTTTTTTGTGCCGTCTCCATTCCATGCATCGTTAATATAAATATTATATCTCGTTCCTTCGGTTACAGAGATATAATATTTATTTGTCTGAACATTTGTTAATATGTCATCTTCATGCCATTCATTTTCCGAAAGTGTAATATATTCAGGACGTGAATTGTACTTGATAGCATAAGTACCGATGCCCTTTCCCCAATCATTAGACCAACCAGAACTACTGCTGTTACAAGCCATAATCATGGTTACTGTACCACTGTTTGCGGAAACAAATGTGAGCGGTTTTGTATAGCAGCTTGTTACATTGCCGTAACTGCTGCTGATTATCGTATTGTCGCTGTGAGTTGCTCGTATGCCGGTATATGCACTTTTTGTATCGTCGCCGTCCCACGCATTGTTCATGTAGACAAAGTATCGTCTTCCCCCATCAACAGGAATGTAATATCTGTTTGTCTGTCCATTCGCAATAATGTTGTCATCATGCCACTCATCAGCGTTTGACAGCGTAGTGTATTCTTGACGTGAGGTGTACTTTATGGCGTAAGTACCGGTACCTTTTTCCCAGTTACTAGACCAACCAGAACTACTGCTGTTGCAAGCCAGTGTTATCGTGATTGTACCACTACTTGTGGAAAGAAATGTAACTGGCTTTGTATAGCAACTTGTTACATTACTGTAACTGCTGCTGATTGTCGTACCGTCGCTGTGGGATATTTTTATGCCGGTATATGCGCTTTTTTTGTCATCACCGTTCCACGCATTGTTCATGAAAATGAAGTACCGTGTCCATTCGCTGACGGTAAACGTGTATTTCTTTATCAGTCCGTCTTTGCTAATCTTGCCGTCTGTCCATTCTCCTTCAGTAAGAGAGTTTTTCGAGTCGGAATTTTCTTCTTCGCCGAATTCGCACCCAAAAACCAATGCAATCGTAAAAATGATCCACAGTCTGCTTAAAATTTTCATTTAAACCTCCAAAGTATTTATCTATTAGCTTGCATTTTGATTATTTGTTAATTCATTAATTATAATTTTTTTACCAATAATGCAACTTACCTTGCAATAACAAAAAGAATTTGCGGAAAATGAGAAACGGTAGAGCTTCTATTCATAAAAAAGCCTGTGGCGTTCGTGCCATTCATTGAGGACTTTCTGAGTTTCTTCGTCGATCTTTCCGTTGTAGTTGGTACGCTCTTGAATTATTTCGTTCCCTTTGACTTCTATGCAGACCTTGTACTCGCCGTCTTTTTGGACGTAAACAATCGTACAGTCTTTGTGCAGAACACTTTCTGCGTAGTTTGCGACGCAGTTGTGAAGTGCAGTGCCGATTTCGCGAAGCTGGTGGCTGTCCTTAGGCAGCGCGAATTCAAAACCGCCTATGCTGTCTGCAAGCTGTTTTTCTTCCTTTGTGTAGGTGAATGTACGGTTTTTGTTCTTGATTTGATAGGAGATGTTGGCAAGTGCGTCGTGGTTGAATGCGGTGAAGCCGTCTTCCAGTATGTCTTTTTTAAGTTCCTCCGGAATATATTTGAAATATTCGCAGAACATATCGATTGTGTCACGTTTATTATAGAAGTCTTCCGATGGTTTCAGCAGGATGTTCATCGTCGGTTTTTCGCCGCGTTTTTTGATGCAGTACTTGCAGAACTTTCGCAGAGAGTCGATTTTGATTTGGTCAAAAACTTCGCAGTATTTCTCGTTTTGAAGAACCTTATTGTAGAGATTTATATCTACGAAGCCGCAGTCTCGAACGTTTATGTACGTGATTAGCGAAAGGGGGCGTTTGTTGTAACTGGTGCGTACAGTCTTTGTGTTCTGGATTTTCGCCTTGCGGCAGAATTTCTTGAAGATGTTCGGGTCGCGACGGTTGATTTTGAATTTCAATCGCTGTATTCTTTTATCTTCGGAAAAAACAACGTCGCACAGTTGTGTTTCGTAGGGAATGTTCGTGATTTTGCACATCTGCTTCAGCGGATTTGTCGAAGGTTCCTCGCAAAACATCTCGTGGGAAATGTCTGTGAACTTCCTTGCAAGCGGAATGAATCGCTTAAAGACCTCTTTTTGCAGCTGTTCGGGAAGGCATTTTTCCGCCGTTGTCATTGTCGTAATATCGGATTTATACTTATTAAATGCCTTTTTAGCCTTATCATAATCGTTTTCTTCATTTTCCCATTTTAATCCCACGATTCCGTTTTTCAAGTCAAAGAAAAATGATTTTTCTTCAAGCTGCGGCATGATGTCGTAGATTTCGATCGTCTCCTTGCTTCTTGGGGAAAATGGGGTGCGCTTGAACTTTCGGAGGATAATTTTGAGCGTAAGATTCTCGTCGTCGCTCTCGATTTCGGCGGCGACCCAGTCTTTATCGATTCCGTTTTTATCGGAAAAATTGCTTTTGTTGAATTTGTACCGTTTTATTTCTTTATACCATTTGATGTACCGGCGCATTTGGTTTTCGTCATAATCTTCAATTTCCATGCTCTGCTTCAGATCAAGCAGTACCCTGTCGACGGAAAAGATAGGGGCGGCGGGTATTATGGGGTGATCCGCAAATTCCGCAAGGATGCAGTCTTGCCCGAACTGACTTTCGACTCCGTCATTACAGTCAATCCATTCGCTTTTTTCAAAGGAAAAATATTGAGCCTGATGAACAAAAGCGTTTTTCGGTTTGAGCGGAACGATTGTTTTCGGTTCGTCGGAATGCTCGAAGATTTCGGAGCCGAGTTTTCTGTAAAAATAATCAGTCTTAATCATATCGCCTCCGAAAATCAAGGAACCAATTCTTCTGTTGCCAGTCTGGCAATAACAATCTCACCGTTTTTTTCAAGACGTTTGACAATGTCGATAATTTCTTTTTGCGCCTCGTAAACATCCGAAATCCGTATAGGTCCCATAAAATCTATGTCTTCTTGCAGCACGGAAGCAGCGCGTTTTGACATATTCCGGTAGATTTTGTCCCGTACCGAATCTGAGGTATTTTTCAGTGCCTTTGCCAGAACCTCTTGGGTGACTTCTCGGAGTATTCTCTGTATGGAACGGTCGTCAAGAATTACAAGATCTTCAATTGTAAACAAGTAATGCTCTACATTTATGGCAAGGACGGGATTCCTCTCGAAAAGTTTGTCGCTCTCGTGCAGCAGTGCGGCCAATTCTTCCTGATTCGTTTTCTCGATTACGGAATCTGCCATTTCCTTTCCGTAAAAGCCTGTTTTTTTAAGAACCTGCGCTGCTTCCACGATAATTGCGGGATCGGTGCGGTTTTTCTCACCGAGTGCATCTATATTCTGCTCTATGCCTGAGCGCAGATCCTGCGGGAGTTTCTGAAGCAGCGTCTTTGCACGTTCTTTTCCTAAGTAGACGGCAAGTTTTGCAAGCGTTTTGTAGAAGCCGTCTGCGATATACTCCTCTATTAGCTTCATGGACTTGTCGTCCGCTGCCGAGATTTTCTTTTCCATCTCCTCAAAAGCCTGCTTTTCAAACTTTGCAAGTTCGTTCTTATCGTTTTCGTCGCTCATAGCCGCCACCTTATTTTAAATGTGATTTGTGCCTGTCCGATTTTTCCCGTGCACATTGTATGAATTATATCATAATCGAAGTTTCCATTTAAAGAAAAAGTAAGTAAGATTTCGTTTTTTTAACGGAGAGACTTTGCGGTGGTTCAGGGGTAGTTTGCGGGCAAGCTGCCACAGAACGTTATTGTTGTTCAGGGAATCGGAGTTCCCCTTATACCCCTAAAGAAAAGTACACTGAGACGTATGACAAGGGGACAGACCTATATTCTGTTTTGGCATTGAGGTCTGACCCCCAACTATCGTTTTCGACATTCTAACGAATGTCTGCAAGCCGAAGCATTGCTCGGTAAATCATGCAGCAAGCTGTTTGTTAAACACGCATTTAATTACATGGGGACAGATCTATATTCTGTTTTGGTATTGAGGTCTGACCCTTAACTATCGTTTTCGACATTCTACGAATGTCTGTAAGCCGAAGCATTGCTATCGTTTTCGACATTCTGTGAATGTCTGTAAGCCGAAGCATTGCTATCGTTTTCGACATTCTAACGAATGTCTGCAAGCCGAAGCATTGCTATCGTTTTCGACATTCTACGAATGTCTGCAAGCCGAAGCATTACTCGGTAAATCGTGCAGCAAGCTGTTTGTTAAACACGCATTTGTTACATGGGGACAGACCTATATTCCGATTTGGAATCAACCTGACGTTACCGCGCAGCAAACCAAATATGCATTTCTTATCAACATGAAAAAACGCTTGAATTTTATTTTCAAAGGTGTAAAAACTTGCTGTCTAAACCGCTTGTTGTAACCGCAAGACACAAGAAAAGAGAATAACAAAATGAAAAATACTACCATAATGCCGTATGAACGTCGGGCAAACTATTACGAAACCGATCAGATGGGAATAGTTCATCATACGAATTACTTCCGTTATTTTGAAGAAGCAAGAATGGATTTTATGCGCCGACTGGAATGCAGCGCATTTGAAATGGAGAAGCAGGGAATAATCATTCCGAACATAGATGCATACGCAAAATATATACGCCCGATCAGATATGAAGACTGCTTCAAAATTATTGTAAAACCGGTGTCTTTTACCGGAGCAAAAATGAAATTTGAATACGAAATCGTTAAGAATGATGAAATTTGCTGCACCGGATACACAATGCATTGCTTTGTAAACAGCAATATGAAACCAATATCACTGAAAAAAACACATCCGGCCATTTTTGCCCGTCTTGTCGAGATATTCACTCAATGAGTTAATAAGAAGGAATTTGGTTTGAATCAAACAGTTAAACGCAATTTACGTATTGCTCTGCTGCAGATTTCCCCTGCAAAAACACTGTCGGAAAATCTTGAAAAGGGAATCAAATACTGCGAGAAAGCAAAAGAACACGGTGCCGATATTGCGCTGTTTCCCGAAATGTGGAGCAATGGATATAATATTTATAATCGACCTGTTCATGAATGGAAAGCCGAAGCAGTTTCCGTTGACAGTGATTTTGTCAATGCCTTTGCCCGCCTTGCCAAAAAACTTACAATGGCTATCGGCATAACTTTGCTTGAAAAATACGAAAATGCGCCTCGCAATTCACTCGTCCTTTTTGACAGGATGGGGAAGCAAAAATTCGTATATGCAAAAGTGCATACTTGCGATTTCGGCGCAGAGCGTGATTTAACACCCGGCGAAGATTTTTTTGTTGCCATGCTTGATACATCATGCGGTGAGGTGGCAGTCGGTGCGATGATTTGTTATGACAGAGAATTTCCCGAAAGCGCGCGAATTTTAATGCTGAAAGGCGCCGAGCTTATTCTTGTTCCGAATGCCTGCCCTATGGAAATAAACCGTCTTTCGCAGCTGCGAGCCAGAGCTTATGAAAATATGACGGCGATTGCCACCTGCAATTATCCCGAAACTGTACCTGACTGCAACGGAGGTTCGAGTGTTTTTGACGGAGTGGCTTATCTTCCCGAATCAAACGGTTCACGGGATATGTGTATTTTACAGGCGAATGGACAGGAAGGAATATACATTGCCGAGATTGATTTGGCACAGCTTCGCAATTATCGTAAAAACGAAGTGCACGGAAACGCATATCGGCATCCGAAAAAATACGGACTTTTGACAGATACAAAAATCAAAGAGCCGTTTATCAGAAGTGATTATCGAGAGTAAGCATATACAAAACATATCTATGACGGAAAACAAAAAATTTTGAACAAAGTTGTACCTCACGCGGGCTTGTCCCGCAAATCGTTTCTTAACTTCGCGCAAGCCTGACGCATTGCTATCGTTATTACACGGGGACAGGCCTATATTCTATTTTGGCATTGAGGTCTGACCCCCAACTATCGTTTTCGACATTCTAACGAAAGCCTGCAAGCCGAAGCATTGCTCGGTAAATCGTGCAGCAAGCTGTTTGTTAAACACGCATTTATTACACAGGGACAGGCTTATATTCTATTTTGGTATTGAGGTCTGACCCCCAACTATCGTTTTCGACATTCTGCGAATGTCTGCAAGCCGAAGCACTTGGTAAATCGCGCAGCAAGCTGTTTATTAAACACGCATTTATTACACGGGGACAGGCCTATATTCTATTTTAGCATTGAGGCCTGACCCCTAACTATCGTTTTCGACATTCTGCGAAAGCCCGCAAGCCGAAGCATTGCAAATGAAGAACAATAAATGCCGAAGTGAGTGAAAATAAAAATAATATTCAATAAAACTATTGACAGTTTTTTTTTTTTTTTTACATATCCATAAATTTTTAATTTATGGAGGTCATTTATATGACAAAGAGGTTTTTTAAATTATTTTTCATTCTCTCATGCGCAGTCTGTCTGGCATTGAGCCTCGCAGCCTGTGACGATCCCAACGATACTCCATCTACTCCCGAAACAAAAAAGTATACAGTTACATTCGAGACAAATGGTGGAAGTGCGATACAAGCTGTTACGGTCGAGCAAGGTAAAACCGTTGCAAAGCCGACAGATCCGACAAAAGAAGGGAATACCTTCGACGGTTGGTACACAGACAAGGACTGTACAAAAGCGTTCGATTTTAAAACTGCGGTGGCTGGAAACATTACGCTGTACGCAAAGTGGAAAATCAAAACGTATACAGTGACATTTGACTCAAACGGTGTCGGTGTGACACCTCCTCAAGCTCAGAAAGTCGAACACGGCAAAAAGGCATCAAAACCTGCTGCTCTAAGTGTAGAAGGACACGTTTTCAATGGCTGGTTCACCGATAAAGACAGCAAAAAAGAATTCAGCTTCGATACTGCAATAACAGCAGACATTACGTTGTATGCAGGGTGGGACTTTAAGTACTGGGAAATTACATTTGATACAAAGGGCGGCAATGAACTTGATCCTAAAAAAGTCAAACATGGCGAAACAGTTGATGAACTGCCAACTCCGACAAAAAGCGGATATATTTTCGACTGTTGGTGCATAGACGAGGACTGTACAATATCATTCGATGTAGCAACTAAGGTGACCGAAAGTTTTACACTGTACGCACGCTGGACAAAACCGGATGCTAACTCATGGACAGTTACACTCGAGTTAAATGGCGGAAGTATAGCAGACAGTAAAACAACTATTATAGTCAAAAAAGATGAAGCAATTGGCACGCTGCCAATTCCGACAAAAGAAGGAAATACCTTCGACGGTTGGTATGAAGATAATAATACTTTCACTAAAAAAGTTAATTCTACATTCATAGTAACCAAAAACATTGAACTATATGCAAAGTGGACACCCAATACGTCGTACACAGTGACATTTGACTCAAACCGTGATGGTGTGACACCTCCTCAAGTTCAGAAAATCGAACACGGCAAAAAGGCTACAGAACCTGCTGCTCTAAGTGCAGAAGGATACATTTTCGACGGCTGGTACGAAAAGGGCAGCGAAACAGCATTCGATTTCAATACTCAAATAACCAGAGCTATTACACTGTACGCAAAGTGGTATATTGATGCTGCTCCAGAACTTGATGTTGCAACATTACGAGATGATTCCGACGGAAGTACTGATTTATACGAAAAAGGCAGCTACAAAATTGATAATATAAAAGATGATAATGGTTACACAACTTCCTTTACTATTGCAGCTACAAACCTGAAAAAACACCGTAATGCGAGCGGTACAGAAGGCTACTGGATTGGTTTCCAACTTACAGTAAACACCAACCGGGTAACCAAAGTACACTACAGAACTAAAAATAGCGGCGATTTTAAAGATGCCGCTCTCGAATCACTTGATAGCAAAAATAAAGGTTTTGCTATGTACTATGATTATAGTGAAAAAGTGGAAAAATATATGGAAGTTTACTTCACTAATGACAAAGGTGAAAAATCTCCGATTTACAAGTACAACGTTAGCTTCAATGTAATACTTGCTTCTGATACATCCGACGATGAGAACAAAAACATCGATGCAGGAATAACAATTGGCAAAGTGACATTACGAGATGGTAAGGCTGGAACTACCGAAGGTCTGTTTTTAGACTACAACGTTTCTCGATCTGATGATAAGATAACTATTACAGCTACAAACCTGAAAAAACACCATAATGCAGACGATACAGAAGGCTACTGGATCGGTTTCCAAATGGTAGTAGGAAATGATAATTTTTCTAACGGAGAATACCACCTCACTTGGAATGGTAAAGAAAGTAATGGCGATCTTGAAGATCTTCCTAACGGTAAAGGCGTGGCTTTATACTATGATTATGCTGAATTAACAAAAAAAGAAAAAAAAGAAGATAACGTAGAAGTATATTTCACTAACGGTGGTAAAACATCAAAAACTTACAAATACACTGTTGATTTGAGTGGTGTAACTTTGTACATTGATATAGAAGAAAGTATTACCACAGCAAAATTGGAAGATCGTCGCACAGAAGGTAAAATTGAAGAACTGTACAAAGAATACTCAGTTAAAGCCTCCGAAGAAAGCGGATCAGATTTTACCTACAATGTAACTATCTCAGCTGAAAACCTGAAATCACATCAAAATGCAACTGGTAAGAGCGGTTACTGGGTTGGCTTTCAAATTGCAGTAGATGAAAGTGTCTGGTCACATGTAAGCGTCAATAACAAAGACAAATTTGCTCTTGAAGATCTTCCTGACAATGAAAAAGGCGTGGCTTTATACTTCGACTATGCAAAAGTAACAGATAATAAAAAAAGAGTAACTGTACAATTCTCTAATGACAATGGAAACTCCGAAGAATACACATTCAATGTTATATTCGATATGAAATGGACGAATATGACAATCTCTGAAGTTACTAAACAGAAAAATCCAGGACCTGATGAATTTACAAGTGACATTTTCGAGGCAGTTACAAGTGCAATTAGTAATGTTAGCTGCGATGGAAGTGAAGTTACTGTAACTTTTAATGCAAATGATTATAATGAAATTTCATTTGAGAATGATGATGCAACTAAAAATGGTGGCAACTACAATGCGGTTTATCTGCAAATAGGCACTAATCTTCAGGGTGTAACAGCAGGGCAAATTGAATTTGTATCCGGATACAACTGGGATGATACCGCTCATAAAGAGTACAACTTTGAAAACGGTACATTCAAATTCTGGCTGCCTGCTAATGGCATTGATAAAAAAGACAAGTACATAATTGAGTACAAAGTAGGTGATGGAAACATTCAAACAATCGTTATCAATTATGTGCTTAAGTAATAGGAACAACAAAGAAACCTGCAGTTGAATTGTCTTCGGTCAAGCAGCGAGGTTTCAAGGGGAAACTGTATTTTTCGCAAGGAAAAGAACGTTTCCCCTTTTTTATACCTTCGGCAGTATTTATCTTCTTGCTGCAAAAAGTGTCGGACCTATATTCTGTTTTGGGATTGAGGTCTGTCC
>JAFLVQ010000072.1 GCA_022508205.1 Spirochaetales bacterium
CGTTTATTGCAAATCGGGATTGTCCGATTATAATTCTTTTTAATAATAATAAATCAATAACAAATCGAAAACTTTTTATTAACAAAACAAAGCCCATAAGTGGGAAAAGTCTTTTTCCCTTTACTATTTTACAATTTGAGTGTAATAACTATGCTTTACTAAAAGTTTATTTTGATTAAGGAAAAATTGATATGTTTTTTGGAACTCAACTTGATTTGGTATTGGTATTTTTTATTGTTATTTTAGGCAGGACTATCGATATGAGTCTTGCTTCTATGAGAACGGTTTTTATTGTAAAAAATAAGCCGTTGTTCGCCGCGCCTTTCGGTTTCGTGGAAGCGTTCTTTTGGTTTATGATCGTTAAGGCAGCTCTCGATTATCACATTGACAATCCTATTGTCGATACAATAACGCTTGCTATTGCATACTCACTCGGGTTCGCACTCGGTACGCTGCTCGGCGGAATCCTTTCCAAGCAATTCATCAAATCTAAAATCCACGTACAAATAGTTTTAAGCAGTAAGAACGATGCCGTTATCAAAGAACTGAGAGAAAAAGGCTTTGGACAAACAATCATAACCGCAATGGGTTCAAACAGAAATATGGAAACATATATGATTTTTGTGGAAACCAACAGCGATAAATTAAAACAGCTCAGAGCCATTATCGATACTATGGATAAAAAGGCTTTTGTTTCCGTCAGTGAAAGCAAGTCGGTTTACAACGGTTTTTTCGGACCTGCCAGAAAATAAATCAATGCGCTGTCTCGATTAGATACGGTTTGTGAAGCCGCAATATTTTTATGATTTTACATTGCAACCGCAAAGAAAATCGTATATGTTCAGGCATGGATTTTAAATATTACAGTGTAAAAGAAATCAATGCATTTCTTACTGCCAAAGGGTTGGCTGTAAATAAAAAGTTCGGGCAAAATTTTCTTATCAATTCGGGAGTTTGCGATACAATTGTCAGAAACCTTGAATTGACGCCGAACGATGTGGTTTTTGAAATCGGCTGCGGACTCGGCAGTCTCACAAACCGCTTAATCGATTCGTCGGCGGCAAAAGTTGTCGGGTTTGAAATCGATAATGCGTATCAAAAGCATTTACAAAACATATTTAGAGACAGCTGCAAATTCACTCTGGTAGCCGGCGATTTTCTGAAAGAATTTGAAAATGCAGTAAAAACGCATCTTGCACCGGGTCAGCAGCCGGTAATAACCGGAAATCTTCCTTATTATATAACAACTCCGATAATGGAAAAAATTTTTACCGCAACACTCGGTTTTTCGCGTGCAGCTTTTATGATGCAAAAAGAAGTCGGCGAGCGTGTTGTCAGCAAAGCCGGAAATAAAAAGTACGGAAGTTTGAGTATTTTCTGTCAGTATTATTCGGAACCTAAAATCATTGCGAATATCAGTCCGGCGTCTTTTTATCCTCAGCCAAACGTTAATTCCGTTGTGCTGCGTTTTGTTCACAGAACATACGAGCCGTCTGCGGATAATGAACAGCTTTTTTTCGCAGTGGCAAGGTCGCTGTTTATAAACAGGCGCAAGCAGTTGAAAAATAATTTTGCGCTTTCTCCGTTTCTGAAATCGATTCCGCTGGAACATATTTTTCAGGCAATGGAGCAGTGCGCGATTGCACCGGAAGAACGCGGTGAAAATTTGAGCATAGAACAGATAATACATTTATCTAATGTAATAAATAAATTAAATTCGGAATCTAAGATTTAGGATCGTAAAATGGGACATTTGGATTTAATCCGCGATAATCTGCTTAATATGGATCACAATATTCTGTGTCTTATCGGTTTTGCATTGTTTTTCGGAACAATCGGCGGGCGTGTGTTTCAAAAGCTGCATATCCCGCAGGTAGTCGGGTATATTATCATCGGAATTATCATAGGAGAATCGGGACTCAAATTTATATCTGAGGAAACGGTTTCCAATATGGAGCCGTTCAATTTCTTTGCATTGGGATTGATCGGTTTTTCTATCGGCGGTGAGCTGAAATCGAGTGTTTTGAAAAAATACGGCAAACAGTTTACATGGATACTTTTTTTTGAGGCATTGACAGCTTTTGTCGTCGTGAGCATACTTATGTTTACCGTAGTCCTTCTGCTGACGAAAAATACTTTTTACGCTGCGGCATTGGGCTTGTTGTTCGGTTCGATTTCGTCTGCCACTGCCGCCGCAGGAACGACCGATGTTTTGTGGGAATATAAGGCAAAAGGTCCAATGACATCTATTTTGCTCGGAATTGTGGCACTGGATGATGTCGTAGCTTTATTTTTGTTTGCAATTTCAGCCAGTGTTATAAGCAGCATTCAAGGCGGCGGAAGTGCCGCATCGCTGTGGGTAAATATCATCACTCCAATAATGGAAATAGGCGGTGCGGTGATTATCGGAATAGCCGCCGGATACGTACTTTCATATCTTGTGCGCCATTATCAGGACACGGAACGTGTTTTGTCATTTTCCATAGGTGCGATTTTAACGGCATTGGGAATCTCGGGAATTCTGAAATTCGATACCATCATGACATGTATGGTTATGGGATTTGTGCTGACAAACACTGCCGGCAAAGCTGCCGACGGAATGTTTTCGCAAATCAATAAATTTACGCCGCCTATTTACGTTGTATTCTTTGTGCTGGTCGGTGCGAAACTGAATATAAGTCAGTTCGGCAAAGAACCGATTATTTTGCTTCTGCTTGTTTTGTATTTGGGCGGAAGAACTTTCGGAAAGATGATCGGCGCAAGTTTAGGCGCACTCTTTGGAAAAGCAAACTCGAAAATCAGACGCTTTCTTCCTTTTACACTCTTTAGCCAGTCGGGAGTTGCGATAGGTCTTTCCATTCTTACGGCGCAGCGGTTTCCCGGAGACATCGGAAATAATATTTTGATGGTAGTTACTGCCAGTACGTTTATTATGCAGATTGTAGGACCTTTTTTTATTAAATATGCAATTGAAAATGCGGGAGAAGCCGGACTCAATATTACCGAAGATGATATTGTGGAAAAAAGCTGCGCAATGGACTTTGTTCGTTCCAAAAGCGTTCGTTTGCAGTGTGACGATAATTTAAAAACCATTTTAAAAGTTTTCAGCGAAAACGATGATCTGTACTATCCGGTCGTTGCGCAAAATGACAAGATTGTAGGCGTTATATCCGTAAACGAAATCAAAGACAGCTTGATGTACTCGGAAATTTCCGATTTGCTTGCGGCAATCGACCTTATGGGAAGCTGCGGTTCGCCTGTTTTGCCGAATACTCCGATGAAAGAAGTAATTGATATTCTGCGCCGTACTCAAGCCGATTTCATTGCGGTTATAGACCAAGAGGGTAAATTCTGCGGATTAATAGAGCAGTATTCCATTCAGCGCCAGCTTTCCACAAAAGTAATGGAAGTCTGCAATAAAGCGGAGGTTCTCGGAGAATGAAAAAAGTCATTTTGAATGCTCTAATGACCTCTGTTATTGCCGCCGCTGCTATTTTTGCGGTTGCGTCCGGCATTGTTTTCATTGAAAACGGGTTCCCGATTCCGACAATGATTTATGTTCCCGAAACGGCAAATGTTTTGACGGGCATACAAATTTGGTACTGGATTGCGTTTATTTTCGGCTTTTGTTATGTGTTTTTCTTCGTTTTTTTCCCGAAACGTTTTTGGAAGCCGCCCGAAAGAATTATAAGGGAAGTAGACAGTGATTCGGATAATGGTTTTCAGGAAAAAGAATTGGCACTGCTTGAAAAAAATCGATTGGTGCGCCGCAACAAAATAATATATTTTCAATTCAGCGGAATTTTCTGCGGATTATGGCTGATACTTATAACCGTAATATTTTCGCAGTTATAGAAAACTTTACTTTAAATAATGGTTTTGCTAAAACAATAAAAAAATAGTATCGAGGTATGTCCATGGGAAATTTTATGCCGTTAATTTGCATTGTTTTAATTATTGCGGTTGTCGTGCTTGCGGTAATATTGTTTATACATCGAAAAAAAAACAAAAACGGTGCAAAAAAAGATTTCTATCAGGCCGCTGTTTATCAAAGAGAAACTCTCGGTATGAAGCTGCGTGCTTTTTTTGCGGGAAAAACGCTTTCCGTTCAGCAGTATGCCGATTTGGAAGAAACGCTTATCAGCTGCGACATCGGAGCCGGAATAAGCCGCGAGGCTGTGCAGCAGCTGCGAAAGAAAAATCCTGCCGATGAAAAAGAAGCTATTGAGTTATTAAAAGATTATCTTACGCCGCTTGTAAAACAGGAACATTTTGTACTGAAAGACGGTTGTTTGAATATACTTTTGGTTTTGGGCGTGAACGGAGTGGGAAAGACAACTTCCATTGCGAAAATAGCCGACTATTTTTCAAAACAGGGAAAAAAAGTAATGCTTGCGGCGGGGGACACTTTCAGGGCGGCGGCTACGGAGCAGCTGACAAAATGGGCAGCGGAAATGAATATTCCCATTGTAAAGCAGGGAGAAGGTGCAGATCCGGCAAGTGTGGTTTTCGATGCAGTAGACAGTGCTTGTGCCAAAAAAATCGATTTGCTTATTGTGGATACCGCCGGCCGCCTTCACAATAAAAAGAATTTAATGGAAGAACTGAAAAAGATTTATCGTATTATCGAAAACAAAGGCGGCTGCGAACGCCGAAATATGCTTGTAATCGATTCTACTACCGGTCAAAATGCGTATTCGCAGGCAGAAGCTTTTAAGGAAGCTGTCGGAATCGATTTGGTAATGCTTACAAAGTATGATGCAATGAGCAAAGGCGGAATTGTTTTTCAAATCTCTCATCGGCTCGGACTGCCTTTCAGCTTTGTGGGAACCGGCGAGAAGCGGGAAAATATCGCGCCGTTTGACACCGAAACGTTTATTTCTCAAATTTTTGAATGATTATGAAAATTCGCAATATCGTTTTATTACTGCTTTGCTTGCCGATTTCGCTTTTTGCTGCAGAGGAATACTACCGTTCAAACAGTAACGGACTCTTGCTTTTGCAAATTGAAGCTATAGACAGACATAAATATGAATATGTAATACAGTGCGAATTTAATGAAATCGGTCAGGAAACTACTCGGACATTGTGGAAAAAAAATGCAGTGGATAAAAAATGGGTCTACGTTCACACAGAAGGCAATCTATCGCACGAAAGTTTCTATCAAAACGGCGAATTGAAAGAAGAATACAATTACGACCGCAACGGGCATAAAACCTTTCAGACAGAGTTTCGCAACGGAAAAATTTCCAAACAAATTAAATACACTTACAACAAAGACGGGCTTGTGGAACAGGAAGAAATTGATGATATGTATTTGGAACGTAAAAATAAAATAACATATCGCTATGACAGTTCATTCAGAATCAAACAAATTATTCGAGAAATGGATGACGGTTCGATTGTATATTGGGACGCGTTTTTTTCCAAGAAAGGAATCGTTGCCAAAGAGTATTACACAATCGGAAATGAAAGCTATATTTTTTATTACGGAGCCGGCGGCGAAGAATTGAAAGGCGAAGTTATAGAGCGGGTGGAAGATGATTCGCCCGACGAAAACCAAATCGAAACTCAAAACGAAGTTCAAAATGCCGACGTCACAACAGATGCTGCCGACACACCGAAACCTGCAAAAAAGAAAATGAAAGAGCAGCGTAAACTTTACTGGGAAAATAAATATTCACAAAGCGGAATTAAAATTTATAAGGAAGAAACCAATTACAAATTGGGGAAAACCTCGAAAATTTGGTATGACTTATCCGGACGGGATATAAAAACCGAAATTTATTCGGGGAATGATTTGGAGAAAATCGAAGAGCATACGTATAACGATTTCGGGCAAATGCTCGTGCTGAAACAGATTGCCGGATTGGGTGAAAAAGAATGGCATTATTCTTATGCCGATTCGGACGCGAAACTGCCGGTTTCGACTAAGTATTACGAAAACAGACGTTTAAAAGAAGTTTCTTCGGTAAATCCGGACGGAACTTCGGAAAAACTGCTGTATGGGTTTAACGGTGTAAATTTGCATCAAATTTTTGACAATAAGGGAAACAAGATTGCAGAGAATGCATTATTTGAGTAATATCTCAAAACTTCAGTTTTGAGTCATATCTCAAATGTGAATTTGAGTCACATCTCAAACGTGAGTTTGAGTTATATCTCAAACAAAGTTTGAGTAATATTTATTTTGGGGGTTATTATGGGGACAAAAAACGCTATTTCACAGGAAGAATTGAATGAGATGAATATTCCGGGAGCAATAGATCCCGAAAGCGACGTTTGCAACGGAATAATTTTAATTCGTAACGAATTGAATGTTCTCGAAGCGGATGTCAAATATTACGATGACAAAAAGAAAAAATCGATGAAAAAGAAGTTGGATAAAATCCTGAATGAAATTATAGACATCAGAAAGATTTAATTATTTACCGCAAAATTTTGAACATCGCAAAACGGAAAACTCAGTGTAAATGACATACAGTATTTGGGTTCTCAATTTTTTTATTCCGCTGCGGTAAAGATTGATTTGTCTTTCAATTATTATTTGAATATTTTTTTATCGCAGTTTTTCTGCGGCAACTTTTTTTGATTATCTTTGGAAACAACCTGTACAGTAAAGCAGGATGAAAAAATAAGGTTAGGTGTAAAAATGATCAAGGTAAAAAATCTGGTAAAAAACTATGGCGGAAAAACTCCGGCAGTAAATGATGTTACCTTTTCTATCGGCAAAGGACAAATCGTCGGCTTGCTGGGACCGAACGGTGCCGGAAAAACGACCATCATGAAAATGATTACGGGGTATCTCAATCCGTCACAAGGGGAAGTGCTGGTTGACGGAATCAATACTCTTGAAGATCCGATTACGGTAAAAAGCAAAATCGGGTATCTTCCCGAACGAACGCCGTTGTACAGCGATATGACGGTTTATGAGTATTTGTCGTTTGTTGCCGATGTGCGCGGACTTGCAGGAAATGACAAATACAAAAAAATATCGGAAATGATTGTGCTTGTAAACTTGGAAAAAGTAGTTGCACGAAAGATAAAGGAACTTTCCAACGGTTACAAAAAAAGGGTTGGGCTTGCGTCCGCGATGATTCACGACCCGGAAATTCTTATTCTCGATGAGCCGACAGCCGGTTTGGATCCGAATCAGATTATAATGTTCAGAAAGATTCTGCGTCGCTTATCGGAACAAAAAACAATTATTCTTTCAACTCACGTATTGTCCGAAATTGAAGCAATCTGTGAAAAAGTTATTATTATCAACAGCGGAAAAATTGTTGCGGACAATTCTTTGCAGGAACTTATGGAAAATTATTCAAAAGAAAAATTCTTGGATTTCATCATAGAAGCGGAAAAACTTTCGGATACGGAAAAAGTTGTATGCGGTATCAAAGGTGCATGGAATGTAGAGTTTGAGAAAAAAGAAACGGCAAATCAATTCAGATTCAAAGCTCTTCTGTCGCCCGACGGAGATTTCAAATCAAAACTTACCGAACAGGTAAATGCGAATGGCTGGAAATTGGTTTATGCGGAAGAAAAAAAACCGAACCTTGAAGAAATCTTTTTGAAATTAACTGCAAACACACAGGAGCTTGAACATGTACAATAAAATTTATCCGGTTTATAAGCGGGAAATGGGCAGCTATTTTTATTCATCAATTGCTTATATTTTCCTGATTCTTTTTATTTTTATGACAAACATTATGTTCTTTTATTTTTTCGGCGGAATTTTTAAGGAAGAAACCGCGTCTATGCGCCGTTATTTTACGATTCTTCCGTATGTATTTACGATATTTATTCCGGGATTGGCAATGGGCAGCTGGGCTAAAGAAAAGAGTGAAGGCACTATCGAAATGCTGTTTACTTATCCGATTGCCCAATGGAAAATTATTGCGGGTAAATTTCTTGCTGTATTAACATTGGTAGGAATTGCGTTGGCTTGCTCGCTTTTTATTCCTTTATTGACTCAAATTTTTGTCGGTGATTTTGATTTGGGACAATTATTCACTCAATATTTGGGTGCACTGCTGATGGCATGTGCTTATATTGCCGTAACGTTTTTTATGTCCAGTATAACATCGGAATTGATTGATTCATTCTTGTTGAGTGCGGCGACATTACTGCTGTTGACATTGGCGGGATACATAACATCGGCATACGTAATGGTATTTCCCGATTGGCTGGGGTGGCTGAAAATATTCTTAAACGAAATCAGCTTTTCTACACACTTTGCCAATTTCAGCAAAGGCGTAATACATTCCAAAGATGTTGTTTATTATCTTGGAGTTGCACTGATATTTTTCTACTGCAATATCAAAGCACTGGAAAATAAAAAATGGAGCTAAACATGAATAAAACCGAAACGATGAAAATGAAGAAAAGAGAAAGTACGATCATATTTTTGCTGATTTTTATAAATATTATCCTGTTTTATTTTTTAATGGGCAAAGTTTACTTGCGTATCGATTGTACACAGGGGAAAAAATATTCTATCAGCCAGCCGACGGTAGACCTTTTGAAAAAAATCGACAACAAACTGGTGATTAACTATTACTATGAAAAACGCTGTAAGGAAGCGCAAGGAATTGCACAGGTAATTCAGTATGTCGACGATATGCTTCGGGAATACGAGGCTAAAAGTAACGGAATGGTAGATTATCGCTGCGAGGAATTGAGTTTTGACAATCAAAATCATTTGGAAAAAATTGCGGAAATCGAAAAATTAGGTGTCAAAAAAGTTGCACTGAGCCAAAGTGAAGGCACCGAATCCAAAAGTACTTTGGGTTTTTCGGGGCTTGTACTCAGTTATAAAGGAAAAACAAGTTCTATCGGTGTAATTTTCAGTGATGCAAAATTTGAATATATGCTTGATGTGGAAATCAGCAAACTTTTGGGATTGAACAACGGGCGTATCGGAATCCTTGTTTCCTCCCATGACAGAACACTCGATAAAGATTTCAGATATTTGTATCAATATGTAACAAACGAATATTCCGATGCGGAAGTTATTTATTCTCCGTCTGCCATTCCCGATGATATTTCCACAATTTTGCTTGTGGGCGGTGAAACTTTTTCGGAATTCGATATGTACAAGCTCGACCAATTTATGATGACAGGCGGAAAAATGCTGCTGCTTGCCAATGGTATAAAACTTAATTTCCAAAATTCATACGGACCGCCGGCATCCGCAACGGACAATCAGATTATCAATATGCTGTCGGCTTACGGTATTACGATAAATCACGATTTGGTAGGAGACAATTTGTCTTATAACCCGGTAATGCAGCGCAGCAGTGTTTTTGCGGAAAGAATGCGTTACCCTCTGTGGATAAAAGTTATTTCCGAAAATATAAACAAAAAAAATCCTATTGTTGATGATTTCAATGAAGTGAACTTGTTTTGGGCATCATCGATTACAATTTCCGATGAGTTAAAAGATAAAGTTCAGCCGCTGATGAAAACAACCAATCGGTCTTGGAGCATGGAAAACGATTTTAAAATCGATATTGATTCATATAAATATCCTGTTCAGGACGGAAATTCTCAATACCTTCTGGCATGTGCTTATGAAGGTGCATTAAAAAGTTTCTTTAAAGACAGAGACGCGCCGACTCCTCCGGAAGGAACCGAGCTTAAAAGCGGAAAGATTTCGGAAGGAACCGGAAAACTTGTTGTTATCGCAAACGAAGATTTTATCAGCAATGATTTTCTTAATCGCGAAGATGAAATTTACCTGATATTAAACAGTTTGGATTGGCTCACAAAAGACGGTTCGTTGATTAAAATCAGAAACAAAGGCAAATTCAGCCGTCCGTTGAATAAGGTAAACAATCTGTCAATGTTGAATTTGTACAAAAATCTTATCATAACATTTACAACCGTTATAATTCCTTTGGGATTTGTAGCTGCCGGAATCGGAGTTTTTGCTTCACGCCGCAGATTCCGCAAAGTTTTGGAAGAACAATTTGCCGCCGAAGATTTTGAACAATCGGAATCGGAAAATGCAGAAACGACAGAACCTGAGGGGGAATAAAATGGATAAAAATAAAAAGATTATAAATGGTTTATTGATTTTGGCGGCAATTCAGATTGTTTTGCTTATTGCTGTAAATCTGTTTTCATTCAACAGTATCAAAGCACGAAAAGCCGACAAAATGCTGCTGAAAAACGCATCGGCAAAAAATATTACGAAAGTAAAAATTTGGGATAAAATCGACGGCTTTACTTTAACAAAAGAAAAAGATGCGTGGTATGTTTCCGTTGAAGAAGACGGTAAAAATCAGCTTCTTCCGGGCGACCAAAAAAAGATTTTGGATTACATTGAAATACTTGCTTCTTTAAATGAAGGAACCGTAATTTATCGAGGAAGCGACACTTCAAGCGATTCGGCTTATGGATTTACGGAAACTAATACTCGTAATGTAGAAGTTTACGTCGGTGATAAGAAACCGCAGGCTTTGCAGCTGGGCAGCAACGGAAATATAAAGAAGTCTACGTATTTGCGTTTTGCGGGTGACAGCAAAATCCGTATGGTAAATAGCGATATTGCACAGAAAACGGACCGAATATACAAAGACTGGACGCGCCGCGAGATTTTACCGGGAGTTGCTTTTAACGATATTGAAGCTGTGAAGTTTAGCGGAGACTGTGAGTTTCTGAAAGACGAGTATTCGGTGAAAAAACAAATTTCCGAAACAGACAAAAAAGAAGCGTATGTGATTGACCCGGCAGTAAGCGGCGAAATAGACCAAAGCGCAGTCGGCATTATGCTTGGAAAAATTGTTAATCTCAAAGCAGATAATTTTAAATTTACCGGCACTGTAGAAGGAAAAGAAGTTGTTGCGCAAGTGGAAATCTTATGCAAAGGCGGGAAAAGTCATACGGTAACATTTTACCGAGCTACAGATGACAACGATGTCGGTGATTTCATTGCCGCAACCACAATCGACAATTACTTGTACTTGTTTCACGACGACACTCTTACCGGAGCGTTCAAAAACAGCAGTGATTTAGTAAAGAAAAATTAAAACACGGGATGCTTCCTTCGATTTTCGGAGGAAGCATTTTTTTATTTCCGCAAGGCAGCGTATTTATTCCATAATAGAATCGAGGTCTGGGCAGTGATTTTCCGTTGCTCATATCGCCACTTGCCACCTACTGCAAAAAAATAGTAAAACAGAAATACACAATTCGTTTACAGAGAAAAAACATGACACAAACAGAACAAGAAAAAAACGCAAAAGATTTCTTTGCGTATTGGAACAACAGGGGCGACGAGAAGCAGGAGACGGCGCGCTTCTGGATTCAGCTCTTGCAGGA